>MHYA01000069.1:0-11505 GCA_001825675.1 Planctomycetes bacterium GWF2_42_9 | reverse complement strand
TTTAAGCTCAAAAGGACCTTCTCCTCTCGATGACCACAGCGATATGCCCAAATATCATCAATTTGACTCATGGGATGCCGGTACAAACTCCCCAAGCAGTAATTTCATCTATGATTTTGATGTCTATCGATTCTTTGTACGCGATCAGTGGCGTCAGATTTATTATAATGATGCTGATGGTTCTGTCATTAGTGGTTCATTCGACGAGTTTATGGCCGCTTTTGAACAAGGTTATGAAATAAAAGTTGCCATCCAAAACCCTTGGATTAGTATGAATGAAACGGATAACTGCAAATTGATACAAGAACTGTTTGTACATGGGGGGCCTGGATACTTCAACACACAACAGCGACTATTCACGATAGAGACACAACCGGTTGTTCGAGTTAAACCTTCAATTCCTATGAAATATACGACTAATGGATGGAATTTCGGCTGGTTTCTTCTTAGATCAGATGGATTTGCAACATATTGGCGCTGTGATCCGTATAGTTTACAATTTGAAAAGATAACAACCCGCTTGGCGATAAGATGGTTTGTAAGCAAATTATAGCCGGAATTTAAAAATGGAAAAAATGAGAATACTTGATTCCCATACACATATGCCGAGCATTCGGTGGAAAAAAAATACCGATTTTTTCAAATCTGTTTCTGCTGCTGTCGATTACCTTAAAAGCACAGGTGTCGACAAGGCTATCTTTAATACCTGGCAAGGCGTTCTAAGTGAAACCCCTGAAGATGTTGATGAAGGTAACAAAGAGGCTCTGGAAATGGCGGCTCAATCAAAAGGATTTCTATATCCCGGCGTTTCAATGAATCCTGATTTTCCCGAAGAATCTTTGAAATGGCTTGTTCGTTTTCACGAATTCGGCTTTCGCTGGGCCGGCGAATTACTGACGTATAAGATTGAAACTTTAAAAAGTACATGCAAATATAATGATCCTGCGTTTGTAAAACTTATAGAGAAATGTGCCGAGCTGAAGTTTATCGTTCAATTGCATGTAGAGCCTGAAATAGTCGATTTGGCTCAAATGTTTCCAAAACTCACAATTATTTGCTCGCATATAGCGGATGATGATTTCCTGAACCGATTGGCAAGGTTTAACAATACGTACCTCGATATTTCCGGAATGGGAGGGGGTCTGCACATAGGCAGACTTGAAAAAACAATTGAAATCCTCGGAACCGACCGGCTCCTTTTCGGAAGTGATTTTACTGGCTATGATCCGCAGGCTTTTATTGGCCGCGTCAAAAAAACCGTTCCTGATACTAAAAAACAAAATGATATTTTCTGCAATAATCTAACGCGTCTTATGGCCTCAGTTGGCGTAAATATATGATCATATTATACTAAAATGAAGCGGGCAGAATGAAGGTAACTAAAAAATGAGTAATGAAACCAAAGTACAATCAATAACTGAGAAGATAGCTGTTACCCCCAATGTTAAAACATATCATAGTGGGACTTTGACATATACCAAAGGCGCTTTAGCAATACTTTTCACCTGGCTTATATGGGGTGAGCTCAGCTATATGCTGATGCAATGGGTGATTCCTAACATTCTTCCGCTTAAGCTTAAAAGCCTTGGGTGCGCAAACTCGCTGATGGGAGTGCTAATGACGACCATTCCCGGTATTCTGACGATGAGCATGAATCCTTACATCAGCTTTAAAAGCGATCGATACCGCAGCAAGTGGGGACGGCGAATTCCTTTTATTCTCTGGACTCTGCCTTTTCTGTGCATCAGTTTGATATTGCTCGGATGCAGTGATGATATCAGCCACCTTATACAAAAGAATTTTGCTTTGCTCCAGCAATTCGCCCCAAACACCGTTACTATTGCTCTGATCGTGATATTTATAATCATGTTCTATTTTTTCAATAATTTTGTCGTTTCAGTTTTCTGGGGTTTATATAATGATGTTATTCCAGCCCAATTGATGGCACGTTTTTACGGAGGATTGCGGGTTGTTAACGGCATCGCCGCTTCAGCGATCAATTTCTTCTTATTTAAGTATGCCGAATCCCACATGCGAGAAATATTCATCGCGACATCGCTATTTTATGTTTTAGGTTTTGGTATTACCTGCCTTCGGGTTAAGGAAGGCCAATATCCGCCAGTAAAAGATGAAGAAGATACTAAAAAGAAAAGCGGGATCAAAGTATATTTTGATGAGTGCTTTAAAGATAAGTTCTATTGGCTCATTTTTCTTATGCAGGCATTTTTTATAGCCACCTTGGTAAGCTATACGTTCAATGTATTTTTTTTGAAAGACATGGGGCTGTCACTTAATGATATTGGAAGATATACTGCAATAATTACCATTGCGGCATTGGCATTTATGTACTTTATTATGTCATGTATTGATCGTTGGCATCCGGTGCGAGTAAGTGCCTATTGGTCTGTCTTTGCGACAATTTGGGTGTTCATGAACTGGGTATGGGTATTTGTAAATCTTCCGGGCAAGTTATTTTTCTGGCTTTACCTTGGGAATGGTTTGGTCAATGTTTTCCTGCTTGCGTTGTCCGGGGCAATCCAACTGCCAATTCTTGTCCGGCTTTTTCCAAAATCCAGATTTGCACAATTTTTTTCGGCCCAGGGAATAATTACGTCCCTCTGCGGGATATGTGCGGGCGTCGTCATTGGCGTCTTTCTTGATTTTGTTAAATGGTGCTGTAATGGCTCTGATTTCTCATATCGTTTTCTCTTTGTCTGGAATACTGTTGCTTATATTATTGTCGCAATAACACTTATTCTTACATATCTTTACTGGTATCGCCTCGGAGGCGATAGACATTACCATCCACCGGCCCCATGGAATAAAAACAATATCGAAGAAATGCCGGTAGTACCGACAGTTGGACCGCAAAGCAAATGGCTGAACATCTCATTGTGGCTTTTTAATCTGATTATGGCGATTTCGACTTTAGGTATCTTGCCGCTTATGTGGTGGATGTATACTAATCATGCGATGAGTGCCTTTTTTTGGCATATCACACTGCTCCTGCCATTGTCGATTGCTGGGTGGCTCTGTTGGTTAAAGGTTGTAAAGAACATTCGTCGCGATATGGAGAGGAGTCTCAAAAACGAGCCGCTTCGCAATGGTATCCCGCATCACGGCGTTTTACTGCTCACGGGAATTCAATTTTTGTTGGCGGTCGGATTATGGATAGCTCAAATTATTATAACTGTTAACATTGAACAGGAGAAGTCTGCGATCGTTTTTGGCGTTGCCAATGTGATCACAAACTATTTGTTGATTGGCGCGGTATGGCTCTTTACGAAGATTGAACGCGGCCATCTTATAACATTAGACAAAGCTCTGGCATGACCAGATTGAAAATGCTGCTACATAGAAAGAAATGATATGGACAAGATAACAACAGATGTTTTTGAAGGTAATTTTCCACCTGCTAATTACGGCCAAACGCTTGACGAAGTCGAGACGACGATTGGGCAGGTGGTGGAGCGTGTCTTTCGCGATAGCGACGGTATCCTGCTAAGTTGTGTCAATGGACGCACGATGAAAGCCATGCACATTGAAGACGTGAAGGATCGTCCGAATGGATTGGGAACCTTCGTGGAAAACTCATCGGTTCCGCGCTCGGTCAAGACCATCTGGCTCAATTACGAAAATGCAGGTCAAGCCAGCGGTAATTATCTTGAGGCGCTTTGTGCAAAGGCGCAAGTTACCGGCGATCCACAAGTACGTGAATTGGCCCGTCGGACCGTGGATGCTATTGTTACACTTTGGGAAAACGCTGCTGAGACGAAACATCCCAATGGGGGGGGCGGCAGAGGCTGGTTTCCAAAACCATACGCCGGCATCAAAGATGTTGGAGAGATGCACGAGTGCAGCGCCGATCAATATTGTGATGTTACACTTGGCTTGCAGACTTATCACCATACTCTTGCCAATGAACAGGAAAAGAAAAAAATTGAAGAGATTATTATCTCATTCGCCGATTGGTGGTACGACCATGACTACTGCGGCGTTTACCTTGGTCAGGCGATTTGGTGGAAAAGGTTGGAAGGGCATTCACTTGCCGCTTCGTATTTTCTTTACCTCAACGCTCTGGCATATTCGTGGCATCCTTGTCGTAAGTTTCAACATGGCTTCGAGACTTGGCTGGAACTTCGAGAAATGCTATATCCCGCTGAACCTATTTGGATATGCGGAAATGGCATTCCGCTTGAATGCTTAGAACGTCTTATCGATCTTCGCCCCCACTTGGCGACCTACTGGCGTGCCACTGCCAACCATCAGGCAAAATTGCTGGTACAGTGTGTTGAAAACAAGACCGCCCTCAATAAGAGCTATGAAGTAAATGGTTTTGCAGCACATTACCTCGTGGTGGCTCATCGGATTTTGCCCGGCAAAGGCTATGATCTTCTTGCGCAACGCTGCCTCCAGGCCTGCAAGAATCGCCAGGATTTTTACCATATTAGGCGCGGCTTGCGCATAGCTGACCTCGACATGCGTGAGCAAGGCCAAGATTTCCTCGACGTTCTTCTTTGTGAATTGCACGTGCATTGGCTCGCCGCTTATTGGAAATTGCGTTTAAACCTTCCCAAGGTATTGCTGATTGGCGATTCCATCTTTATGGCTTACACGCCTCTCGTTAAGGAATTACTTAAAGATAAGGCCACTGTGCGGCGCCCAGATGTAAATTGCCAATCAACTCTTCATGGACTTTCGGATATTGAATCATGGCTTTGTACCACACAATGGGATGTGATACATTTCAATTGGGGACTTCACGATATGATTCATAGCAGGGATGAAAATCGTGACCCCGCCCACATTGCGAGTTTCCCTCCGCAAGTGCCGCTTAATGAGTATGCAAAAAATTTGAAAAAGCTGGTGCAAAGATTGAAGAAAACCGGCGCGCGGCTGATCTGGGCCACAACAACGCCCGTGCCGCAAGGCTGTATGTTCCGTATTTGCGGCGAAGATATGCAATACAACGAAGTTGCGCTAAAGATAATGCGTGATGAGAACGTTGCCGTTGATGATCTTCATGCCATAGTGTCGGCAAATCTGTCGCAGCTCCAGGATCCAAATGATGTACATTTTAATTCAAAAGGTTCAGAGGTCATTGCAAAGTCAGTCGCGGAATCTATTATTGAACAGTTAAACGCTAACTAATTTGATTTATATAGAACAAACTAGGAGCATTATGAAATTACAAGGGTACAAGCGATCAAATGGAAGCGTCGGCTTTCGAAATTATGTTTTAGTAATGCCGCTGACAGGCTGTAATATGGAGATTGCCCGCCGGATAGCCGCAGCGGTTCCTGGTGCCACCTGTCTAGGGCATCCACATGGTTGCGATATGCAGATGAAGGATTTCGAGCTTTTTGGAAATATCCTTGAACATTTTGTGACGCATCCCAATATTGGCGCAGTGCTCTTTTTGGCTATGGGTTGTGCTGCGTCGCTGTCGCTTCATTTACCTGCTAAGGCAAGTGCCACTGGACGTTTGGTCAAAACGCTCAACGTTGTGCAGGGCGGTACCACCCGCACCGTCGAAGCCGGCATTAAGATTGTTCAACAAATGGTTGAAGAACTCCATGCTGTAAAACGGGAGCCTGTAGAGTTTTCCTCTCTCGTTATCGGTACCAAGTGCGGCGCATCTGATGCCAATTCATTTTCGCATTGTCATCCTGTTGTCGGCAGAGCATGTGATTTGCTGGTAGAAAAACAAGCCACTGTGGTTCTGGCAGAAAACTGTGAATTGGTTGGCGGAGCACAACATCTGGCCCAGCGTGCTAGTACACCCGAGATTGGTGCGAAAATACTTGAAATGGCCGACGAGGTCAACCGCGGCTGGAAGAATCGGTTCGGAGTGTCTTATGACGATTTTGCCCAAAAAAATACAAACCTTGAGTTTTTCATTCAACGTTCGCTGGAGCATGTCGCTAAGGCCGGCACTACTCCTATTCGCGGTTTTTTTGATATGTCCGAAATTGTCCAAGGCCCTGGTCTGGTGATCCTTGATACGCCAAATACCGATTTGGAGAGTGTTACTTGTCTTGCTGCGGCAGGTTGTAACATTACCATCTTCACCACAGGACGCGGAACTCCCATAGGCTCTCCTGCTGCAATCACAGTCAAAATCACAGCTACTGAACAAACCTTCAAAAATATGGAAGAGAACATTGATCTCTGTGTGAGCGGAGTAATTGATGGAAAAGAGACGATCGATCAGGCTGCCCAGCAAGTTGTTGCAGCCGTCATTAAATCCGCAAATGGCGAACTGACTAAAGCCGAGAAATTGGGACACTGGGAAGTTGCTATGCCCATACGTGGTGTGCTTTATTGATTCGCAAGTCGAAGCTTACTTTAATTTTTCAAAAATGGATAAAAAATATGGAACACTTAAAATTGTCTGAGCACATTGTATATGCTAATCCTATTCCTCAACTTCGGAGCAGGCAAGGTAAATTTCCCGGAGCTGTTAAACTGCCTTCGGGTGAAATTTTAGTACTGCTGGAAATTGGAGAGGCTTTTGAAAGTGCCGACAGTCGTACTTACGTTGTCCGTTCATCTGATAATGGATATACCTGGAGTTTCCAAGGTGAAATGTACCGCTATCCTGATAATTGCAAATATTCTGAAGCAGTTAAACCAACCTTGCTTAATGATGGCAATCTTATTGCTGTAGGATACCGTTTTGATAGAAGCGATCCGGATTTGCCGATAGGCAATCCAAAAACCGGAGGCCTGTTGCCTGGTAAAGATGTGGTAAGTTTTTCGAATGATCAAGGGCGGACATGGTCAGTGCCAACTGTAATAGAAACTCAATGCCCAGAAGTTCTTGAAGTCAGCGGACCATGTATTCAGCTAACATCAGGCGAACTGCTTGCTATTGGAAGTCCTTTTAAAATGTGGGATGGCTCAAATCCAAGCGGGCAATGCGGTATTGTACTGCGAAGTAAAGACCTTGGTAAAACATGGGATTGCAAAACCAATTTTTTTGATTTAAATGGAATCACACCCTGGGAATCCAGGATTTGCCAGATGCATGATGGTCGGCTTATTACCATTTCATGGTGCTATGATCTAAAGCAGGATAAAAGCTTGAATAACCATGTTGTTTTTTCACACAACCAAGGCAAAACATGGTCAAAACCATTAGATACAAAAATAATGGCACAAGCTAGCAATATTTTGCCTCTAAAGGATAGTAAGCTTTTGAGTATTCATGCTCATAGAGCAGGAGAAATCGGCCTTGCTCTCAGACTTGTTGACGTAGCCAATGATGAATGGAATGTGCTCGAAGAAAAGTTTATATGGGGCAATTCAAAAGCAGCCAGTTCTTCAGGAAATATAATCCAACAATTTGCGAATTTGAAATTTGGTCAACCTTCTTTTTTGAAATTATCTGATAATGAATTTCTTGTTTTCTTCTGGTGCATAGAAGATTGCATAGGTAAAATAAAAGCCATTAGAATACACTTTTAATCATAATTAAGGATGAAAATGAAAATCAAAAGAAATGATCTCGGAGGTGCATGGTCGGCATCTCCCACACCTTTCACAGAATCACTCAAAATTGACATAGCTTCGGTAAAAAGAATGATTAAACACCACATAAGACTTGATCAAAAAGGCGTTTTTATTGGTGGCACCTGCGGCGAAGGTCCATGGCTGCCCGAATCAGATATGCGGAAGCTTGTACATGCGTCGGTAGATGCAAATAATGACAAAATGAAGATTGCAGTACAGGTAACTGATAATTCATACTCAAAAGTTTTAGATCATATAAAACATGCAAAAGCAGATGGCGCAGATATTGCAATTGTAGCTGAACCCTGGTTTTCTGGACCTATGAAGCCGGAATGTATTGAAGAGCATTATTTGAAAATCGTAGATAAATCTCCAATGCCAATAGGCATTTACAGCAGGGGCGCTTCGTTTGTTCCCATTAGTGTTTATGAAAAAGTTTTAAGGCATAAAAATGTATGCCTGTTTAAAGATTCATCTCTTAATGATGATGTCATGAAACTGGCATTAGCGATCGCAACTGAAACTCAATTGTGCGTATTGACAGGCTATGAACTTGGGATGGTTAAATATTTGGCGGCTGGTTATCATGGCGTATTAGCAGGCGGTGGAATAATAATAGGTCATTTAACTTCACAAATGGTTAATGCGGCAAATGAAAAAAACAAAGAGAAACTTAATAGTCTCCAGTCGCATTGCGACAAAATTAATTATACCATTTAAGGAAATTCTTTTTCCATAATTATAATGTCTTATCGTTGGAAGGCTATGTCTGAAAAACAATATAAAGTTTTGGAACTAAAAAGCAGTGATAATCCATATCTGCACAAGGATTTTCATGGTGCACTTTGTTATGCCATAAACTATCTAGATGAAAAATTTGGTACTGATGCGACTGCTGATTATATTAAGCAGATTGGCAAAGAGTTTTTTTTCTCCTCTTATAGAGCAATTGAAAAAAGAAGGTCTTGTAGCTCTTGAGCGGCATTTTAGACATATATTCGAAATTGAAGGCGGCCAGGCTGAATTTGAATGCGAACACTGTGACTTACTTTATAGGCGTGTGCTTGAGCCGCTTGGGTTTGAATACAATATTGATCTCAGTAATTGTGATAATGCTTCATGCAGACTGGTACTTAGAAAAAAGAAAAATCTAAATTTCCTTTTATAGTTGTTTAATGGTTCTATGCTGCTCAGCTTGAGCAACTTGCTTTCCAGGATTGCATTTTTGCATATGGCAATATGAATCATCGGGTTGGATTAAATAGGAGTAAATATGTTAAAACTTGGCATTATTGGAATGAGCGAAGGCAATGGTCATCCTTATTCATGGTCGGCCATTGTCAATGGTGGATATAATGAAAAAGAAATGGCAAATTGCGGATACGCAGGAATTCCTGTGTACCTTAATGCCAACAAAGACACTCTCGGCATCGAAGGTGCAAAGGTAACATGTGTCTGGGCACAGGATAGAAAAATTTCCGAGCATATCGCAAAAGCATGTTTGTTAGATACTGTTGTTGATAAACTCGAAGACATGATTGGCAAGGTCGACGCTGTTATGCTTACCCGTGATGATCCTGAAAATCATGTTTCAATGGCAAAGCCTTTCCTAGATGCAAACGTCCCGTTATTTATTGATAAACCATTGGCGATTACAACCGCTGACCTTGAATATTTCAAACATGAAGCTGAAAACGGAAAATTGCTGATGTCCTGTTCATCGATGCGGTATGCACCAGAAAGCCAATCTGTAAAGACCGAGATGGCATCTCTGGGCAAAATTGAACTGGCTACCTCAGTCGGTAAAAAAGACTGGACTAAATATGGTGTGCATATGCTGGAAGGATTGTTTGCTTTGCTTGATGATCCCAAGGCTGTCAGCGTTCGGAACATTAGTTGTTCGCATAAAGATATTGTTTATATTGAGTTGGAAACGGGGCTGCTTGCAACTATTCATTTATTTTATGATATTACACCTACATTTCAGATTTCGGTTTTTGGTCAAACAGGCTGGCGGCTAATAGAATATAAAAACTGGTATGCGATGTTTCGCAATAATATAATTGAATTTGTTCGTTCGGTTCAGCAGGGGAAGTCTCGGTTGGAATTTAGTAAAACTGAAAATATTATTAGCACTCTCATCGCAGGCAAAGAAAGCCTGGAGCAGGGCGGCAAGACGATAAAATTATAAAGGAAAATATATGCAGATGCGTCCTAGCAGAGTATTAGATAAACTTCGCAGCGGCAAAGTTGCCAGTTGTGTTAAAATAAACCTCGCAGATCCTCGTGTAGTAGAAATTGCGGCAATGTGCGGTTTTGATTGTGTTTGGTTAGATATGGAACATGTACCTACAGATTGGTCAACAATAGAAAATCAGATTAGAGCGGCAAAAATTCACAACTGCGATACTATGGTTCGTGTCGCAAGAGGTTCATACAGTTCGCATATTCAGCCGCTTGAGGCTGATGCTTCAGGAATTATGGTACCTCATGTTATGAGTCTTGAAGATGCAAAAAAAGTTATCTGGCAGACGCGATTTCATCCAATTGGCAGAAGGGCTGTCGATGGCGGTAATGCTGATGGAGGATATTGCCTTGTCGATTTCAATGAATATATTAAAACCGCCAATGAGCAAAGATTTGTAGTGGTGCAGATTGAAGATCCGGAACCATTAAATGAGCTTGAAGCAATATGTGAACTGCCCGGTATTGATATGATATTCTTTGGCCCCGGCGATTTTAGTCAGGGAATTGGTACACCTGGCAAATGGGACAATCCTCTGATTGCTCAAACACGAAAGAGAATAGCTGAAGTTGCTGTGAAAAAAGGAAAATTTGCAGGTACAGTCGGCAGTACAGGTAATTTGCAAGAGCTTATTGGCATGGGCTATCGCTTTGTAAGTGTTGGAGCCGATGTCGTAGGACTTTCAGGTTATTTCAATCCTATTGCAGCTGCTTTTAATAAATCACTACCTCAAAGCCAAACTCAAAGTATTTATAAGGATTAATTATGCACGTTAAAGAATTATTAAGTTTGAAAAATAAAGTTTGCCTTGTTACAGGCGGAGCAGGGAAATATGGCCGATGTATAACTGAAGCACTTGGCGAAGCAGAAGCAAAAGTTGTTATAGCATCACGTTCTGTTGCTGAAGCAAATAAAGTTATAAGTGAAATGAAAAAAGACGGTCTTGATATTACAGCAATGTATGTTGACCAGGCTGATCATGCTTCAGTCCTTAAACTTAAAGATGAAATTAAAGCAAAATTCGAAAGGCTGGATGTCTTTGTTAATAACGCAGTTCTGCGTCCAATGAAAACCTATACCTCTCCGGTTGACCAATTTAGTGAATCTATGCGGGTAAATGCTACAGGTATGTTCGACATAACCCGCGAAATGGCAGACCTTATCGGCCAGTCTGGCGGAGGCTCAATTGTGAATATTTGTTCAATGATGGGAATGTTTGGGCCTGATTTATCGAATTATGAAGGAACAGGATGGGATGTGCCTCCTCCGGATTACTTCTTCCATAAAGGCGGAATGTTCACGTTAACTCGCTATCTTGCAAGAGTCCTTGCCGATAAAAACATTAGAGTTAATTCAGTAAGTCCCGGTGGAATCTTTGCAGGCCAGCATGAACAATTTTTAAATAATTACACAAAAAAAGTTCCTGTAGGCCGGTTGGCCAATAATGATGATATCAAAGGCGTTGTTGTGTTTTTGGCTTCACAGGCAAGTGCGTATGTCAATGGCATAAACATCCTCATGGACGGCGGCATGCATTCTTAATAATTTCCGAACAACACTCGAGGATTCTTATCGCAACTCTGCACCCCGAAAAATCCGTGCTGCACCAGGCGCTGCAGCATACAGCCGCGAGGCCGTATCATCGATACAGGACTCGGACTGAGGACTCAGATTAGTTTTACGTAAATTCGTTCTATTCGCAAGTTACAATTTTTCAAAAAAAGCCTTTTTTCCGATGAAAGGTG
>MHYA01000068.1 GCA_001825675.1 Planctomycetes bacterium GWF2_42_9 | reverse complement strand
TCATTATTACAGTGGCAATGCAGGCTTGCCAAATGGTATTGAATTAAATGCCGGAGATTATATTACATTTCGTCCATGGGCTTGGGACCGTGGACATTTCTACCAGGCAAATATGGATAGTATCGTGCTGGCTGAGATATCAAATCCGCCGATGACGGAGTTTGTAATTCCTATTGATAACGATGCTTACGTTAGGTATTCAGAGTTCACCCTTGATGAAAACTATGGCGATGACGATGCTCTTTACCCTAATTCGAATGCCAGTGTTTATGATGTTTATTTGCAGGCGACAACATTGTGTGATGTGTTAAATAGATACAAAGCGTATAACGAAATTTATTCAGCCGAGTTTGTACGTAATATAAGAATAGGAGCAAATGTGCAAGCTCAATGTTTTACAGTCCTTGATGAATGGAACCAAAATGATTTAACTTGGAATAATCAGCCTTATAATATGTCTCCTGAAACAGAAGGTAAGCTTTTTGCGGACATCGTTGAAACTGGGCAAATAGGATGGCGGTCAGATGATATAAGTAATGCGGTAAGAGATTGGGTTAGTAGCCCAAATGGAAGAGAATTTGCAGACTCAAATATTTATCCGAATTATGGTTTCCGCATGCGAGTTATATATGGTGGAAGCGAGTATCATAGCAGTGAATGTATGGATAGTGGTACTTCGCCTGCAGGTTATTTAAGGCCATATATAAAAGTGAAAGCTATTGGACCTATTATTGCTCCCGATGTCATCACTGTTCCAATTGATAATGACAGTTTTGTTGCAGAGGATCAACCTGCCGTTAACTTCAACAATACCCCTACATTAGAATCAGTTTATAATAACACCCCTTATTCAACTGGACATCGTTATATTTTCACACAGGCTTCTACGTTACTTTCAAGTTTAAGTGGTTATGTACCTGACGATATTACCCATGCGTTTTTATGGTCATACCAATACTATGGTATGGCTGGTTCAGGCGATATTGTTTATGTTGATGTGCCTTGGAATGAAGCAACTATTACTTGGGGTAACATGCCAACTCTTTCGGATAGCGGCAACGATTTTAGAGTGTCGACTTTAGGTGGGTGGCAAATTATAGATATAACAAATGAGGTAAAGGCTTGGCTAAGTGGTACAAAGGCTAATTATGGTCTGGCTTTCAAGGTGTGGGAAACTCCAGCAGGCGGCCAGCATCAACATTGGTACACCAGCGAAGATTCAGGTGTAAGTTCTTCTCCAGCAGGTAATCGTGGTCCTATTATACAGGTTCATGTTAAAGGTTGTACTTTGGAGGAAGATTTTAACAAAGACTGCAAAATCAATTTTGTAGACTTTGCTGAGTTTGCACGACAGTGGCTCAATAATGTTGATCCATTAGATGATGGCTATAATTTAAAATAAAAAAGAAAATGCTAAGTAATCAGAAATTATTAAGAGAAGGAAGGTAATAAAATGAAAAAAACAATAAATGTTTTATTAATTCTTTTTGTGATATTTTGCACTGGTTGGGCAAGTGCGGCTACTCCCGTGACAGTGTATAAGCTTCCAAATGGTTCTTGGCCGATTGACGAAAGTGATTTGAATAATCCTCTTGGACAATGGGCTATAAAATTACAACAGCCTGGAGCAGTTTTTACAGATAGCTATACTTTTTCGCCTTTAAGCGTTTGGACAATTTCAGGTAATGCCGGATACTATTATTGGGGGGCACAATATACGGTTGGAATACAATCTTATAATGGTAGGGCAGAAGCTATGTGTTATGATGCTGGTGGTTCTGGGATAATCGAGTTTACAGTCCCGGCAAACTGGAAAAGCAATACCGCAATAATCAGTGGCAGCACCTCTACGCCTACTAGTATTGCATGGAATAATGTCCAAATTTACAAACTTAATGCTGCTGGAACGATAGCTAAAGTATTTTTTGATGTTTGGATGCTTAACGATCCATCGATAGAACATAAAATTAATTTTTATTTCCATGTGCCTGTGATTCCTGGTGACAGAATTATGTACCGTACATCAGGTAAATATGCCGCGGCTTTAAACTATTTAGATAATTATACGATTGTTGATAATGGCTCAATTAATGTTTCAGTAGACAATGATGCCTATGTCGATGAAGAGCATGCAACGTCAAACTACGGTTCTGCTGATAATCTTGTTGTTGCATATGACAGTAAACCTTCAAATTTGTTGCATTCTACTGTGTTTTTACAATCATCTACGATTAATTCAGCTTTATCCGGCCATACTCCTGATGAAATTTTTGACGCAAAGTTATGGGTTTATCAAAAAGAAAGAAAGACCTGCTCCGGAAGTATGTATTATGCTAACGCGGCTTGGAATGAAGCAACTATTACTTGGGCTAATAAACCGAGTTTCTCTGATACAGGCGACAACTTTAATCTTTCTAACGAACTGGGATGGCGTTCTATAAATATTACAAATGAGGTTAAGGCGTGGCTGGCCGGGACAAAAACTAATTATGGTTTGGTTTTTCATGCAGAAAGTACATTTCTTGGTGGTGTACAGGGTTGGCATAGCAGTGAATGCATTGAAAATGAGCAATTGCCATTTTTACTTGGTAATAATTTGAAACCTTTTATCGAAGTAAGGTTTTCTCCTGATAGTTGTGCTGAGGCTTTAGGTTTGGGATATGGGGCTAACGCGGATTTCAATGAAGATTGTAAAGTAAATTTTGATGATTTTAGCAATTTTGTTGGGAAGTGGCTCGATACTGATGGGTTCTAATTCTATTAAAACTTAATTAAGCTGGTTGATAATTTCAAATGACTAAGAAAATTAAAAATGGGTGTTGGAACATTTGGGTGTGTTGCCCAATATGCACAAGAATACCTGTAAATTTTAGGAGTAGAGAAATGAAGAAGATTGCTGTTTTTGTTATGTTAGTACTATTTTCATCTTTAGCATCTGCGGTAAATTACAGTCCATCCTGGTGGACAGGAACGAATGGTTCAACAGATGGAAATCTTAACGGTGTCTGGCAACTTGATAAATTTTGCAATTCTGATGTTGTGCCCAGTACGGCCACACCAGCTAATTTTACTCGTGCTTACTATACCGATGGGTCCACTTATGACACAAGGACGTGGTCTGGGGATAATGATTGGCCGCATGCTTTTTCTTACGCCGGCCACAATAGCGGCAGTACCGCAGATGAACTTGCTTTGGTATTCTTTAAATACACTGATGGGATGGATGTAGCAGGTTGGCACATGTCAACAACGTTTGTTGCACCAACCACAGGTACATATTCAATTTCCGGATCTGTTGATTATTGTGGCATCTACAATGGCGCTCCGAGTGGCATGAAGGGACTTGATGTGATTATTTTCAGGTCTGGGAATGGTACCTGGACTCGCTCTGATCAGGTAACGTATTATAGTTATGACAGCGTGGTAGACATTTCTCCATTGTCCGCTGATTATTATTCTGGTAATGTTAATCTGCTAAATGGAGTAACGTTGAATGCTGGCGATTATATTACATTCCGTCCGTTTGCATGGGATCGTGGTGTTTTCTATCAGGCAAATATGAGTGATATCGTTGTGTCAATTCCTGAACCAGCAACAATCCTCTTGGTTGGAATGGGCTTAATTTTAACTAGCAGAAAGAAAAAAGTTGCATAGATAATTGCGACGAGGCCGGAAGATAATATTCCGGCCTCTCGATTTTAATTTTTTTAGGAGTTTTGAAATGACTAGTGAAAAAAAATCTAATAATGTGAATCAATTGTTTATTGGATTGGGAATAAGGCGTCATCGGATGTTGGCATTCACACTTGTTGAATTGCTGGTAGTCATTTCAATTATTGCGCTATTACTTGCCATATTAATGCCAAGTTTGCAGAAAGCTAGAAATCAAGGAAAGGCCGTTATCTGTTTAAATAATATGAAACAGCTGGGACTTTCAGTTGCTCTATATGAAAATAAAAACGATGGCTACGTTACGCCTGGATCTAAGACGAGTGATGGCGAGCTAAGCAAAGCGGGGCCTCTCTGGTATGATATACTTAGGCAAAATAAATGCCTGGATTATGAAGGGAAAAAGGCAGGTGTATTACGTTGTCCAACCCATGTTTTAAAAACAAGCAATTCAGACGATATTGTCTCCTATTCGACAAATGTCTACGTGATGGGAATTACCGAAGCGGGAAAGTTGGGACCGCCTTGGGACGAATTGTGGAAAGTTAGAAAGGTAACAACTCTTCGATCGCCTGGAGAATTAATTCTCATGGGAGAACGTGGTAGTGATTATCCGATAGGTAATATGTACTCCCCAATTGGTGTTAGAGTTGTTTATTGGTCTGGCAAGAATCCTTCAACCCCTTGGGGCTTTGATTGGTCAAGGCACTCTAAAAAAATAACTTTCGTAAATAAAAAGAAAATGTTCGGGGCTAAAGCTAATCTACTACTTGCAGATGGTCATGCAAAGTCTTTTAGTAGTAGTAGTGATGGTTGGGATATTTTGTGGGGTAGCGACATTTGGGGCGGTGTTATTTCAGATCCACCTCCAGGTTGTCCTTCTATGTCCATCAAGAGCAACCTTAGATAAAATAATGCATTGAATTTCCTAAATAATTTTTATATTTTAAGCGCATTCTACATGACAAAGCAAGTTAAAGTTCTCATCGCCGGTTGCGGCAGCAGAGGTCGCATATACGCTAATTATTCAATAGCTCATCCAGAAGAGATGAAAGTTGTAGGTATTGCTGAGCCTGATAATGTTTATCGCGAAATGTTGGTCAAGCAACATAATATTTCCTTTGAAAATGCCTTCAAGGATTGGCAAGAAATGGCAAAGAAACCCAAATTTGCCGATGCTGTTATTATTGCAGTTCAAGATAATATGCATGCTGAGGCTACAGCAGTATTTGCTGAAAAAGGCTACAATATACTTTTAGAAAAACCGATGGCATTGACAGAGAACGAATGCCGGAAAATTGTGGATATAGTTATTTCAAAGAACATTATATTCGCAGTTTGCCACGTATTGCGTTATACCAGGTATACGCA
>MHYA01000067.1 GCA_001825675.1 Planctomycetes bacterium GWF2_42_9 | reverse complement strand
GCAGAGGCGGAATGTAAACTGTAACAACATTTAAACGGTAGTATAAGTCGGCGCGGAATTTGCCTTCGTTTACCATTTGTTTCAGGTCGCGGTTTGTCGCGCAGAGGACGCGGACATCTATCTGGTGTGATTTAACCGAGCCGACAGGAGTAACTCTCGATTCCTGAAGAACGCGGAGGAGTTTTGACTGAAGGTCGAGCGGGATTTCGCTGATTTCGTCAAGGAAAATTGTTCCGGTATCGGCGGCTCTGAAGAAACCGAGTGTATCGCTGACAGCGCCGGTAAATGCGCCGCGGACATGGCCGAATAATTGACTTTCAAAAAGCTGACCTGTTAATGTGGTGCAATCGACAGGAACGAAAATTTTGTCTTTGCGGTCGCTGCAATTATGGATCCTCCGCGCGACCATTTCCTTACCTGCACCAGTCTCGCCGCTGATGATCATAGAACATTGTCTTGACGCAACAGCATTAATTGTTTCGAGAATGGACGCGAAGGCAGGAGAAGTGCCGATCACAAAGTTCGAGCGCAGAGTCTGGAGTGTTGGTGCATTATCACCCTGTTCGGACCCCATCCCTGGCGTAAATTGTGCCTTTTGCCTTTCCATTATACGCGCAGAATATCCCATTCCTTTTTA
>MHYA01000066.1:28938-34333 GCA_001825675.1 Planctomycetes bacterium GWF2_42_9 | reverse complement strand
CGGGTTCAAGAATGAGTTTGAGGCCTTTGCCTTTTAAAAGCGGCACAATGCCGGATGCGTATTCATCGGCATTGGGGCTGTAGCCGGTGACGTAGTCGGCCCCGTACCCGCCGCCGAGATCAATTGCCTCTATATTGAAACCTTGCTTGCGAAGGTCTTCAATGAGTACCATCGCTTTTTTGATAGCTTCCACATAAGGCTCGATGGTTTTGCCGCCTGAACCGAGGTGAACGTGAATGGCACATAAATTGACGGCTCCGTTCTTGCCATAGGTCGAAAAGACCTTCTGGGCACGCTCAATATCGACGCCGAATTTTGATTCCTTTTTGCCGGTTGTGATATATGTGTGCGTTTTGGGGTCAACATCAGGATTGACGCGAAGAGCGGCTTTGGGATATTTGCCATTTGCACGGGCGAGTTTGATGAGGTTCTCAAGCTCGGCTTCAGATTCGATGTTAAAATAACCTATGCCGGCATTCAACGCCTCAACAATTTCCTTATCGGTTTTGCCGACGCCGGCGTAGACGACTTTTTTCACGTCGCCGCCCGCCTGCTGGACCCGGAAGAGTTCTCCGCCGCTGACAATATCAAAACCGCTGCCGGCCTGGGCGAGTGTTTTAAGGATATGAATATTGCCGCATGCCTTGACGGAATAGCAGATGGTGGTATCAAGTTCGCTATAGGCTTTTTGAATTTTATAAAAATGCTCCAGAAATGTGGCCTTACTATATATGTACGCCGGCGTACCAACCTTGGCAGCTATTTGATGTACATCGACATCTTCAGCGAAGAGTATCCCATTTCGATAAGCAAAGTAATCCATTGTATGATTCCTAAAAAATAATCTAATGAGTATAAGGGTTCGGGCGGGATTTTCAACTCTTGAAACAAATTCCAGTTCACAAGCAATAAATTCAAAAACTCAAAATCCAAGCTCAAAACAAATCGAACATCGCAGATTTTTCTATAAACAACAGCGGAATTGTTAGATGGTTTCCCACTTTGCACCACGGAGCGATTTTATAGGGCGGCGAGAAGCTTAGCACTTGTTTTTTGGGGTCTGTTAATGAAATTATGGGACCTTTAAACTGGCACAGCGCAAGCGAAATTGGCGACGGGTGGCGGGGAATGGGAAATTTTGCGGAAAGTGGGAATAAATAATTGACTTGGTGGTAAAAAGTGGTAGGATTTCCCACAGTTTAATAACCTTGTGGGACAAAATACATGCTTTTACTAACAGGCGAATACGAACACACGCTTGACGAGAAGGGCAGACTGTTTGTTTCCAACAAGCTCCGCAGCCAGATCGATTCACAGGAGCACGGCGGCGATTTTTACATGGTAATGGGGGCAAACGGCATATTGTGCCTTTACCCTGAAAAATATTTCCAGCAGATCGCCCTTGCCGGTGCGCCAAGGACGGCGGCCCCGGACGAGGCAGTGGCATTTGAGAGGATGAGTTTTGCCCTGGCCAGCAAGGTTGAGCTGGATCGGCAAGGACGATTACTGCTAAACGAAAAATTGCGTCGGCGTGCTAGCCTTAAAGGCGATATTACCTTAGTAGGCGTGCGGGACCACATAGAATTGTGGAACAGCGAGGACTGGGAGAGGTATGTAGGCGACCACATGAGCCAGTACCAGCACCAGTCGATGCAGGCCCGCCAGACGGTTATGCATAAAGAAATTCAGGAACTGTAAAACCAAGAACAGGGAGAGAAGATATGGTCAGCATTAAAATTGACCACCACAAGGTTGTAAGAGAGGCTATCTCAGGAAGGCGCAAGGTCGACTCAGAAGTCCTTGCGTCCATGTCGATACTCGAAGAAAGACTCGAAAAGCTCAGGAAGCTAGGCCCGCATTTCGCTGAAATAGGATTTTCGGCGGCTGCGGCGGATATTAGCGTGTCCTCGGCAGCTATGGCTTAAAGTTCGGCCGCTTAGGATGGGCGGCATACGCGATGAACGAAAAGCCGGCAGAACATATTCCAGTACTAGCGCAAACGCTCCTCGAAAATATAAGCTTACCCAGGGATGCGGTAATGGTCGACGCGACCATAGGACACGGAGGTCATAGCTTATTATTTGCCCAGCAGCTCGGACCAGAAGGACTTATAATCGGGCTCGATGTCGATCAAAACAGTATCGACCGGGCCCGAAGTGTTTTAGGGCAGGTAAACTGCCGGGTAAAACTGGTACGGGAGAATTTTTCAGGGGTAAAAGCAGTTCTGGCAGATCAAGGAGTGGATAAGATTGACTTTTTGCTGGCCGATCTTGGTTTTTGCTCGGCCCAGCTTGAAGACGAGAGCAAGGGGCTTAGTTTTCAAAAAAATATGCCGCTGGACATGCGATTGGACAACAGACTTGGCACTTCGGCTGCCGATATTGTTAATAGGATGGACGAGAAGTCGCTTGCAGACCTGATATACCAGTTCGGCGAGGACCACGCAAGCCGGCGCATAGCGCGTTTTATCGTGCATCAGCGAAAAGCTGGGCCAATAGTGACGACCGAGCATCTTGCGGCGATTGTTTGCAAAGCATTGGGACAGGCGCCAACGGGACGCAAATACAAAATTCATCCCGCGACAAGGACTTTTCAGGCACTGCGGATCGCGGTAAACAGCGAACTGGAGAATCTGCAGGAGCTTCTGGAAACCGCGACAGATGTACTTGATACAGGTGGTCGCATTGCGGTGATAAGTTTTCACAGTCTTGAAGATAAACTTGTTAAAAATGACTTTAAGAGTAAGGCCTTGCGCGGTATTTATAAGGTATTAACCAAAAAGCCGCTGGTGGCTACGGAACAGGAAAAGATCGATAATCCAAGATCGCGGAGCGCCAAGCTCCGTATTGCAGAGAGGCTATGAATAACAGAAAAGAAAACGGAGTTTGGGGTATGACAACAGACGCAAAGATCGGGTTGCTGCTGGGGCTGGTTTTTATAGTAATAATCGCGTTTGTCATTAACGGTCTGCCTTCTTTCAAAAAGGATAACCCCAACGACCTTACTGAGAAGTACATAAACCAGGTAAACAATCAGCCGGTAGGATTGACCGACGCGCCGAGACAGGCTCTTGACAGGATAAATTCAAATACGCCGACATACGTCGCGCTTGCTCCAGAGGCCAACACAGTTGGTGTCAACACCGGTATCGTACAGGCCAATGCTCCAATAGCTGTAAACGCGGACAACAATACCAACCCCGCCCAGGCACAGGCGACCGTAGATACGGCGATCGTGGCTGAAGACAACGCGGTAGCGGTTGTGCCAGGGGCGCAAATACAGATTCCCGTTGCGACGGCAGATACTTTGCCGGATGGAGCGATAGCGACTTACGAAGTCAAAAAAGGCGATACGATAGGATCTATCGCGGCCAAATTTTACGGGGCTGACGGCAAGAAGAAGGCCAATATTGAAAGGCTGGTTAAAGCGAATAGTTTGAAATCGGCTGCGAAGATCGGCATCGGCGACAAACTTGTGATCCCCGCGCCGGAAAAAGGGCTTGAACAGGTTGAGCCTTCGCTGTTTGAAAAGGTAGAGAACATGGGCAAGCGAGCGCTTGGGATTGACAACAACAATATCAAACAGACCCAGATAGCTTCTGTAGAACCGGCACCGGTTAAGACGCCGGCGAGTTCTTCCCAGTACAGGGAATATACAATTGCGCCGGGCGATAACCCATGGAAGATAGCGGCCAAACAAATGGGCAACGGCAATCGCAATAAGGAAATATTCAAACTTAATCCGCATCTTCGGCCCGACAATCTCAAAGTTGGAACAAAAATCAAATTGCCCCAGCGGTAAACAATATGCAGTTTCGCTTTACTTATGTCGTGATCGCTCTTACAGCAGTACTGGTTTTTACGGTTCATATCAGGACCACATCCAGCAGGGTTTTTTACAAGCTCGGCGCAGCCAACATCAAGCAGACAAGGTTTAACCAGACGCTTCGCCAGAAGCAGCTTGACATGGAACGGCTGATAAGCCCGGCAGCGATTTCTGAAAAGCTCCGCAAAAACTCCTCCCAAGAATAAGGCCACATGAAACATATCAGAATACTCATAGTCATTTTTATACTTCTGGCGTTAGCGCTGATGGGCCTGATCGGCAGATGCTTTTATCTGCAATATTATAAAAGCCAGGAACTGCGTAGCCAGTCTGAGCGTGCGCAGCAGACGATCATAACTGAAAAGCCGTGCAGGGGCCTTATCCTTGACAGCCGCGGGCGGGTGCTGGCGGCGAGCAACAGGGTAGAGACACTTTACGCAGACCGCAATTCCATAACAAATTTCGATGAGACCATAACGGCAATGGAGCCGATACTCCGCAGCAGCGCCGACAACATCGCCAACATAATAAATGAATCAAGGAACCCGGGGTTTATCAAGCTGGCGGTCGCTATAGACGCGGCACAGAGAGCAGAGTTCCTGTCGCTTAAGCCCCGGCCAAAGGGTATCGCTATCACAAGCGATTTTGCGAGGCAATACCCGGCAAGCTCGCTGGCTGCGCATGTTGTGGGATTTACGGATTTTGAAGGCAACGGAGCATCGGGTATAGAACTGGAATATAACAGGTATCTCCAGGGCAAACCAGGTAAGCATGTATTTTATCTTGATTCGGCCAGGCGGCTTGTGCGGATAAAGGAAGAGCAGAGCACGGTCGTAAACGGCACGGGCCTGATACTTACGATAGACGAGACGATACAGGAATTTACGCGTAACGCGCTTTATAAACAGTGGAAGGATTACCAGGCCGAGTCGGCTGTTGCGGTGGTTATGGATCCTTTCACGGGGGCGGTACTGGCAATGGTA
This sequence comes from Planctomycetes bacterium GWF2_42_9, assembly GCA_001825675.1. Classification (GTDB taxonomy): domain Bacteria; phylum Planctomycetota; class Phycisphaerae; order Sedimentisphaerales; family UBA12454; genus UBA12454. Next base: position 29,525 of record MHYA01000066.1, on the reverse strand, counting down.
TCGCTGCCGGATTTTGATCCGGCCCATGTTGGTGAGGCTGACCGCGACGCATGGAGAAATCGAATACTGACGGATCCTTACGAGCCGGGCAGTATATTTAAGCCTATCGTAACAGCCGTCGCGATAGACAGAGGGGTGATCACAGGCAACACGCTGATAAATTGCGAAAGCGGCAGTTACAGCGGCAAAGGCTTTGGCACGATAGGCGAGTACAATAGTCATCGCTATGGTGTTATTAGCGCAAAGCAGATACTGGTCGTATCGAGCAACATCGGGATGGCAAAGATCGGCCAGAAGATGGGGAAGAAAAAACTTTATGACGGACTTAAAATGTTCGGCCTAGGCTCGATAAGCGGCATTGATCTGCCAGGTGAAGGCACCGGCGTTCTTTGGCCTACGAGCAGGTGGACGGGCTACAGCGTTACACGAATTCCATATGGGCAGGAAGTTTCGGTAACGGCTCTGCAGATCGCAAGGGCATATTGCATACTGGCAAACGGCGGCAGGCCCGTACGCCCCTATATCGTCAAAGCCATCGTCGATCCAAACGGCGCGATCCTCGAATACAAAAAGCCCGCACCGCCGGC
>MHYA01000066.1:2043-28920 GCA_001825675.1 Planctomycetes bacterium GWF2_42_9 | reverse complement strand
TTCGGTTGCAAAATGGATGGTGCAGGATGCTCTTACAGCCGTTGTTCATGACGACCACGGAACCGGCAAGAACGCAAGACTTGAGAAATGGAAAGTATTCGGCAAAACCGGCACGGCAAATATCGCGATGACAGGTCAGAAAGGCTTTTCAGAAAGCGAGTTCATGGCATCATTCGCCGGCGGAGCACCAGCGGAAAAGCCGGCTGTTGTTGTGCTGGTGTCGATTCGCAAGCCGAACAGGAAACTTGGTAAGGGATACACAGGCGGAACGGTAGCTGCGCCGGTTGTTGGGACGATACTTGAAAAGACGCTTACATACATGGAGCAAAAAGGCCTGATCGCGCCCGCTAAGCACAGCCGCAACAGCAAGGAAACAAAGCAGCAAAGGGATGGGCCTGAGGAAACCAACGATTAGGCAAGCGGGGATAAATGGCCAGAATACTTTACGGAGTAGCGGGAGAGGGGTTTGGGCACTCAAGCAGGGCGCACCTGATCGGCCAAAGACTTATTGAAGCCGGCCATGACGTGATGTTCGCGGCATCGCACAAATCGCTTGAATATCTGGAGCAGTATTTTCCGGGATGCGTTCGCGATGTGTTCGGAATGCGGTTTTACTATCGTCACGGCCAAGTCAATGCGTTTACAACTATATATAACAACGCCGCCAACCTGGGCCAGTGCGTAAGAACGAACAGCGAACTTTTCAAAAAACATGTCGGGCCTTTTGCGCCGGAACTTGTGATTACGGATTTTGAACCTTTCACGGCATGGTGGGCATGGAAGCACAAAGTCCCATTTGTGAGTATAGACAACGAACACCTGCTTACGCATTGCCGGCTGGAGCACAGGCTTAAAGACTTTGTGCCGCATTTGAACGCATGGTCTGTGGCAAGGGCTTACTACTTCGGGGCGGCAAAATATTTCGTGATCAACTTTTTTAACGTTCCGGTTAAAGGGAACCGCACCGTGGTAACACCCCCGATCATCAGACCGCTGGTTTATGATCTTGCAGCGACAAATGGCGAACATATCGTGCTCTACAGCACTACGGCAGCAGGTGAAGCGGAATTGATCGAGACGCTCAATAAATTTTCGCCGCAGAAATTTCACATCTACGGATATAACAAGGCAACAGAGCATGGAAACTGCTATTTTAAAAAGCGCTCAACGGAGGGCTTTTTGGCCGACCTTGCATCATGCAGAGGCGTGATAGCATCGGCGGGTTTTTCATTGATCAGCGAATGCCTGCATTTACGCAAAAAGATGCTGCTGTTGCCTATCCAAGGCCAGTATGAGCAGATCATCAACGCGCATTATGTTGAGAAGCTGGGACTTGGCATCGAAGCTGATGCGATCACAGAAATATCGACAGGTCGGTTTATGGATCTGCTAAGAAGACCTTACCCTGACGACGGCCTAATCCTTTGGCCTGACAATGACCGATTCTTTGAAATTCTGCGAACTCATCTTGTTAACCTGCCCATCAAAATCAAAATATGATCTGGTGCTGATATCCTGTTGGACACGATGGGCAGCCTGATTTGCACTTTTAAAAGTAGTGCAACATAAACTATACTCTTCAACCACATTGGCAGTTGCCAGACAAAGCGACAACGCTGCCAAGTCCATCAAAGTGGTAATAATATACAGCATTATTATCTGCCACGTCGATCATACAAACAGGCTCATCGATGCCGGGACCATATATATATACTTTTTAGAGAGCGTGCCGGTACTATCGTACTCGGCGATTATCTGCTGGCCGTCATAACAGAATTTTATGGTCGTGCCAATACGTCCGTTGAAAAAAGTTTATTCGACCCGCCTGCCCAGCACTTGATTAATAAGCAATAAGGCTGATTATTTCATTAACACTCTTCGCATTTTCAACAGCTGATTTTAGCTGATCAAAATCATCTCGCGATTGCCAGCCATCCCAGTCCTCAAAATCAAATAAGACTAACCTACGAACTTCCTCCACGTTATACGTCCTGCCGGTTTCTTTCAAATCAATACTTACTTGAATCAGAGGATTAAAAAGCCACAAAATTTGCCATAACTTACTTAATCGCCGAATTTTTTTTACATCAGTTACAATAAATTCTTTTCCTTGTGAATCTATGATTTTTAATCCTTTAAAAAAGCCCTTACGCAGGGCGAGAGAAGTTGTTGTTGTTAAGTTATTTACATTTTTATCAGCCTCAACTGAACTTTGTGATGTTATGGCGATAACTGGAAATTTAAGTTCACTTGCATTCATTTTTCTCTCCGGCCCGTAGCAAATTTACAGCTCTGTCTGCACCGGATATTTGCGTATATTTAAACCAATCAGGTGTGCCATGCCACCAGCGACCAAACATATTAAGCCCTCGCTCCCTTCCATCAATCCTCCGATGCCACTTTTCCATTGTCAAACCAGGTGGTGGATCAAGCGGTTTTAAATTCCATGGCTGATTAAAGATTTTTTCAAGTCGTGTTCCTTTATATATTCGCTGGGGTACAATACCATGATGAACGTGCTGCCCTGCCTCAGCATAGCCTCGCTTTGCTAACCAAGCTCGAGTTGCACTCCACGAAGCGGAACCTAACTTCCAAGCACCTTTGGCTGCCATCGTCCCAACCGTCTTTACTAAAAACACATCTGAAATTGCAGATACACCGTTGATTGTTCCCCAAACATAATGCCCTTCTTGATAGTCATTTAAAGCTGTACGTCCGGATCCCCATATGGGAATAAAACTTTCTGCTGTTCCAGGTGCACCAACTGATAATCCAAATGGATCAACAAATCCAATCGGATTATTCCCGCAATAAGAATACATGTTAATGGAATCGCTGTATCCAATCGGGTCTGTTTGCAGGAATCGGCCTATGCTGGGTTTGTATGCTCTTGCACGGTAATGATAGAGGCCGGTTTCACTGTCGTATTCACGACCGGTAAACATAAACCTGTTGCCGATGGTGCTCGTTGTGTTTGGCTCACCAAAAACATCGTAGCTGTATTCTTCGACCACATTGGCAGTTGCATCAGACAAAGCAACAACGCTACCAAGCCCATCAAAATGGTAATAATAAATAGTGCTATTATCAGCCACGTCGATCATGCAAACCGGCTCATCGATGCCCGGACCATATATATACTTTTTAGAGAGCGTGCCTGCACTATCGTACTCGGCGATTATCTGATCACCATCGTAAGCAAACAGGGTACAGCACTGAGGGCTGAGCGTATAGTCCGTTTTGGAAATACGCCTGCCCAGATAATCGTAAGTATAATGGGCAATCCTGACATCCGCAACAGTATTCACATCGGTAAGATGGTTTTCGGCATCGTAATAATACTTCTGCGAGCCATCATTGATCAGGTTGCCATTGTTGTCATAGCTGTAAGCGGCACTGCCGACCGAGCCATACTGGTTTAGACCGGCAGTATTTTGGTTGTAATTGGTTGTCGCTGAATCGATAACACTTATACGATTGCCTAGAGCACTTCAAGCCTGATACTCTAATCGTTCCCAAACACCAGATATGTGGACATGCCAACTCTTAAGTTTGTTATTTACAACATCGTTTTCAAAAGCTTAACAGCTTCAACTCGCTCTCCAGCTAAATGTTTGAGAATTGCATAATATAACATATCAGCTGGAAATTTTCTAAATGCGGGATCTTCTGCTAAAGCTTTAATTACATGGATCGAATTAAGTTTGTTTAAAAAGGGTATACATTTATTAGACAAAATATTCTGTAACTCAGCACCAATTAAATCAATATCAGCTGGTGATGTTAGAGACCACCAAATGTCCTTTGGGGTGGAACTATTAGCTATTAAATACCCGACCCTTATACATGGAAAGCAATCACATTCTCGGACAACTCTTGGAGGCAACTGGTCCCAATAAATTTGCCACACTCGTCTAAGACAAACCCCGATATTTATTGTAAATTGCGTATTTGTTTTGTCATTCCATCGACTTTTTTGTATATCAAGCATATGTACAAAGTCCAACTTGTCACGATTCCAAACAAGTTGCGTTTTGCGAAACCCTTGTGCCGACATGACGGGCGTCACATATTTATCAATTAATCGGTTTAACATATAACTTCTATCCACATCATGGAGCATAATAAATTATACATCCATTAGTACCCGTTGCATTCTTATATTTCTGTATTTGTTTTGCGCCTTGTGCACGCCCCGATGGCGTGTTGGGCTTTAGCTCAACTGGTCGCCTTTGGGGTCAACATCTGGTTTCAATCTCTCTCCGTTCGGGCCCTTTATGGTTGGCTCCGATTGCCAACCAGGTTTCTGTCGTACTTTTTCCGCGAATTCTCTATGCACCTCTCGTCCCTTAGTAGCTGCATCATGAACCATTAATCAGCGAATAGCCGTAGTGGGCAATTACAATGTTTGCATCATCGAGCATATCGGTAAGCCTTGAGAGCGTATCGTACAAAGTAACATAAAAAAGCCCCGAGTAACTTACTTATTCTTTTAAATTCAATTTGGCTTTTTTGATTATTTTCTCAAGATCGGGATCTTCGCTTAATTCATGGAGTAACACTTGCCGCTTCTTTTTGGGCAATATTTTAACTACATAAATAAGTCGTTCTCGTCCCTCACCTTGGCTTTTATCTCGCAATAAATCTAAAACTTTAGGTAATGTTTCGATACGCGTTGCCTCGGCTAATGCTGCACCAAGCAACCATTTCATCTGATGCCCAATGAAGTCTTGCTTCTCCGATACTGCCGGCGTATTGCAAAACTCGTCATAAATTATATCAAAGCCAATGACCGATGCAGGATCAATGAGGGCACGCACAATTCCTTCCTTTATTGATGGGTCATGTTTCATACGAAGATGTCTGAGTAATACAGGGATTGCATCCGGATATGACTTTTTACTGTTAACTAAATCGTAAACTGATTCGACTTCAATGCCACTTTTTCGTAACTCAACAATAATAGGCAGTTCATCCTTTTTACGCTCTGAAACTACGGCTACCATCTTTGCTTCTCTGGCTTTCGTTCTTGCACAATACTCCGTGTCCTTGTCGAGCAATGCATGAATTTCCGCAGCTGTCATTGGTAAATTGTATTTACTTTTTTTCATTTTTACATTCCAGGAATAAACTTATGTACAATTAAACCATTACCAATTGCTTCGTTTAACGGTCCTGATAACTTTGTTGATGAACGGGTATGTAGCTCAAGCTGTTTACCGGTTGATTGTGCATAGTCAACATAGTCATGCAACTGCTTAGTATAGCTAAGCTTATTTACATTTTTTACCTCGCGAACAGCTTCACTTGTAACTTGGTCAGGAACTCGTGTCCGACCGTTTATTTTAATAGCTGTTTTGGCTCCCGATATTCCAACTGCCTCCTCACCTGCTTGCCCAATCTTAACTGGAGTTGCTCCTCCCTTATTTATAAGTTGAGCTCCCTTAGGAAATGGCAGCACTGCAGTACCAGCTGTTACTGTAGTAGCTTTCCAAGTTTCAGGTGTCCATAGAGCAGCAAAAAATCCACCTACATAGTCGTACCAGTTGCCATTACCGGAAACTATGTTTTCCATATAGTGATCAAGCGAATCTTCACCATAGCCGGTTCCAAAATACTTGCCGTCCCACAACTTTTTCCAAAAGCCGTCGTCATCCTTACACAGCCCAAATGGGTCAGTCCAATTGAGCGGATTATTGCCGCAATAGGAATACATATTGATGGAATCTGCATAACCAATCGGGTCTGTTTGCAGGAATCGGCCAATGCTGGGTTTGTATGCTCTTGCACGGTAATGGTACAAGCCAGTTTCGGAATCGTATTCGCGGCCGGTGAACATAAACTGTTGCCAATGGTGCTGGTCGTATTAGGCTCACCAAAAACATCGTAGCTGTATTCTTCGACAACATTGGCAGTTGCATCAGACAAAGCGACAACACTACCAAGGCCGTCAAAATGGTAATAAAAAATAGTGTTGTTATCCGCCACATCGATCATGCAGACAGGTTCATCTATGCCGGGGCCTTATATGTATTTTTTAGAGAGCGTGCCGGTACTATCGTACTCGGCAATTATTTATTGGACATCATGCACTGATGTTACCCAAGATGCTCGCCATTTCGGAAGCAACCGTTCCCTTATGAATTTAATTCTTTTCAGAAGGCCTTCTGCATTTTTTACAGATGGCTCGACCTTTACTGGGAAGAGATTGTTTATGGGCCTAGCTTCGGTAACAGCTTTTGCCCAGTCCTCCATAATACCGCAATATACCTCTAAAGCCGATGCTGGATTGCTCGCTTGATCAAGAACAATATATGCAGACGGCAAATCGCCTTCGATAACCCAAAGCCAATCATCCTTCCCTTCTATTTGTTCATTAAAATGGAATAGAAAAACAGCGACAACACCGCCTATGCCAAACCCCAAAAAAATCTTATCAATTGGTGGGCACCATTTATATTTTTCCAAATATTCCTTTGCATTATTTAGCATTTGGTTCAACAGAACAGTTTCCTCAGCATCTTCGCCTTTTATATGTTCTGCAGGTGTTAGCTTATGTAAATTTATATTTGTCATTATTGTCCGACTCCACGGCTTCTTGCTCCCCACCTCTGAAAATCTCCGTTGTTGATATGGTCTTCCATATGCTGGCTATGCGGCTTTGGTTCAATATTACTTAAATCATCAGTACCTCCATCGGCTTTAGCGTTTATGTGTGAAACATCTTGATTTCCACCAGTTTTTGGATCTTTTGGCCATGGCTGCTGCATTTCATGTTCCCACTCTTTTCTTATTGCCTTCGATGATTTTTTTGCAGCTTTAACCGCTTTTGTCCCATATTTTACACCTTTTGCTGCATCACCAACATATGGTATTAATCCTGCAGTAGAGACCCCGGCATATGCCCAATTGCCCTCGCCAGCATAACCTGCTGCATTCCAGAAGTCCGCTATACCCGTGGGATCGAAAACCCCTGCAACATCAAGCCCGACATGAATACCCGTATTGAGCCATCCAGCAAGATTGCCAATAGCACCTATATAACTAGCCCACCAATCCTGGTATTTATCGCCCTTACACAATCCATATGGATCAGCCCAGCTAACAGGATTATTCCCGCAATAGGAATACATATTAATGGAATCGCTGTATCCAATAGGGTCCGTTTGAAGGAATCTACCCATGCTCGGCTTGTATGCTCGGGCGCGGTAATGGTAGAGGCCGGTTTCACTGTCGTATTCACGACCGGTAAACATGAAGCAATTACCGATTGTGCTGATTGTATTTGGCTGGCCGAATACATCGTAGCTATAGCTTTCAACAAGTTCACCACCTTCATTGCTCAGAGCAACAACAGAGCCAAGCCCATCAAAATGGTAATAATAAACAACGTTGTTGTCCGCCACATCAATCATGCACACAGGTTCATCGATGCCGGGACCATATATATACTTTTTAGAGAGCGCGGCGGTATTATCGTACTCGGCAATTATCTGGTCACCATCATAGGCGAACAGCGTAGAGCGTGCAGGGTTTTGGGTATGGTCAGTTTTCGAAACCCTTCTGCCCTTGTAGTCATAAGTATAGTGGGCAATCCTGACATCCGCAACAGTATTAACATCAGTGAGATGGTTTTCGGCATCGTAATAATACTTTTGCGAGCCATCATTGATCAGGTTGCCGTTATTGTCATAGCTGTAAGTGGCACTGCCGACCGAGCCATACTGGTTTAGACCGGCAGTATTTTGGTTGTAATTGGTTGTCGCTGAATCGATAACGCTTATACGATTGCCTAGAGCATCATAGTTATAAGCGGTATCCGTCAGTCCGCCAGCGGGGTAATCAACCGCAATAAGCTGGTAAATGACATCATAATCAAAATTATACAAATCCGACAGATTGACTGTCATAGTAAGGCGGTTGCCTACGTTATCATGGGTGTAATCGAAACGCCTTTGCCAGTTGCGATTAGGATCATTTACGTCTGCAACGCTGTTGTTGATATATGTAAGTCTGTTTGCCAGGTCATAGGAATACGTTGTATTTACGTCATTGGCAATGGCAAGTGAAGTTCGCCGGGAAAGGGCATCATAGCCGTAGTGGGCAATCACATTGTTTGCATCATCGAGGATATCGGTAAGCCTTGAGAGCGTATCGTATTTGTATTGAATGAAACTGCCATCAGGATAAACCAACTTGGTACGCCTGCCCAGTTCATCATAGCCATATGAGACGTTGGCATTTTCAGGATTTAGAACAGCAATAACTCTGCCTATATGGTCATAAGTATATGTTGTGATTTCGCCCGCATCATCAACCTCAAGCAGTTTACCTGCCCTGTCGTATAGGTATGTCGTATTTGGCTCGTTGTTTACGGTCTTGGACAGAGTGCGATTGAGGGCGTCATAGGTAAACGTGAAAACATCGCCGCCTTGCTTTTTGGCAGTGATGACATTCGAATTCTTATCATAAGTGAACGTCTCGTTGGTATCATCAGGATACGTTACACAGCTAAGCCGCCCGAAAGCATCGTAATAGTAGCTGGTTATATTGCCGTGGGCATCTTCAAGCTCAGATAAATTACCGTTTACATTGTACCTGTATTTCGTCTGGCTGCCGTTGGCATCGGTTACGACCGAAACAAGGCCACGCTCATCATACTGTGATTTTGTGCTGTGGCTTTCGGCATCAGTTACAATGTTAGGCTCTTCATTCTTAGTGTAGCCATATCTGGTCGTATGATTGAGAGGATCGGTAATTGTTGTAAGATTATCAAGCTTGTCATACGAATATTTCGTAACCTGCGAAGATGACTCGACTGTACTTGCAGCAGCAGCGAGCTTTTTATTCTTATTATACGCCAGCGTCGTAACATAACTAAACGGCGAAGGCGATGTGATCTGGGTCGGCAGATCACTTACGTTATAGGTGGTCTGAGTTGTATTGCCATTTGGATCTGTAATACTTGTAACATTCCCGACGGAGTCATATCCGTATTCCGTCGTGAGATTAAGGTAACCACCTCCGGTGCCGTAATCAGTAATAACTTTCCAAAGCTTGCCATAACCATTGCCGGAAGTGCCGTAAACATACTTGGTGACTATGCCATCTGCCGAGGTAGCCGTATCAACCTGGCCATAAGTGTTATATGTAAATTCAATTATTGGAGTTTCCAGGCCGCTAGCAGTTGGAACCTGCGGATAAGTGATCCTAACAAGATTGCCTTTGCTGTCATAGCTGTAAGTTGTTACTTCTCCTTCCGGATCACGCATTGTCCGGATTTTATTTGGGAAATTGGTATCATATGTATATGTAATCCCAATGACGTTACTATCATTGGCGTCATTGGGGTCATCGATATTAGCTTTCCTGAATGCACCCGTAAGATTACCTGCCGTGTTATAGGTAAAGTCGATAGAATTGCCATCAGACAAAATAGTCCTGACAACCTGATTATTTACGTTGTACTGATACGAAGTTGTGAACTGATTAGGCTCAGCCGCGGTATCATCGGTATAGGTGGTATCCGATACTATCTGCCCAGCGGCATTATAGACCACCAGCGATTCATGGTTCTGACGATTAATGAGCATACTCTTTGAATTATTGGGATCATAATCAAATTCAAAGTAGCCATCACCATAGACTTGCATGTCTACTCTGTCGTAAAGGTCATAATTGTTCGTGAGATAGGTTTGACTATTTGGATCAGTAATTGTAAGCAGATTGTGATAAGGATCATAACTATAGGCAGTAATCAAACCATTTGGATCCTGAACTGAAATCAGATCATTTGTGCTTGCATCGTGTGTATATGTCCATGTTCGATTTGCAAAATCAGTTATTGTATTTATCAGGCCATTTGACTTATATGTAAATTGGATTTGCCTTCCCAGATCATCTGTTACGGCAGTAAGCTGATACTCCTTTGCTATAAGGCCGTAGCGGCTGTATGGAAATTCAAAATTAAAGAATGGTGAGGGGCCATAGATCGGCATAGGGCCGCTGGGATTATAGCTCAGTGAAACCGTGTTCCCATTTAAGTCCTTTATCTGTGAAAGATTGCCGGATTCATCGAAAGAATATGTAATGCCGCTTTTCTTGACAAGGGCCAAAATCCCATTCGCGTCTTCTATATAGCCATCGAGATCGTCAAGCCTGACATATTTGCCCGGATCATTTACATCCTGAACATATTCACGTTTATAACCGCTGCCATCCAGCAGAACGACTGTATTAGGCTCATTGTTGTAAGCGATCAGCCTTCTTAATTTAATGTTATAGCTCATATCCCATCCGTAACCGAACTGGGAATTGTGCTCTCGCTTGCTTCCATAAGCCCTTGTGATCTCTACAGGCAATTTTCGCCCGATACCAATGAAATCAGTTGTTGTAAGCGCATACTCACCATTGCTCAAATAAACAGGGTCGGCCTTTTCTGTTGTATTTATCTTATTTTCATGCGGCGCATTAGCTTCAGCTACGGCAGCATCTGCGACTTGAATAAGAGCCTCGAACTTTTGGGCCGTATTTGCATCGTAGATGCCGTCCGGGAAATATACGTCCATTATTTCAGCCGCATTCGCATCACTAAGAAGTAGAGCAGCCATTTCGGCATCTTCTAAGTCGTATACACGCGGCTGCGTATAACAATTACACCCGCAGCCTGCAATCCCGCCAGAACAGTATCTATATAAGCAACTCGGGTTATTGTCATAATAACCTCTTTGCCAATGACCATTACTGTATGTAAAGTAACCGCCCAGATAGTACCATTCCGTACAAGGCCAGCTGCTTGTTCCAGTTATTTTATATTCAATGCGACTATTTGCTGTATTGATTTGCCAACCATGTGAAGTAATAGCTGCCTGGCAGCTTGTAATCCCTAAAAATACGATGATCGCAATAAATTTATTTTTCATGTCTATATCCTTTAGGTTTAATATTTTATCTGAGCACGCTCAAAGTGGTTTCTTTTTTCTCGCGCATTCCTTCCAGTCTCACTTCGATTATATATGTCCCGTTTTGGAAGATGTAATTGTTAGTCACAGGCATTTTTTGGCCGCCCCATATGATATTATCCGCGTTTTCTTTATCAACATGGAAACTCGTGAATAATTCGCCATCGGGGTCGTAAATGCTCACCACTGTATTAGCATCGATCGAAAGACCATAATTGATTGATGTAACTTCGTTGTTCAGCGGCAAAATGCGAACGGGATCACATACTAAATTATTTATCGTGTGATAATAATACAGATGTGCTCGCTTTGTATCATCTGAATCAGTTGAGCCGCCGCTATTGACATTTAAAACGATTTTAAAAATATTTGGCTCTACTATTAAATCATCTTCATCTCTGCCATCCCATGTGATAGCATTTTGACCTACTGCTGCATTTTGGAACCACTGCTTTACTGTTTCATTAGAAACCGTATTGGTTATATCAACCGTCGCATTGCATGTCTTATTGACCCAGTACTGCAAGCTGACATTTTCCCCTATTGCAGGGTTGAAATCATATGGTGCAGATTGAACATAGATAATTTCAAATGGTACTGTGGTTACGGTATTAGGATCGTAGCCATACAGGTATTCGCTTTGATTGGTGTAACCATCATTATCATAGTCACCATCGGGGCCAAAATTGGGATCATTGGGATCATAATTGGACCAGTGGTATGCCTGCCAGCTATCCGTAATACCATCATTATTATCATCAATTGCAGATGTGGCTTCAGATGTATTGCCATATGCGCCTAAATCTATCCTGCCGCCATTTGGAGAAGGTTCATTAGAATAATCTGCCCACGGCTCACCGGCATCAATGCAGATAGAATTTTCTTGTAGATGGTAGTCATTATTTATATCAACAAAATTAGGACCGATAGCGGGATGAATATTACCCAAACCAGCATCATTATCTTTTATACAGGAATATGTGGCCGCGCAATTTATCAAGTCATCGCATGTATTGGTATGCCAAATTATGCTGTTTTTTATTTTGAGATCAACCGATGAGTTAGATGCCACAATACCACATTTTAAATTATTAACAACGGTACAATTTATAACTGATACATGACCTGCACTGCCGACATAAATTCCACCATCATTATAGTTGGCCCTTCCATTCCCTTTGGCAACGCAGTTTCGAATTATCATCGGTTTATTAGAACCGCAATACGCCCCAGATTGAACATTGGCAAGGAACTTGCATCCGTAAAGATATGGTGCTGAATAGCTGCTTGCAAATACACCATAATTAGTATTGTTGGAGAATACACAGTTTTCAAAATACGGCGTCGCAGACAGGAGCGAACTTGAACTGCTGCATTTGATATACGCCCCACGATAGCCTTCCTTCATCACGCTTTTTCGAATTGTCGGCGACGAATCCACGCAATAAAGCACAGCTGTACTGCCTTTTCTGATTGTCAAACCCTCGATTACCGAACCGCTACCCTCTTTAGTGTTAAAATACACGCTGTAAGCCGCACTATTTCCGTCAATGATTGTCTGTGAAACAGAGTTCGAGTCGTTTGGGTCAATACTTCTTAAAGTTATTGGTTTGCCATTAAAATTAATTTGCTCATAAAAATGATTCGGCTCAGCAATAAGGGTCTGTCCATTATTCGCGAAGTCTATCGATTTTTGAATTGATGGATATTTAAATCCAAGTTGATGATTAGTTACGAACCCCTTAATTGTCGCTGCATTGCTTTCATTCGGGTCCCAGGCAATATGATATTCATCCTTATTTCGCAAGCCGTCGCCATCTGCGTCATCATTTGGGTCGACTGTGTTATCGCCGAAGTGCTCTATTTCCCATTCATCCGCTAAACCATCATTATCACCATCATAACAATTAGGAGCATCTGTTGTGTTTCCGTATGCGCCAATGTCAATTGCAATTCCGCCTCCGTTGGGTTCAAGATCATGTGCAGAATTCGGATCGCCTGCATCTACACACTGAGAGGCATATTGCAAATGGAAATCATTTGCATCTGCATTTACAAATAATGGCTCACTATGAAGATTCCCTGTCCCCTCATCCATGTTCTTGATACAGGAAAAAGTGGCAGTACAATTTGCAAGGTCATCAACATTGTTCCATAAAATGCAATTTTTAATCGTCGCATGAGTAGACCCAATTCCACATTGAGAATTTCCATAAATCGTGCAATTCAGCACAGTTATTTGATAATTATTATTGGTATATATTCCATACCCAGTGTTCTTCGCAATAACACAGTTTTTTATCGTGGCAGAACCGGAAGAACTCGTATAAATTCCCCAACTCTTATTTTTGAGGATTTGACAACGATACAGTTGAGGGGAAGCGGTATTATAATTTACACCGTAATTCCCATTATTTCGTATAATACAATTTTTAATTTGAGGCCGAATAGCGGCATTAAGACCGCAATAAATACCCTGATATCCTCGCTGAATGACAAAACCATCCAGTACGGAATTACCATCTTCTGCGGTGTTAAATGTCACAACGTAATTCGGCGAAGCAGTGTTGTTTGCATCAATAATGGTATGAGCCACGATATTCGGGTCATTTGGATCTGTACTCTTTAATAAGATTTTCTTGCCATTATAGTTAATTTTCTCGTAATATATGCCTTGCGAAACAACAATCATATCGCCGTTAATACTGGCATTTATACCCCTCTGTATTTTATTTAATTGACTGGGAATTAAGATCGTGATGTTCGCAGTAGGTACGCTTGCAACGTTGTTCGGCTCTGTTCCATGTAAATACTCACTGACATTATTATAATTATCGCTGTCTAAATCCGTATCTGCATCTGCCGCATTGTTAGGGTCTAGACTATAGGTAACCTCCCAATCATTGGGCATTCCGTCATTATCTGAATCAGTTGCAAAGCAAACACCATATGAAATAAGAACGATAAGCACCAACAGCTTTGAATACATAATGAATCTCCTGTATATAATCCTAAGTAAGCTAAATAACAACCACTCCAATGCATTGCGCCGATCACTTGAGACCAAGCATTGCATTAGTTCGGTTAAATTAGAACCTAAAACCACCCATGTTAAATGAAGAACCTCTAACCTGATGAGCAAAGATCAGTACCCAACACAGCAATACCCTTTCAAAACAAAACCAAGTTGAATCACAAGTAAATATAAAACGGTACTACAACAACTTACTACAAGAGCAAGTTGAAAACTGTGCGGGGTATCAAAACAGAATTGAAACGAACTTCAGCTTTGAACAGTTTTCAAGGCAAGCACATATATAATTCCTTAATAAAATCAATGCAAGCTCTTTTATTATTAAAATCTCAAAATTTCCTAAATATCTTAAGCTCTCTTTTGGCCCTGTCGAAAGTTGCTGACTTATAGGCATAGATTTTTAACCACTGATTTGCACGGATTTGCACAGATTAATAAAGAGAGCAAGAACAAGCCAAAGTCGTATTACTAAGTGGTACGATGTTTGGGCTACAAAGTGTGCGTTTCTGGTTGATGGTTTTTGGTTAACCAGCAACGAGCAACAAGCAACCAGCAACACTTTCGTGTGCGGCATAATCTACTGACTGCTTAGTATAAATCCCAAGCACGAAGCTGGCTTACCTGAACGCTAAACCCTGAACCCTATTTAAACGCTGATTTTATAGGCAGAGATTTTTAGCCACTGATTTGCACAGATTTATACATTGGTCTACTTGCTGCTTAGGCCTTTAAAAAGTTTGGACATTTCTTCGTCGGTGGGGTAGGTGATTATTAACGTTTCTTTGAGGATATAGTCGGTATCGGCATTTGTCTTCGAGTATTTCTCGATCTTACGGGGCAAATGGCTCTTAGAATCAATAAAGTATCGCCACCTGTTAAGAGTTTGATTATTTCCTCCTTTGTCCGGCCATGTCAGATCGTAGACGACGATCGGCTGTTTATACTCGCGACTGTGCTTATAATATCTAAAACCCGCAGCGATAAGAGCACATATCGCAAGAGCCAATATTATCTTTGAAACAAGCCTGCCCATATATCTGCCTCCTATTCGGCAGGCGCATTAAAAAAGGCACCGCCGCACTTGCGCTCAAGCTAGGCCCGGAAGAGCCTTCGAAGAACGCAAAGCAAACGGTGCCTTCTGCAGACATACATTACGCTTTTTCGATTTGCCAGTTCAGGAGAGAAGACTTCTAAGGCAAATCATAGCGCAAAGGCACGTACAAACAAAAGGCACCGAGCCATTCATCGCTTCTTCGAATCCAAACTTCCGGTTTAGCTTGAAGCGTCTGAAAACCCAGTGTTACTTAATTTTTAAATGGCCGATTACTCCCGGCCATCAACAATAATAAACACAGCTTTAATTATTGCAAGAATTTTTTAATTATGGATGAACAAATCGATTGGGCTGTTGCCGAAGCCCACAGATTTATAATAAAAGAATTAAAATCAATGTGCATTTATGACGGCATGGGAAGGAAGATATGAAAAATTTTGAATCGATCTTTAGGCCCGTAATTATGGGAGGTTTCCTTAATATAATCATGAGACAAAACAGAACAAGCACAAATTGTACTGTTAGTATCCATGTTTAAGTGCGTCCTGCGACTTTCAACAGCTGTTCTAATGTTTTCAATGGCATTAGCTATATCACCGTCCATTACGTAAGCCAGCATACCACCTTTATCTAGACCGCGTGCATATTGACCATTAAAATAGCGGCACATCCCTTCGGCTACATATTCACCTGCCAAACTTTCGAATTTGCCAGACGGGAAGGTAACCCGCAGACGTTTGCATTCGATGGAGAAATATACTTTTCTAAGCTGTCCATGAGTGAAGCGAAGATCAAGTCGTCCAATTTGTTCAGTTCCGATACCAGTTGGAAGAATTATTTCTGGATCAATGAGGAACGGCAATCGTGAAAATTCTTGATTCTGGTTTAATAATACGAAAAACTCCAGTGTTATTTGTGTTTCTTCCGTTTGAGAAGTTTTAAATTCTGCCCAGGAATCTAAAACTAGCTGCATCACTCTTGGAACCAAGGAAGCAGGAAACTGAGCCGAAAACAAATCTAGATTCCCCTCTACTGCCACAACTCGCTCATGCCCCCCGATAATTTAATATAGCACCTGCAATTTCGTCAGCATCATTCAATGCCGCTGTGCGTGACCAGAAACGCATTTGCATTGGTTTTAAAATGTAAAGATCGCTGCCATCGACAATTTTTAGATTTTGACAAAAAACAAATCTTCGCCTTTAGATTTTAACAATAATTCCATCTTTTGAAAAAGCAATGCAAGTTGATGATTTGCGTTTACAACAGGTATATCTAGTTGCACATATTTAGCTAAAGAAATACAAACAACAGAATAGGGTTGTCCTTTTACAATTTTTCCGTTGATCTTAAAATTGCTTCCAGTTCCGAAATGGTTTAACATCCCGCATAGTGTTCGGGTGTAAGTTTGCGCATATTCCGTGCTAACGTTGGCG
Organism: Planctomycetes bacterium GWF2_42_9; assembly: GCA_001825675.1. Taxonomy (GTDB): domain Bacteria; phylum Planctomycetota; class Phycisphaerae; order Sedimentisphaerales; family UBA12454; genus UBA12454. Next base: position 12,435 of record MHYA01000066.1, on the reverse strand, counting down.
ATGGTTGGAATATTATCAGTAGTTTGTTTGGGATGAAAACTTTTGGTTGCTAAGTCAATAGTGTCTTCGATCAGCATGGTTTCGTATTTATCTATGCCATAATACGCAAGCACCATTGGCTCAAGCTCTTTGCGGATTTTATCAATTTCGGTTTTTCTCTTCTGTTCTGCGCCAAGCCATTGTTCGTTCTTGAGATTATTTGCAAATTGTGAAACATTCCGTGATATTTCCGCAACTATTTGTTTAGCCATCTTTGGATTCGTAGAATTCTCGGGAAAAATAAATGGCAATGACAAAAGCTCTTCAAAACGCACCTTTTCACGTTCGATCCCCCAACTTCCAGAAGTGTGAAATAAATAAAATTGCATAAGGTCTGATCGTATGACAACACTAAGAAATTTAAGCATTTCAGCATCTGGGCTGGTTATTAAATATATGGATTTCTTAAATATCACAGGAAAGTCACAAAAAGCAACTTTCATGTCCAATGCGCCCTCTGTCACAAGAACTTTTGGCCCTATGAACAGGTTTCTTTTTCGAGGAGCTTCGGCTTTAAGCGGAAAACCAGCCTCGCTTACAGTTTTGCAATCATTTGGAGAAACTACCAATGAGAATTCCTGACGACTTCTTAAATATAGCCAATCGGAATCCCACCACCCTTTTTTACTATGGTTGCCCACCATAATTCCGGTGCTTTTGTCCCAGAGTTCTCTATCTTCAATCAAAGCCCCTAGTTTTGGTAAATTATTTAATTTGTTTATCAGCCTATTATCTCGCAATGTTCCCCAGCAATGCGATTTCCAAATCGCGGGCGCTCTACCTTCAGCAGCAGCATTGATTATGTCACTCACTTTTAATAAGCTTATATCCTCTTCACGAATATATACTGGGCCACCCTGTTGACTGCGAATATCTGTTTTAGGAGATTCGTACTTTATCAGATTTGCTGTTTCTGAAGTTGCAGGCCGAAAACAAATTGCCACACAGGGATGAATTGCGTGTTCAAATAAAACGAACCGTAAGTCGGAATAATTTACGACCCTATCAACCGTTACGGATTTTAGCCATTTGCGCTGAAATTCGTTTGTTCCTCCATTAAACAAAACTGATGCAGATAGCAAAAGGCAGGCTGTTCCCGAATCACAAAGATAGTCTAAAGATTTCCACATGAAACCGTGTGCAATTTGTTTATTCGGCCCCAATATATTTGGATTCTGTTTTCGCCAATCAAGAAAAAAATCATCTTTTTGATTCGAACCGCTTACCCACGGAGGATTTCCAATTACAATATCAAATAGCTTCTTTTTTAATGACAGCTTACCGTTAAAAAGATTGTTTTCATAAACCGTCTTGAGACTATCTGATGAACTACTGGCTAATAAAGGGGGAAGTGCTTTTTTGTTTTTGTTATATTTACGCAAGTACTCAACATCCATGGGCCTTAATTGATCAAGTAAGGCCAAATACAAGCTAAAACAAGTTATGTGGCAGGCAGTTGGACTGATATCGATTCCATACAATTGAGATAGAAGTGGCGCGAGTTTCCGAGCCCAATTAATATTTTTTTTCTGTCCTGTATAACCTTCTTTTCTTCGAAGACTTTCCGCCATTCTTCCAAAAAAACAAACTAAAAATACCCCGCTACCACAAGCCGGATCAAGTACCGTTAAATCCTGAATGGGTTTCTTGTTTCTTTCAAGTGCAACATCGACGGTCAGTTCCGCAAGATGTAAAGGGGTATAATAAGCGCCAGTCATTCGCTTCGGATCTATCCTCCCTTGCGATTGGTCGACTTCCCCTTGTTTACCTAAAAAGCTTTCATATACCGCGCTAATTGTCTCAATTGGTATTACACCGAAATCATATGCCCAGAATTCAAGCACATACTGACCATTCTTTAAGCTATGCCCATGTAAAAATTTATCTACTATATCAATGAAAGTTTCTGTATATTTATCTTTTTCGGTGGCGATAGAGTCTGGAAACAAACTTCCGTTAAATCGTTGTTTTACCCGATAAAACAGGCGACACAGAGCGTCTTTCTTTTTCGAAAATGTTTTAAGATCAGCGAAAAGATGTCTCAAAAAGTAACCATTTTCTTTTTTATTATCAGGTCTGAGATTCTTTAGATGTCCGCTAGAAAAATGCTTACCTTTGATCATTCCTCGTTCGATTAAGTAGGATACAAACAATAGTCGGGTGAGAAATTTATGAGCAAATTCCACATTTTCTTTTTTACTTAGGCCACCTATCTGAGTTTCGGCAATTTTGATAGCTGCGGCATTCAAATTTTCTAATAGATGACGATCCACTGATTTGGAGCGATTAAATAATTCTGGTTTTTCTTTGTAAATTGTTCCAGCTTCGATTGCTGTCCACAACTGATCAAGACTCAATGCATCTGCGGCATACTCTAAGATGGATTCTAATCTGCTTTCTTGATCATTCTTTTGAGGCGGCATATATGCCGTGTATATTCTGATTTTGGTTGTAGATTGTATTATTAACATCGGAACTACAGCCTGATTCCACAGGAATTTGTGCCACAAAGATGCGAGTTCTTCCGGAATTTCAAAATCGTTCACTCTTTTGAGATAGGCAGTTGGTGATTTTCCAACATATAGCACAGCATCGGGTTTGAAATCCTTGTACTGTCCGGCCAAAGTGCGCCAAACAATATACCAATGATGCAACTCTTCCGAATCCTTCCAGAATTCTTTTGCATTATTGTAAAGCCGCTTCCGCCAAGGGGTTGAACTGATTACATTTGTTAAAGATTTATTAAAAACTACATTCATGGAAATTTATATCATTCAGCAAACAGCCATCAAATTGAAGAAACCTCGTTTAATATAACATTACAACTTAATCCGGACAAGCAATATTAGATATTTGAAAAAAATGTAAATGCCGTGTTTTGGCAGTAAAGACCAATATTGATTGAGAAATATATGGCTTGTAAAAATATAATTTGATCGAAACCTGTTATCCCTCCCCGTCCCTCTGAATCCTTTTTGGCTAAAATTTCTTAAAAAATCGTAATCCGCGAAATCAGCGTTTAAACATCTTAAGTCTTTATATTTACATTATTTAAATCCGGTGTCGCGAATTCTGTGCTCTCTGAAATAACGTGTGAAGTTTTGATCTTCCCTGCGGCTACAAAGAAAATATCCGCTAAATTCAAGCTTAATGCCATAGGTTTAAGAGCAAAGCTATAATGTGTCTAATCTGCAATGCCGCGATGCAAGTTATCATCTTGGCAATGCTGGCGTGCAATGTGGTTATGAAAGCCTGATATAAATTGATGCTGGCGTTTAATCTAGCGATGCAGGTTTGAAGTTTTTTAATGCAGGTCTGCAATTATCGGGCGTTGGGCTTCCGAATGGCGTTAAAAGTCTGTTATAGGCAGGTGCAAAGCTGATTTTATGAAAGTAAGGCCTGCTAACGGTCGAAATAAAGCTCGTACAACCAATAATCAATAGTAAATAGTAATTTGTAAATTGTAAATCCAAGGGTACCGCCATGGCTAACTTTCCGCGAACCGAGTCGGATGTTTATGTGCTCTCTCAGAAGGTAAAGGCAGGGCTGGAGAGTTCCAGCGAGATTTTCCCTGCGCCGCCGGTTGCGCCGGCGGATATGGATCAGCTTTTGGAGGCGCTCAACACGGCCCAGGCGGCGGTAAATACGGCAAGGGCGGCCGCCGAGGCGGCGACCGAGGCAAAGCTTGCGGCAATGGAGGCACTTGCGGCGGCTACAAAGAAAAATATCCGCTATGCGGAGAACACGGTCGATTTCGAGGATGAAAAGTTAAAGCTTATCGGCTGGGCCGCAAGGAGGCCAAAGACAAAGCCAGACCTGCCCGGCCAGCCGCTTGGTCTTGTCGCAAGACATTGCCCGGACGGAGGGGTTGAACTTTGCTGGGATTCGCCGGTGAACGGCTCAAAACCGCTTTGCTACCGCGTAGACCGTCAGGCTCGCGGCCAGACAAAATGGGAAATAGTCGCAACCAGCGTTGAAAAATCAATCGTTATCGAAGCCCAGCCCCAAAACATAAGCACCCAGTGGCAAGTTGTCGCAATAAACCGGGCAGGCCAGTCGATGCCTTCCAATGTCGCAGTAAGTTAGCTATCGCAGAAGCGAAAGTATCTTTTTGGCAGTAGCTGTTTTGGATGCCATCGGCAGTTGCAGGATAAAATCGCGGGATAGAATGTGCGCTGGTCGACGATGTCGTTTAAACTATGGTAATCGTTTCGCGATTTGCCGGTAAAGATGAGTTTAAGTTTAATTGTTGATGCCTATGTAACCCGCCTGAATGCAAAGCTCGACAATTTTACGAGCGAGCGGCGCCGCGTCTTTTGAGCCGCGTTTGCCGCCTTCAACAAGAACTGCAAAAGCTATGCTTCGGCCGTTGGCATCTTCCGCAAAGCCCGCAAACCAGGCATGTTCGGGATTTTCCGTCGAGCCGGTTTTGCCAAACAATTTCACGCCGTACTGCTCAAAATCACCGATCGACATCTGTTCGTAAGCGGTGCCTGAGGATTCACTCGTAACGGCATGCATTCCGTCGCGTATCGTCGCAAGCGTGCGCGGCGATATGTCAATAGCTTGTCCGTCGTATGAATCGTTCCTGCCCGTGCGTATCATCTGCGGGCTGCGGTATATTCCTCCCCGCGCCAGGGCCGCCATGGCACTTGCCACCTGCAGCGGGGTAACTCGCAACGAACCCTGGCCTATCCCGAAGAAGCGTTTTTCGTTGTCGATCACAGGGCCTATAGTATTGGGTTCGGTGCGTATCGCGGCACTTGCTATATTGCCAGGGGCCTGCTCGAATGAGCGTGTCTCGACAAGTTGACTGTTACCATCCCACACATAACAGCACTGATTTACTACACCTGTGCCGTAGCCGAATTTTAGAAGCCATTTTTGAAGCCCTGCGGAACTGAGCCTTTCGGCAACGCGGGAAAAATAAATGTTGCAGCTTCCCTTGATCGCATTGCGGGCACAATTATTCCACTGCTCATCATGCCCCACGCCGAAATCTCTGATTCGCCAGCAGTTGGGAGGTGAAAGTGTTCTGCTGGGACAGCTTATTACCTCATCGGGGCGAATAACACCTTCTTCCATTGCGGCAATGCCAATGACCGGTTTTATGACCGAACCGGGCGGATAAAGACTGTTCATCGCGCGGTTGTGGAGTGGAGAAACGTCTGACTTGAGCAATTGGCCGTATTGTTTGCGAATATCAGCCGGACGAAAAGTCGGAAGCGAAACCATTGAAAGCACCTCTGAGGCGGGAACATCAATGATCACCGCGGCCATAGGCGAACCAGAATTGTCGTTAACGGTGGGGTTTGTGAGCATTTCTTCGATATTTTTTTGAAGCTCGATATCAATTGTAAGTGTTATATCGCGCCCAGGCTCAGTCTGGCTCGAATCGATCACCTGCTTGCGGTCAAATGTATATCTCTCTTCGCCGCGTCTGCCGCGGAGTATCGGCTCACAGATATATTCGATGCCACTGTGGCCGCAGAGTTCATTTTCGCGGTAGCTTGCGCGTTTGTCATCCGAAAAGAGCCTTATATCTCTGTCCTGGGGCATGCCCACCCAACCAACAAGCTGCGAAGCTGTAGAGCCATAGGGATATACGCGCACTTCGCCGGGCATTACTTCGAAATCATTGACATCAGTAAACTCCATCTGCGCCGCGAAAATGCCGTCATCACTGTCAAGCTCTATCAACGGCCATTTACGGTACATCTCGGCAAGATCGGTCACCTCGCCGATCATCACAAGGCGTTTACTTTCATCAGGCACCTGCACGGCAAAATCGACCATTGCCGAAGCCCAGTCAACAGATACCCCTTTTTCGAGCCTGAGCTTGGAATCTGTGCAGTTACGGTACCAAGCCACAAAGGACCTCTGCTTCCAAATATAATCGTTTATCTGGGCGAGCCTGATGTCCATATCCTCGGTGCCAAGGCCATAAAATAACATGCACTTTTGTATGAACCTTGCTAGCGACGCGCGTCTGCGGTCATATTCGAGCGACTTGAGCAGGCTTTCCATATTCTTGTTTTGGCCGAAGGTTTTTATCATTTCAGCCTGCCAGAACCGCTCGTCGGCAAGCCGTGTAAGGTTGTAGCTTACGCATAGAGAAAAACGAGCTTCATTGCTGGCAACCACGACTCCGTTTCGGTCAAGTATTTTTCCGCGAACAGTTTTGAGCTGGCGAGTTTTGGATGACTCGATCTGATTGAGTTTGGCAATATATTTACCGGAATCGAATATCTGAAGCTCAGCCAACCTTGCCAGTGCCGCCGCAAGCGGGATGATGCATATCAGTATGAAAATTTTAATGCGTCTTTCGTGCATTTCAGCGACCGTGTCCCGAGCGTCTCATCCCAAGCCAGCCGACTACAAGCGACAGACCCGCAAAGATATATGGCGCCAGCAGCGATGAATATAAGCTAGTACCCAGAACGTGTCCCAGCGAAGGCGGCTGCGAAACTCCCCTGAAAAAAATGAACGTCTTTGCCAAAAAACCAGCCGCGATTCCGCATAAAAATACCGCTGCGATAATATGCAGCATGCGTTTGAGCGAAATAACTCTGCCCATGCTTTGCAATATGGAGCCGCAAAGCCCGAAAGCCAGCATATACGGCCCTAAGGTGTGGCAAGCGAGATCAGCCGCAAGCCCGATTGAAAACGAACAGATTATTGCCGCGGGGCCCTCAGCAAAAGCGGCGAAAAAGACAAGCAGCATAAGTAAAAAATCAGGTGAAAATTTGAATTGCGTCAGTGCGATCCAGTGCGGGATTTGGGAGCCTTGAATAAAGGCCGTTGCAAGAACAAGTACCGCAAAACGCACCCATTGCATCGTTGCTCCTGTTACGGATTCATAATAACAACACTGATGGTACTGACAGTTTCGATATTTACAGCAGGCGTCACAGCGATATCCCATAGCAGCGGGTTATCCGCATCGACCCTGCATTTCGAAACCTTGCCTATTACAAACGGCACGTCAATATAGCCGGGCATTTTACAAGTATATACAAGGGTGCCCTGCTTTACAGGGTATTTTTTCTGAAGCAACGATATTTTAGCGGCACTTTTGCCATCGCCCGTCATTTTGCGGGGAACTTTGGTTCCGGCCACCTCAACTGGCACTGTAATCCGTTTGCTGGTAATGAGGTTTACTATGGCAGTTCGCGAACTGATTTCGGCTATTCTGCCAATGACGGCATTATCTGCAATAACGAATTGATCCTTTTTCAAATTGTCAGCCGAACCGCGATTTATCACAAGCTGTCCTGGACCTGTGGCAGCTTGCGAGGTAATTACATCGGCTGTAATTATCGCAGCTCCCGCCAACGAAGGAAACCTGGTGCGAATGCCGGAAAGTTTCTGGGCCTTATCGTGTTCATTGGCAAGCTCAGCCCAGAGATTTGCACAGTGATTCTGAAGCTGCTGGTACTCATTCTGGAGCTTTTTATACTCGCCTGTTATGGTTACAGGACCATTGGGCGATACGGATGCAAGCGGAATACTGGTACCCAGCGAAGGTATGACCTTATAAATGCCAAGAAAAGCTAAGTTGACGCGTTTGGTCAGACTTTGGGGTAAAAGCAGGCATAACAGACTGCCTAACAGCAGTCCGGTAAAAACCGTTCCCTTCGATATTCTTGTTTGTCTTCGTGACATATACTTCCCGGGCTTTACATCGTTTCGCCCGGATACACCGCAACGAACTTCCCTGTTCCAAGTCGAAACGACCACTGTCGATTACTTATCGCGGCAAAACTCTTTTCGACAGAAAAGGTCGTCGACTTAACAAAAAATTCTAGACTACATTCATAATTTAACTGATCGGACTATGAAACCGATGCGGCAATAATATTACTGCCAACCCTCGCTGTGATCCATGGTGCCCTTCCACAGTTCGAGATTTTCGAGGTAGACAGCCGTGCCTCGGGCCACACAGGTAAGCGGGTCTTGTGCCCTGTAGACTTTTAAACCCGTCGCATTGCTCAGCACCCTGTCCATACCCCGCAGCAGCGAACCGCCGCCGGCAATGGTCAAGCCGTTGTCGATGAGATCCGCGGCCAATTCCGGCTCAGCTTTTTCCAGTACGCGTGTGCAGCCATCGATAATGCCAGCTATCGGTTCACGGAGGGCTTCGCGAATTTCTTCGCTGGTAATTACTATCTTTCTTGGCAGGCCGCTGATTGTATCGCGCCCGGCGATTTCCATCGTAAGTTCCTGCTCAAGCGGAGCAGCGGAACCGATCTGTATTTTCACCTGTTCGGCCCTTGGTTCACCGATGAGCAGGTTGTAAGTTCGCTTGAGGTGATTGATTATCGATTCATCCATGTCGTCGCCGCCGATGCGTACGGATTCACAGGTGGCAATATCGGCAAGACTCATAATGGCGATTTCGCTGGTACCGCCCCCAATGTCGCATATCATCGATGCAGTCGGCTCGGTTACGGGCAAGCCCGCCCCAATACCAGCAGCCATCGGCTCATCCACGAGATAAACTTTTCTTGCGCCTGCTCGTTCGGCACTATCTATTACCGCCCTGCGTTCCACCGCGGTGATTCCGCTTGGTACGGCGATTACAACCCTGGGATGAACAAGACCGCCCCTGCCATGGACTTTACGAATGAAATACCTGATCATTGCCTCGGTAATTTCGAAATCACTAATAACGCCGTCTTTGAGTGGTCTGATGGCGGTAATGGAACCGGGTGTTTTGCCAAGCATTTCCTTGGCGACAAGGCCGACGGCCTCACCGTTATTGAGTACGATGTTGGTGCCTTTTCTAACGGCCACAACAGACGGTTCGTTAAGGACAATGCCTTCACCGCGCACGGCTACGAGGGTATTGCATGTACCGAGGTCAATACCCATATCCATGCTGAACCAGCCGAGAATACCGTTAAACAGCTGCACAGAAGCTCCCTTCAAAAAATATACGGCTCAGTTCCCCGATTAGGGGATAACCATCCGTGGCAAAGCCGCATGCATGCCGTTACGGCGCGACGACTTTAAAAAGCGTCTCGTATTGAGCCATGCTCGTGATCGCAACGTACACGGCGCTTGCCGTCACTACCGCCAAGGCTAGAGCCAGGATAGCGGTATAAATATTGCTTTGCGCAATAACTTTGGGTCCGTTTGCCATATTTTACCTTCCCAATCAGGCCGTATGCCTGTCAGAATTCATATTAAGTGATTTGCTTACAGCGTTGTCGAAACCATATCGCCGACCTGCGGCTCACTTCTCTTAAGCTCGATCGTGCCGGCTGATTCTTCCACATCTACATGCGTTACAACGATATCACAAACAAACGCATCACCGCGGACAACATGGAATCTCATGCCTTCCTTAACGCCGTCAGCCGAACCTATTGAAAGCGTAACAAGCTTATTGGCTGCGTTAATCTGGGCAACTTTGCCCTGTACCGCTACCTGGTCTGTCGCAGGGGGTGTAATACGAACATTACCACCTTCGGGAGTAACAACACCGGCTGTAACCGTACCGCTCTGGCCCGACGTGGCTTTGCTGATTTGGTCTTCAAGGGCCGACTTCTGTTCGAGCAGTCTGCGTTTATCGGCTTCAAGGGTATCAAGCTGTACCTGCTTTTCGTTGAGTGCCGCAACTACTTCGTTAAGATTCTTTTTGTCACGCACCTGGTCATTGCGGATCCTGTCAAGCTCCTCGCGAGCAAGTTTGAGGGATTGATCCATGCTCGAAATCGTCTGATTCAAGCCCGCAGCGACTCCGGCGAGGTTTGAAACTCTTTCCTGAGCGGCAAAGCTGCTGGTCTTGGCGGCGCCGAGGTCGGCGGCCATCTGTGCCTTTTCAGCTTCAAGAGCTGTTATTTTTGAATTTAGTTCATCCTGCATACGCTGGGCTTGTGCCATGTATGTATTGAACTGGTTTTCCTGCATCTTGAATTTCGATGTCTGAGCATCGACCGCCGCAACCTGTTCATCGAACTTTGCTTTGTAGTTTTCAGCACTGGCAACGTATGTTACCACAATGCCACAGAGGAAAATCGACGCAAGTGTCAGTAAAACGATAAGGACCTTAGTAAGTGTGCTCACAAATGCTCCTTTCAACTACCGAAATATATATGATTACTTATTTAAGCTGGTATTCCGAAAAGACTACACTTTCGGAAATACTTAATATTGCGAATTTTACGAACCATACAGCCTACCGTCAAGGTAAATTTGGTACACCTGCATGGCTTGGCCCATAATTTCCAGACAAATCACAACCGGTAAGCTATTCAGTGCGTTTATTGGCCAGTATCAGTACTGATTTCGCCGCTGCGAGCTGTACCATTTGGGACTGGCTTTTGAGCAGTCCCGGCAAATAGCTCG
>MHYA01000066.1:0-1913 GCA_001825675.1 Planctomycetes bacterium GWF2_42_9 | reverse complement strand
AACCTTCCAAGCGTATATAATTATTTAAAATACCAATAGTACCAGTGCGCGCAAATTTTGCATCATCCCATTTGCCAGAGTGTCTTTGAGAAAGATTAACTTCTGATGTTGTGTTTGTCGGAGTATAAATTCGTATATAATTATTCATTCCTGTGGTAAAGCCACCTATTGCTGAAAGCACACTAACATCAGATCCAGAATCATAATAGCATGGAATATTTAATTGATAATTTCCCGTCACAAGGTCAGAAGTGTTTAGATGAGTTGCATTTTGCACACCATTGGCTGCAAAAGGAAAAGCAGCAGCAAGAGAACTGAATGCATGCGCAATTGAAGTTACATCTGCATCAGTGGCAGCAGTGGGAGCGGTACCGGTTGCAGACTGGCAACCCCAGACTGTGGTTGAAGTTTTTGATGAAATATAACAACTTCCTCCCGCATAAGTTATCAAATCTCCTACTCCCATATTTGTTGCAGTTTGTGCTACTGAAAAAGTTGCAGTCCTTGCGGTGGCGTCGACCGTCACCGTGCCTGCGCCTGTTTCATGAGAATTAGTGTTTTGTCCGACAGAATAAAAAATTGCGGTTGCGGCTTCGTCGGCACCGATATCAACAACGCCTGCTCCAGTTGGTCGCGTTTGTCCGTCAATGTCAGTTGCGACTGGCAGATTCACATCCGCACTCAAATCCACTCCAGCATTTTTGGCAGCGGTATCTGATGGAGAAAGATGAAAGTCTTTGTTGGCAGCGTCGACGAAAGCAACGGTTTTTGAATTTTGTGGATTGGCGCCAGGTGCATTAGCCTGATCAGAAACATTATTTGTCGAAGATTCCGAAAAAGAATTGAGGTATGCCTTATTTAATTGAAGAGTATCTTGCACAATATTATTTTTTACAATAGCATTACTATTTCCAACAAATCCATTGTAACTGTGACTCACAGTATTGTTATATGCATATACATTATTAATCACATAAAAAGCATATTCTTCTCTGAAACTAGGATTATCTGAACCAAACCAATCATAAATTATATTGTTCCATATCCTAACCTGCACTCCAATAGGAGCTGTGGCATGAATACCTGAATTATATGATGATCCATTGCTTATATTGCCCTTAATAATATTTGAATCAATCTGAACATCACCAAATGAACCAGTAATATTTCCTAGATCAATACCTCCCTTTGAATCTAGCCCGCTCTGCGTTACTTTGATTTCTAATCCATAAATTCTCAAATAATTTATCAACACATTCATTGAATAGCTATTTGATGGCGTTTCCATTCTGTATTTCCCATCATCCCATTTCCCCGAATGTCTTTGACTATTGTTCGCTTCAGTAGTCGTGCTAACTGGCGTATAAATTTTAATAAAATTAGAAACACCTGTTGTATATCCAGAAACAGTCACCGCAGTTGTGTCTGCACTGGAATCATAATAACAAGGGAAATTGAGCTGATAATTTCCAGTGACTAAATCTGTAGTGTTGAGATGATTTGCATCAACCGCACCGGTGACTGCAGCTGAAAGACTTGTGTACTCATGTTTAATTGAAACCACTGTTGAAGTTGTGATGTCGGCAGGAACTGCGCCAGTTTTTGTAACCAAATTCCAAACTGAAGTGGAAGTTTTTGATGCAATATATGCAATGTCAGTTGTGTTGTATGTAACTCTGTCCCCAACTCCAATATTTCCAGTCTGCGCTGCTGAAAAAGTTGCAACCCCACTTGCAATTGTGACAGTTGGGGTACTTGTTTTTAGATCAGAAGCGGATTGCCCGACGGAATAATAAACTTGGTCGGGCTTGATCAATCCTGCGTCGCCAATGGCAGACGTGAGGTTGTCGTCAAGCGGACTGTAGAGATTAATTTTATAATAAAAACTGGTCGCGCCTGTCCAATTTAAAGTG
>MHYA01000065.1 GCA_001825675.1 Planctomycetes bacterium GWF2_42_9 | reverse complement strand
CGAGTTCCATGGGTTTTTATGTTTGCGGCGGACCAGCTGCAAAACCTTCTGGAACAGTACCCGGAAGATTTCATCGGTGCCGGCCAGGTAATGGGCAATAGCAGCCGTGCAACCAGTTCAAGATTCAGAAAAGGCAGCTATACAGATGAATGGGGCTGCGTCTGGGAATGTGGAGAAGATGGTGTTGTCGGGGAAGTTAAAACGCCTCTCATTGCAGACTGGTCGGCCATGACCACCTATACTCCGCCTTATGAAATTTTAGAACACGCAGACTGGGATGAGGTCAACCGCTGCCAGGACCGTAATCTCAAAAGCGGCAAGAAATTCATGTTCCTCGGCAGCGACGCGCGCCCGTTCGAACGCGTCCAGTTCCTCCGCGGCACCGAAACGGTACTCATGGACATGGCATACGATTGTGCCCAGTTCAGAAGCCTTCTTGCAATGGTTCACGAATTCTATCTGCGGGAAGTGGAAGGATGGTCCAGGACAAATACGGATTCTGTCGGCTTCATGGATGACTGGGGCAGCCAGACGGCGTTGCTCATCTCGCCTGATATGTGGCGGCATTATTTTAAACCATTGTACAAACAGTACTGCCAGATAATTCATGCTGCGGGTAAAAAAGCATTCATGCATAGTGACGGCAATATCATGTCGATCTATGAAGATCTCATCGAGATCGGCGTCGATGCTGTCAACAGCCAGCTGTTCTGCATGGACTTGGATGAACTCGCCGCAAAGTATAGAGGCCGCATCACATTCTGGGGTGAAATTGACCGCCAGTGCGTGCTGCCGTTCGGTTCGCCTGCTGATGTGCATAAGGCTGTATGCAAGGTACGTGAGGCATTCGATAGTAATTGTGGCGGAGTCATTGCACAGTGCGAGTGGGGTCCAAATAATCCTGTCGCCAACATTGAGGCAGTGTTTCAGGCATGGCAGTTACCGTTGAGCGAAATAGCATTTCAATAATATGAGCTAAACCTTCATTGGAGTTAATTATGCAGTTCTCAAATAACATGAAAACCATTCTCGCAACCGTATTTCTTATTTCAGCAGCAATAATCGCGTATTTTAGTTTTTTCAGAGGTGATCCCGCCGATTCAGTTAGCATTACACTCCTTTGCAGCAAATGTAATGCAACTTATTCTATGACCCATGGCAAGTACCAGGATTTGATAACCGACAATGGGCAAAACTCAGCCCCTGGAGATTTTACTTTACCCTGCAAAGAATGCGGCCAGAAAGCCGCGCAGGTAGCAGTTAAATGTTCAAAATGCAGCACTGTGTTTTTTCCTATGACTGTCTCTGCGACCGCACCAGATAAATGCCCGAAATGCGGTTTCAGCAAAGCTGAGCAGCTCAGAAGCAACCATAAACATTAGTATCTCCTTTCGACACAGTTGAGTTCCGGGCTGTATGGGGGCAGGTGCAGCAATGTGATATTATCCGGCAATGCAAGATTTTTTGTCACATGCCATCCGGCCTGATCAAGCACAAGCACCACATGGGCATCATCTCCGGCCTCCCTGCTTATAAAACGTAAATGGTGATTCATGTAGTCGGTGTTGACTGTCGGGGCTATCATGGCTGATGATTTGCCGTTTGCAGGATTGACCGCTCCGAAAATGTACACCCATTCATATTCGGTCTGCTTTACGGCGGTCGGGCGAGAACCTCTCTGTGCCCATACCGATGTTAATGTTCCCTGCTGGCCTATTCTGGCTTCGTCCTGGAACCAGACTTCGAGTTTTTAATAAGGGTGTATCTTTTTTAATATAAAAACCTGCCATGAAATCTTCACGCAAGACTTCAATTTTAGGAGTATATCTATAAATTTTTGAAAGTTCAAGTATTTATGCTATCTCTGTAATGAATATTGAAGCCCGTGAAAAAATTTAAAAGAGACTGGTTGAGTTTGCCAATGACCCCACCTCTGTACAGCATAATCCACATCTTTTGCAGCGATTCTGATTCTCATTATTCATTTTTCATCCTAATTTTGCTCAGCGGCGTCGGCGCAAAATGTAAATCCCGTTCGATTCGCAATCCGAGCGGCCCCTGGCAACTTTCCAGCTCCGACAAGCTGAAGTAACCCAGTTCCCGCTCATGGCCTAATACCAGTCCAAAAGCTGATAAAGGTTCACGTGCGTAGTTGCATCTGTATTTCCTAATCTTCATTTCAGTGATTCTCAAGCAATTTACGAGCATTTGCCCAATTTAACGGCAATGACACTGGTTTTTTCAGTATGGCCGATATCTGAGAGGCCCATCCTATTTCGGCAATTTCGGAACTATTTGCAAAACTCAAGGGGGATTTCACGTTTGCTTTAATGCAATCAATAAAATGTGATATAGCAGCTCCTGTCTGATGTTCAACAACATTGCCACTGTCAGGCGTCGACATAGTATCCGGCCACACACAATTTCTGAGCCCTTGGTTATAACATTGCTCATGATCCAAGGGAAAGCCCCACTTCCCTTGCGTAGACTTTTGTGACCAGTAACGGATTTTATTTTTATGGGGCTGTTGAGAATCAAAGACAAAAGCGCCCTCTGTGCCGTATACACTATGAAATGCATCGTATCCGTTGCCGTTATCTATGTTGCCAAAACAAAAGCCTGTACTACCATTATCAAATAGAATGGTAATTGCCCATATGGGATCGGCTTCAAACCCTCGAACTTTAGCTGGCATGCTGGTCGCATATACAGATATTGGTTTTGCTTGAGTTGACATCGCGAATACCATAACAGAAATAGCATGATTAATGCCCATGCTTATTGCATCGCCCATAATATTTTTATTAAGTTTCCAGACCTTGTCTCCTGTAATATTGATCGGATGACGATAGTTGATTTGTATTTGTGTTATTTGACCGAATTCACCAGTCGCAATCATTTCCCTTAGCTTCTGCTCCATTGAATCAAAGTACAATATGTAATCAACATAAGTAATAAGGAAAGGATTTGCTTTTTCGATTTCAATTTCAGTGCAGTAATCATCAAAGTTTGTCGCAGCTGGTTTTTCACAAAAAACATGCTTTCCTGATTTCATTGCTACAATAGCTTGAGGGCCGTGAAAGCTGTTAGGACTTACAAGCCAAACAGTATTTATACTCTCATTATTTATAATTTGGTTATAATCTGGAACAAGTATATTTGAAGATAAACCAGCATTTGCAAGTGCTTCTGCCCCTCGTTTTTTATTAGGCTCGAAAAGAGCAATAACTTCAACATCTTCGCGCTCTGGTTTCTTGAGCTGAACAGAGCCCATCCAACCAGCCCCTATAAATCCAACTTTAACTTTTTCCATACAAAGTCGTAAAGTCCCGAGCAAGTGCACCCCTTAAAAAAATCTATGCAGCTGATTTTTCGGCTGCCTTTTCCGGTTTTTTCCAGTTTCCCGGCAGGAGTTCGTCAATTCTCTCAGCAGGATGAGTACTGACGCGGGTAAGGATGTCCCTGAAGTAGGCGAATGGGTCAAGCTCATTTAATTTGCAACTGGCCACAAGGCTGTATATGATCGCCGCGCGTTTTGCTCCTGCCTCACTGCCGGCGAAGAGATAATTGACGCGGCCGAGCACCACCATCCTCAAAGTTCTTTCAGATAAATTATTATCGATCTCAAGTATGGGTTCGTCCAGGTATCGCAGAAGTGCATCCCACTGGTTCAGTGAATAGGTGACGGCTTTGCCAATGATGGCTTTTGGGCAACACCTGTATCTTGTATTCATCCAGCAGTGTTTTTATTTCTGCAAGGATCGGTTTTGCCTGCATCTGCCTGGCTTCGAGCAGTTGTGCATCACTGTATTTTTCTTTTTTTGCTGTTTTTTCGATTTCGTACAGATTCTTCCATAGTACCATCATACGCGCAGCCCTGACTGGATCACTATCAAGGGCATATTCAAACTTTCTGCGGGCATGGGCATGGCAGCCTACCTCGGCAGCTCCGGATTTTCTGAAGAACTCATCATAGCCGCTGTAAGCATCCGCCTGCAGTTTGCCATTATATTTCCCCAAAAACTTGATTGGCCCCTCTCTTGATCTTGTCGGGGTAAAATCAAACACCACGTTATTCATGTTATCGATGTATACCCACAGGTATCCGTTATATGTAGAACCCTTGCGACTGGGGCTTTTGACCGGTATCGCGGTGTCATCAGAATTGATCTTGGGCGACTCAAGTGTTTTCTGATGCATCCGATGTACCAGAGGCTCCAGCAAGTCCGAACACTGTCCCACCCAGTCGCACATTGTCGAGACGTTGATATCAACACCGCTTCTTTTAAATATGCCCTCTAATCGGTTCAGAGGCAAGTGATCACAGTATTTGCTGGTGATAATGTGTGCGAGAAGCCCTTCGCCGGCAATTCCTTTATCTATAGCCATGGCGGGAAGTTCACCAATAGAGATGTTGCCCTGACATTGGTCGCAGGCATACTTGGACCGGCGATATACCTTAACAAACAGTGAGGCCGGAACAAATTCCAGTTTCTCGGTATCTTCAGTGCCGATTAATTTCTTTGACATATTGTGTATATGGCAGAACTGTTCTTCTTCGGATGGTTCGACAGGGATAATCTCACGTCGCAACTCGGCGGGCAAGGGATTCCTGCCCTTGTGATTTACATTCTTTCTTTGTTTGACAGGTTCAGGCGTCGACTCAAGCTTTTGCTCTTCGATCTTTGCCTCGATCTGATTATAAAGGTTCTCAAAGAGCAGCCGCTGGTCGGCACTGAGCTTTTCAGACTTCTTGCCGAAGAGCTGCCGCTTGAGATAATACAGCTGACCCTGCAAATCATTTATCTGACCAAGCAGAGTAAGCACCATTTCCTTGAGCGTATCATTATCATTAGGAAGGTGTTCTTTAGAAGTTGCTGCGGTTATTTGCGTCATCCCTGACATGAATGTCAGTATAGCCGCAAATGCATTAAAAGCAAGCGATAACTCGTATTAGAGCAAAACAAATTAAAATATTTTGCAATTATTGTTGATCAGATGAATTCATTTTGAGTTTTGCGATCGTAGCGTTTTCGTCTTCTGGCCTTGAAGAGGTCGATGCCTTCGAGAATCCAGGTCAGCTTGGCGATATCAACTTCAATTGAAGCCTTGTTCTTTTCACAGGGCAGTTTTTCAAATGTGCCTTCTTCAAGCTGCTTATACCAAATTACGAATCCTGTCCTGTCCCAGAACAAGATTTTACATTTATCACCGCTCTTGCCAAAAAAGACAAACAGATGTCCGCTCAAAGGATCCTTGAGCATGAAACTCTCAGCCAGCATCGAGAGTTTATGTCGAGTAGACTGAGGTCTTCTGGATTTCAGGTGAAGGTTTGTATTCTCTGTTTGCCACCTGATTTCTCGGTGGTGCCACAATATGTTCACCTTATCCAGTTGGACCTCAGCCCCTCACAGAACCCGCCGTGCGGTTTTCCCGCAACGGGCTCTTCGGAACGCATCCGCAGAGAGCTAAATTCATACATTTTGATGCAGACTGACCGGTGTCGGCAGCACGAACCATGATTGCCGGAGCAAATAGCTCCAATGCGTTTTGCTACGCTGGCTTCGCCTTCTCAGTGTCCGACGCCATTGTCGCATCACGTTTAAGTGGATGCTGCACAGCTTTGCTCCGCAATGTGGCAGGGCAAAATATTGGTAGAATCCACATAACATCTGGCTTAGTCGCCGCTGTTGGTCTCTTACTTTCCAATGTATATGCCTCATTAACCATTCTCTGGTTCGATCGAGAAACTTACGACAGCTCTTTTGACTCGGTATTCGGATAAGGGCAAATTTCCCTTTCCGGTCTACCCCACATATATGCTTGAATCCAAGAAACTCGAAAGTTTCAGGCCGCTTTCCTTGAGGAGCAAGGCGCTCCTGTGCAAAACGCCCGAACACAAGCCGCTTAGTCTTTTCTGGTGACAATTGTAAGGCAAATTTGTTCATGCGCTCATTTAACTCATTGCCAAACTTTTCTGCATCAGCTCCATATTGGAACATAGCAAGGAAATCATCAGCAAATCTGACTATGTGGGCTTGTCCTTGACAGTTCCTCTTGAACTTTCGGGCAAACCATAAGTCTAGAGCATAATGTAAATAGACATTCGCGAGTATCGGGCTGATTGGGCCACCTTGCGGTAACCCATCGTCGCGCCGATACTTTATCCCATTTTCCATTACGCCAGCCCGCAACCACTTGCCGATAAGGCGCATGATTACTGGGTCGGCGACTCTCTGACTCAGCATCTGAATCAGCCATTTATGGTTCACTCTTTCAAAATAGGAGTGGATGTCTGCTTCAAACACATGCATAACTTTGCTCCCGATTAAGCAACTTCTTATGCTTCGAAGAGCATCATGAGCATTGCGGTTTGGCCGATATCCATAAGAACTTTCCATAAAAATTGGTTCAAATAATACGCTTAGTATTCGAGCTACCGCTGCCTGCACCAGTCGATCTTCTACTGTGGGTATACCAAGGGGACGCAATTTGTCCTTGCCTTTTGGTATGTATACCCTGCGGACTGCTGGAGCTCTGTACCGTCCGACCTTTAATTTATGTTGGATTTGTTCCAATCTAATTTCAAGGCCGCTCTCAAATTCCTGTGTCGTTTCTCTATCGACTCCGTAGCTACCTTTTCGATTCATCAGCTTCCACGTTTCCGCAAGGAATTCTGGTGTCAAAAGATGAGCCAAGCTGGTAAAGCGAAGCTTGGAGTCCGTTTTAGCTTTATCCGCTACCTTAATCAATTCTGTTGACATGAATATCTCTCCCTCTGTGTGGAGTCCATGTGCCCTTGAATTATAGGAACTCGTTCCGCTTGTCGCTTCCCCGTGTACATGGCTTTCCCACGCTCAGAGTACTATCAACAAGTCCGACTTCCATCACAGCGTCTGCTTGCATTCAGATGTACCTCTTGCTCAGCATACTCCGACATCGCTGCCAAAGACCATGATGGATATCCCAGGTTCCTGACGTTTCCATTTCGATCCGTGCCGTGCTCTCAGACCCCGCCGAGGTCTCCGACAGCCTCGCCTTTATCGGCTGCCTACTATTGCTTTCCAGGGGTTCAAACCTGTCAGCCCTCGGATGTTGTTGTTACGTGGCTCTACCGCTTCACTTTCGTTACAGCCCGGATGTCGCTCTGTCTACGCTTAACTCATATCGTTACCTCCATGAGCCCAAGACTCGATCCTTGGTGGAGTGGCTCACTTCTCCTTGCCAAGATGGGAATCTCACCCATTGGAAACGCCAAGCTTCGCCTGGCGCACTAAAGCCGGACCGCATGTCGGCAGGTTGAGAGTAAATGAATATTTTGACCGATGACGGAAATGTCAGCATAATCCCGCCGCATGAAGGGCCGACATAACATTACTCAATGTCTCAGTGTCAGCGCCGCAAGGTATTCGAACCATATTGCCGGATGTGAGCAGAACTTCTATGGCTACATCATTGTTCTTCGGCAGAGCCACTTCAATAAATGCCTCCTGCCCGGGTTCATTCTGATGGACCGGGCCAGTAACGCCGCTGCCAGAGAGCTTCTTCCGCCATAAATAAAACTGCGGCTCAGACAACCCTTCCTGCCTGCAGAACTGTCGGATCGATAACCCGCTTGCCTGCCAAGTCTCAAGAGCCATACGCCAGAACTGCTCCTGATCGCCGCCACATTCGCGAACTCTGCCCATGATCATCTCCAATTAAATCATGAGCACATTATAAACTTTTCAAAGAGCGTGGACAGATGCGGTTGCTCGGGACCTTACTCCAAGGCTCCGGTACCCAGTTGTTCAATATCATGGTGTTTAAAATAGTTCATATTTGGTTTGAAATGTGAGCGTGATATTCGTACTTTGCGTCAAGTCGGCGACCTGACCACATTTCAAAATTTTCTCAGAGCCCTGGCAGCTCGAAATGGACAACTGTTAAATCTCACAGAAATGGCGCGTGACCTTGGAGTAGCAGTAAACACTGCAAAAGCATGGATTTCGGTACTTGAGGCCACTTTGCAAATTATTGTGTTACGGCCTTATTTCGGGAACTGGGCAAAAGGCTGGTTAAGAGCCCTAAGATTTACTTTACCGACCTTGGCACACTTTGTTACTTGGCCGGATTAAAAGACCCCAATCATGCCGCAAACAGTCCCAAGCTGCGATCATTTATAGCCTTGTGGCCAGCTGTAAATTAAATAAGATCGATCCGTTTGCATACTTCAGGGATGTTCTTGGCCGAATCAGTACTCACACCGCAAGCAAAATCGATGAACTGCTGCCCGACAATTGGGAAAAGCCGCAAAAGAAAGCAGAAAATACCGCAGAAGAAATCGCCGCTTAATTTTTTACAATGGTGTGGTTAGTCGTGAAGTTACCGAGAAGTCCTCTAATTGTTTCGGGCCAAAGTTGCGGATAATCTGCCATAAGCATAGCTGCTAACCGGATGAGCCTTTTTTTAACACTCTCCTTTCTTTTGCAAATTTACTGTTTAAAACCATATTTCACTTTGTATTCTTAGTTCTTTCAGTCGGATGCTTCATGATGACATCCAAATAATCCTGAGCACTGATATTGTATTTTTTAAAAATGGCCTGGTCCAGTTCACGCGGATCGCCGGCTTTGCCAGCTCCTTCGGTGTAGATCCAGTACGCATCAGAGGTTTGTTCTGCTATACTCAACTGCTCATCCAGGTATTTTGGCAAATAGCAGGGAGCCTTTGCATTGCACGACTGCCACGGGTGAAAGCCCGGTATAACACGGTACAAAAATGGATAGCACTCATAAGTCAGTTCTACAAATTGATCAGGCTTTTTCCCTTCAAGCCAGCTCTGAATATGTGACGGTCCTCCATTTTCAACTATGGCATTAATTTCGTTAAATCCCGCACCGTAGGTTTTTTCAAGCGCCATCGATACGCGTACGCCGGCGTCATTAAGGCCTTTGAGCCACCAATAATTCCCCTGCATAAAATCCATCTTGTCCGAGACAAGTGGAGCGCCGGCACGGTGAAATGAACTGAACATCCGTCCTTCCCATAATTGGATCAATTCACAATCCCAAACGCTCTTCAACACCTTTCCATACTTATAGCC
Organism: Planctomycetes bacterium GWF2_42_9; assembly: GCA_001825675.1. Lineage (GTDB taxonomy): Bacteria > Planctomycetota > Phycisphaerae > Sedimentisphaerales > UBA12454 > UBA12454. Next base: position 27,745 of record MHYA01000065.1, on the reverse strand, counting down.
GCGCTGATAATATAATCCTTGCGGGCCAAAGTGTTTTTCATGGCTCCATGCGTCACGGTTGTAATACACCTCCGCATCCATGACAATGCCCGTGAATCCAAGCCGTTTAGCATTTATATATACCTGCCTGGCCATTCGGTATGTTGTCTGCCAAGCAAGTTCGTTCTCCAAAACAGCGGCAGAATTGACCATGGTCGCAAATGCTTCATGCTCACTGAGCCAGTATCGCATACCTCTATTTTTGAATACTTGAAGTGCCCCGGACTTCTCCCATACTTCGAAACCTATCCCGTCTACCGACTGCTGCCATGGCGAAGCTATCCAGTCCAGCCACAGGTCCGTGGCACCAAGCTCTTTATCCAGATAATCGATTTTATCAAGGTAATCCCTTTTTATGTCATTTGCCCAGTAAAGGAAATGACGTTCTGGATAGTTCACCCGGCCGCATATTTTGATTTCGCTTATTGCCTCTCCGGCACTTAAAGTGATTTTTACATATCTGCCTACGACAGGCTTGAGAGGAATTTCCGAAACTGCTTTGGGATAGAACGCCAGATTCACCTTGCGTCCAAGTTGCCGTTTCAACTTGTCCGGCTTGGGTCCTATCTCGATTTCATCAACATACAGACAACGTTTTTCCAAACCGGTTACTACCTGTATCGCTTCGATTCTCCAAGGCGCCCCAAGATCAAGCACAACTTCAGCAATATTATTTTTACCGGTCCAGACGAACTCGGTGTTCTCGTTTCCATCTATGGCTAATGCTGCGGGAGATAAGATATTGCCATCCACCACCTGAGCAGAACAAATTCCAAAAGCCTGAGATGCAAAAGCTTGGGTTTGAGTTGAAAACAAGCAAGCCATAAAAACAAATATCAATTCCGTTTTTCTAATCTTGGATAACAAAATCACGCAAAATTCCTCTCGATTAATTATTTTTTAATAAACTACCGATAACAAGCCATCGAATCGGTTTGAGTTCTGATAAACATTTTCCAATAATTCACAATTTTATTTTTGCTCCACATTATCCCTTGAAAAGACCTTGCAGTACCGGTCTGCGTACAATCTGTCTGCCCCTATAAAACCAGTCCGTTGTCATATCCGCACTCCCTTTGGGGGGAATCAGCCCCCTGGCATACTTAGAATTGATAGGCGGTTTGGCAATTACCAGGTCCAACGGCACTGCTGAATTCTCGTTTACCACCGCATAGGTTTTATTATCAGGGTAAAGGTTGCTCCAACAATGAGCACATGGACCAAAGTCAGTTCTGGCTACATAAAGTTTTTCGCCCTGATTAAGAACAACCGGGACCAACTCATCCGTTTCACCCTCAAGAACTGAGGGTATTTTAAAATCACTCACGATCTTTTGCCCTCTATCACGGGCTGTTTTGAGATATGGCCTGCTGATGTTGACAGGGTGTTCAAATGCTTTAGGGTCAATGAATACACAGACTCTGCTTTGCTCAGGGGCTGTCAGGACTGTAAAATCCTCAAACTTGGCAGGTATCATATCGATATAACCCTTTTCCTGCCATAGACTTTCAAAGGTCCTGGCCGGGTCTTCAATCATTATATACGTCCACTGCTTATTCCATGTCTCATTTGGAGGCTCAAATCCATTTAATATACTCTTGGCATCTATTGTGCCGGCAGGAACATCACTTTGGCCCGAGTAAACTTCTTGATCGAAGACGAATACATTATTATGACCATGCCGAACTAGAAATGGCGACACAAGTCCCTTATTACAGACAGCATCATTGATCCCGACATAGATCGCAATAATTGTTTCCGGTACTGATGGTATCAGATGCGCTAATTCCAGGGAATTAACATCCTCGTCCGGAGTAAAATATTGCCCTCGTTCCAACACAAGTTCATATGCCTTGATTAAAAATTCCTTGTATAACTGCTGATTCATTGTTGAACCTTCAGGAATTGAGATCTGCCTTAAAAGTTTGTCACCAGTCATTTTTTTCCACCTCTCAATTTTAATTTGTTTATTTGCTCCTTCGGCCCAGCCCATAGTTTCCAATCTTCAGTGCGCTTCAGATTCTGCCGATAATTTCTTATTTGTGCAGCCTTGAAACGTTAACGAACCTAAAATAATAACAACCAATAGCGCACGTTTTTAGCCGATTTCATAAATCCATGTACCATAATTCAATTATAAGTTTCTTTGAGTCCGGCATCTAATTGCCAGTAAACTTAAGCAAACAATATGGTAATAAAAAGGGAAACACCGGCCAGAATAAGAATCTAAAATTCAAGTTATTTCTTACCTTCAAATTGTTCTTCAATTTCTTCCAAAGTTTTTCCTTTGGTTTCGGGCAGGAAAAGCATGACCGTGACGAAATAAATCACAGTACAGATGCCGAACCCGAAGAACATCGTCGAATAGCCATATTTTCCGACGGTCGGCAGGAAGGTGGCCGCAATGGCCGTAGATACCGCCTGGTTAAGCAATAGTGCAATGCTCATACCGTTGGAGCGGATACGGGTGGGCATAAGCTCAGAAAGCGCAAGCCATACGCAGATACCTGGACCGGCCGCAAAGAATGCCATGAAACAGAAGAGACCGGCAACGGTAAGCCAGCCGATCCGCACACTGGGTACAGGGGTTAGCAACGCATTTTCGATCTTAAGTGGGGCCATGCGTGCAGTATTGAGATCGGCCAAAGGATTTGAGAAAAAAGCCACTATCTTATTAGCGGGCAAACAACTGTAACATGTAATTTCGATTGGCTTTGCCGCCCTGTCGTCGGAACGCAATACTTTTGTTGCAGCGCGGAAGTCGCCATATGAGTAGATTATAGTTAACGTTGCCGGTCCGCTTACGGCTTTGCCAGTATCGGCAAGTAACCTGCCTGCAGTATCCTCATTGAATGCCAGAACAAGCGTCTGATCGGAAGTAACCAGCGACTGAACCGTTTTCCGACAATCCACACGCAACCCCTCGGCTTGAAAGAATAATGCGCCTACAAAAATAAGCGAGACAACAACGCCAGCGCTGCCGACTGATAACAGAAACTTGCGACCCTTTCGATCCACCATAACAACACCGACGATCGTTGCCAGGAAATTCACAATTGTAAGAATGACGTAGCCCCAGTGGGCATGGACATCGGAAAGACCTGCCTGCAAAAGGATGGTCGCGTTGTAGCCAATGATGGCATTAATACCGGTAGCTGTATTACAGGCAAGAATAATGCAGGCCAGCACGAAAGGAAGTACATACTTGCGTTGAAGAAGGGATCCCTTAATCCTACCACCCATCGTTGAGGCCTTGGCAGTTTCCACTTTTGCAGCATTCTCCATTTCCTTAAGTTCCAGGACAGCCTGCTCATGGGTGCGGGAGCGAATCAGCGCAGCAAATGCGGCCTCTGTTTTGCCACGGCGGAGGAGCCATCGCGGCGATTCAGCTACCATGAAACTACCAATCACAAAAAGAATACCCGGCGGCAGTGAAACCCAGAATATCCCGCGCCAAGCGGTGTCTTTAAATGCCAAGAGTTTATCGGCGTTGCCGAGTTTTGCCACTTCCTCGACGCGAATACTGAAAAACATACCTATAACCGCCGCCGCAACAATACCCAGCGTCAGTAGCCATTGAAAGATGCCGGTTCCCTTGCCACGGTTAGATGCGGTCAGGCACTCAGCAAGATATAGCGGGACTACCACACCAATCAGTCCTGCACTAATGCCTTGCAGCAGGCGACCTAAAACCAACGGTCCATAGCCTTGTGAAAGAGCGATCAAAGGAATACTGATAACAAACAGAATACCACTTGCCAACATCAGGAACTTACGCCCAACCCAATCAGCGAGCAGGCCCGCAAACAGAGTTGAGATAACGCTACCCAGCAGCACGGCCGCGACTACAAACGATAGCTGACCGGCATTCAGACCGGATGTGGCTTCCAAGTAAGGCAGCGCACCAGCAATTATGCCAACATCCACCCCGTAAAGTAAGCCGCCCAGACCCGCGACAAGCAGGAGAAAGGAATTATAACCTTTTTGGGTTATTCTTGTATTTACACTATGAAGTTCGTTCACACCACTCAACCTGTTCTCGGGTAACGTTTTCATGTATACCTATCCTAATAAAATTACTCACCGATATAGCTGTATAAGGCTGATACCGCATCGCCAATTTTGAATAAAGAAACCAAAATTAAAATTATCATGTAATTAGGGCTTGCTGAAAAAGCCATTAACCATTTACCTTCTAAGGACATAACAATTCGAGGATTTTTCTTGACTTTGTTTAATCCCTCTGCTATTCGAAATTGCATTCAATTCTAAATTTTTCCTGTATTGGATGCGGCGATAGGGGCGGCCTGCTCTGGGGCGTGGGACTCAATACCCAGTTTCTTCTGAATTTCTTCCAGTGGTATGCCCTTTGTTTCAGGCATAAAGAATAACACCCAAAATAATTGCAGAATCATCATAAAACCATATACCGTGAACACCGTCCCGCTCCCCAGGGCTTTGGCGATTGGCGGGAAAGTCCAGGATACCGCAGCCGCCATGAACCAATGAGTAAATGATCCAAGCGCCTGTCCATGCCCACGAACACGGTTAGGAAATATTTCACTAATAAATACCCATATAACAGCTCCTTGCCCAAAAGCATGAGAAGCGACGAAAAGCATCAATGCTGCGAGTACTATTTTGCCTCCAGCGGGGGTGAAGTTGCTCCCCCATGTGTAAAAAGCAATGGCCGCGGCGAACAGACTTACAATATAACCAAAAGAACCTACAAGCATCAGTTTTCTTCTGCCAAAATTGTCTATTATCAAAAGAGCAAGCATTGTAAAAACAAGATTTGTAAACCCAATTATCACAGACTGGAGCATAGCACTTTCATGGGCTGCTCCGGCCATCACGAATATTTTAGGGGCATAGTAAAAAATCGCATTGACACCAGAAAGCTGGTTGAATATCGCGATCATAACTGCAAGCATGATCGGCTTGATATATTTCCTGCAATAAAACGGATCAGAAATACTATGATGTTCAGAAACAATTGATTGCTGAATAACATGTATCTCTTCATCCACATCTCCGGCGTCAGTACCAAGTTTATTAAGTATTTCTCTGGCATGTTCCACCCGTGATTGCGCAATAAGCCACCTTGGACTTTCAGGATTGGCAAAGAGGAGAAAGAAAAATGCCGCTGACGGCAAAGCTTGCACACCAAACATCCATCGCCACTCTATCTGGCCAAGCTGAAGTTTGGTGATAATGTAATTGGAAAAAAAAGCCAGCAGAATACCAAAGACTATATTAAACTGAGTTACTGCAACAAGTCGGCCGCGAACCTTGGCGGGTGATATCTCAGCAATATAGGTCGGAGAAACAACAGTTGCTGCACCAACAGCTAAACCACCGACGAATCTAAAAATAATGAATGAAATCCAACTCCAAGCACAAGCGGTTCCCACTGCTGAAACAAAATAAAGTACAGCCGTGAGAATTAAGATTTTCTTGCGACCCCAAATATCAGACGGCCTGCCGGCACTTATCGAACCTATGATCGTGCCTATTAGAGCGCTGGCAACCGTGAAACCATACATGCCGTCAGTAAGCTCAAAAATGGAACGTAACGCCGTCTCAGCTCCTGATATGACGGCGGTATCAAAACCAAAAAGCAGCCCTCCAAGTGCAGCAACAATGGCGCTTCTCATTAAAACATTGTTGTTCATAATATTGTTCCTTAATTAAATTTTATTTTTAAATATTTAATTGGACGGTTTCATTTTTGCCGACTCACGGAAAGTAATATTTTTCGAGCTATTTTGTAGCAACTCGTACATTTTCGGATAGCTTTTTAGATTACAATATCTGTTCTGCAAAGGGGCTTTAATATAAAGGGCTGCAAATAGATTACCCATCTGTATTGCCTCAACATAATTTATCATACCGGTCTTAAATTCACTGATATTCTTTGCAATATAGCATATCAAACCTGTTCTGAACGCATCACCCGCACCTACCAAATCGACAACATCATCGCACATAAATCTGGATTCTACTCTGTTAGGGCCATGCGAGGCACCGTTAGGATTATTATGTTTTTCATAAACGCCATTATTGACGGTCACCCCAAAGATTCTGGGTCTGTTTTCCTTTCTCCAGAATTGCGATGTCAAAAAGTTTAAGACATGATGGTTATTTTCATCCTGCGTGAAATCAGACCAATTGCGAGGTGCTCCCAAAGTATTTACAATCATTTTGGCCTCATCTGAAGAGGTGAAAAATAGATCGACTTCGGGTAAAAGCGGTATCAAGAGTTTATATTCAGTAACAGGAGTACCTGAATGGATCAACTTTTGTGGATTCCCTACAAGCGTAACGCTGTCTGCTATAGTAATGATTCCTTTATTGCGGCACCATTTTATAAACTCGGCCAGATCCTTACCCTCATTGGCGTCTCCTTTTTCAGAGATGCCGGAATACATATAATAAACAATTTTAGGATTTAAGCTGACAACCACATCTTTAAAACATTCAAAATCAAACTCATCATTGGCGTTGGGAAAATAGGCTATCCCTGCCCGTTCTTTCGTGCTTTTTTCACATATAAAAGTGGTACCTGTGGCTAATTCCGGATGAACGCGAATTCCAGAAAGATCAACATTATATTCGGCCATCATATCAAAAATGAAACGACCCTGAGCATCCAAACCATCATAGTCTCCTTTGCCAAGATTTCCTCCAATGGCTACACGAAGCCCCGCCTTTGCAATCAAAGGAGCTACATTACCTGGACCGCCGACAGTTACAAAACCCTGCTGTATCCATTTTTTAAGTTGCTGTTGCGAATAGTTGGGCATATCTACATTTCTACATTTGACCATTCCACCCGGGCATGTTAAAGCTCTGGTATATTCAAAATCGCTACTTCTGAAATCTGCCACTAACGTATTCAGTATAAGAACATCGGTTTGCATAGCTATGACCCTCTTTTTGATCGTACTACGGATATATCGAAGTATCATCTAAATTTTGGGTATGGTTAATCACCGTAAAATTGCAATCCGCAGTAATACAGATGTTCAACTATTTCGATTTTGGTGAAATCATTTTTCTCTAGATTCCGTAAAGTTTTTATAATTAAAAATATCCAGGAAGTCATGGCAACGATCTCTTACTGCTTCAAACCAGGCATCTCTGCGAGGTGGGTTAGCCACACAAGCAAGTTTGGGCTTTATTGGTTTCTTCGTTTCGCCATATTCTTCTGATAGAACCTTCTTGCCCAGAATACCCTGCTGGACGAGTTCGCCTAATTGCTCCGCGCTATAAATATTTCCAAGATTCTTCAGTGTTTTGTGTACCAACGCCTGGCCGCCATTTACCGCAAGGGTGGTATATACATTTATCTTGACGAATCCATCTACAGGAAGTTTTTGCAAATCTTTCGGATTAACCGAGGACGTTCCGTGTAGACAAAGAACCTTACCTACGGCATCGCTGATCTCTTTTGCCCTTTTGGAATTATATTTTACCTGGTCTGCGGTAGCACGATGTTCCGTTCCAACATTCGGCACGATAATATCAACACCGGTTCGGCTTAAGAACTTTTTTGCCTGTTCAACGGTCGTATGTTCATTCTTTTCTGACTTGCCTCCTGATTCAAAGATTTCATCAACAGCACCTTCAACGACAACCTTTTCCTTCACTCTTTCTGCATACTGTGAGGTTAATCTTATATTCTCCTCGAACGGTTTTTCGCTGGCATCGCACATCATGGAGGCGAACTTGTCGGCAAAATTATTGAGTATGTCACCATCGAGCCATGGAAAAGCGTGGTCAAGATGAGGCATAATGCGAAGTTTTCTGTAGGGACTGTCTTCTGAGGCAAAAAGTTGCAAATCAGACAACATCATCTTCGTTCCTAAAATCGGGTCGCCGCAAGCGGTTAACAATGTCATTTGTCCTCTGGATGGGTAGCGGCAGGTCCAGGCAGGAATTATCGGCAAATCCTCAACGCCAATCTCTTGGGCCATTTTCAACGCCGAAGCAAGAATGGCCTCAAGCGTTTCTCTATCTTCTGCACAAAAAACCGGAAGTGCCACACCCAGTTCAGCGGCTTGGGCATAAGCGTCCTTCACCGCATTATAATCAGTTACTAACGGCATAAATTACCTTTCTTGAGTTTCAACTTATTAATTGATTATTTCGCAGGTACTTTTTGCCAATCTTCGTTAAATTTTTTCAGGCCCGCATCGGTTAGAGGATGTTTAAACATACCTTCAAGAATATTGAGGGGCATTGTAATAATATCACAACCTATGGAAAATAACGTCGATACGGCTTTAGGTGTTCGGATAGACGCAACGATGATTTTCGTCTTATTCTTCTGAGTCTCAAAGGTTCTTTTGATCGTATTAACCAGTTCAGTTCCATCTGTATCTATATCTTCAAGTCTTCCTATAAAAGGCGCTACATAATCGGCACCTACACAACTTGCAGCGATAGCTTGATTGAGACTGAATACGAGAGTTACTGTCGTTTTGATTCCCTCCTGTGAGAGAACTTTAACAGCAGCCAATCCTTCTGGGGTCATTGGAATTTTCACAACAATATTATTAGAGATATTATTTAACTTTCGGGCTTCAGAAATCATGCCTTGAGTATCCATCGCAAGTACTTCCAGTAGTACTGTTAGGTTTGGATCGACAGCTATAATTTCAGCAATGCATGTGTCAAATGGTTTATTTTCTCTGGAAATAATACTTGGGTTCGTAGTTACACCACTGACCACCCCAGTTGCCAGGCTTTTTTTTATTTCTGCGATATTTGCGGTGTCTAAAAATATTTGCATACTATTTGCTCCTAACCCCGGCATCGCCGGAACGGAAAAAAGTTGAGTATCTGAACCAACGCTATAACTTCTTAGATTAAATATAATACAGCCTGAAGCCAAAGTACCATTCGCGTCGTGCATACAATTTTAATCTTAAGAAACGAATAAATTAGTGCATTATCACTCCTCCGGTTATATTAATAGCTTGTCCGGTCATATAATCCGCATCCGCAGAAGTAAGAAATGCTACTACGCCTGCAACATCATCGGGGGTGCACAATCGACCTAAAGGAATCCGATTTGCCAAATAATCCCGGACATGGTCAACACAAATATTACGCTTGATTGCATACTGTGGCGCCATTTTATCCCATAACGGCGTCCATACAACGCCCGGACACACGGCGTTCACATTAATCTTAAATGGAGCAAACTCGACAGCCAGACTCTGTGTCAGGCCGATGATTCCAAATTTAGATGCACAGTAGGCCTCATATTGGCTATTGCCCTTCTTGCCCGATTGGCTGCTCATGTTAATGATTTTACCCGCCTTACGTTTGACCATGTTCTTCAGGACGGCTTGTGCACACAAGAATGCTCCCTTGAGGTTGACATCAATATGTTTGTCCCACATCGCATCATTCATCTCAAGGAATGGCACAATTTCCGAAACACCTGCATTATTCACAAGTATATCAATTGGCCCAAGCTGTTCTTCAGCCATGACGACCATCTGCTCAACTGATTTTCTGTCGGTTACATCAACCTTTATGGCGACTGTTGATCGACCCAATTCGTCGGCCGTTTTTCGTGCCGCTTCGATATTAATATCCGCAATTGCAACCTTGGCATCTTCCCTGAGAAATCTCTCAACAATGCCCCTGCCAATCCCCGCGGCCGAGCCGGTAACAATCGCAACTTTATCTTTTAATCGCATCTTTATCTACTCCGGCTTAAGCACCACTTTAAGACTTTTGCTTTCTTTCATGAGCATTAAGCCATCAATGAACTTGTCAATAGGCAGACGGTGAGTAATAATTTTATCGGAAATAAACCCACTTTCTAACAATTTGACGGCCAGTTCAACATGATAAGGCGTACTGTCAGATGCTCCGCTTATAAAAAGCTCTCGATAATGGAGTAAGCGAGAGTCAATTTTCAATTCAGAACATCCGCTGGGAAGAGAGGCAAAGAGATTTATCATACCTCCCTTACGAGCCATACGAATCGCCTGCTCCTGCGCGGCTGCAGCAGAAGCCGTTACAATTACAACATCAGCACCAATCCCACCTGTTAATCGCATGACCTCTTCGACGGGGTCGGTTTTGGATGTGTCAATGATTTCATCAATGCCGAGCTTGGCTGCAAGTTTTAAGCGTTCAGCGGAGGATTGCGTGACGATTATCTTTGTTGCTCCGTTTGCCCTTGCAACCTGAGTATGAATCGCCCCGAGCGGTCCACAGCCGACCACTACAACGGTATCGCCCATCTTTACGCCTGCCAAAATCTGTGCATTTATCGCACAACTTATCGGCTCTGCTAATGCTGCCATATCACTAAGAGTATCCGGTACTTTTATCGTGTTTCCGCCTGAAACACCCGCCGGCGGAATAGCAATATACTCGGCAAACGCGCCGGGATAATCATAGCTTATAGGCTTTAGGCCCTCACATCGATTGGTATAGCCAGCTCGGCAAGTTGCACAATGACCACAGGAAATACTCGTCGCCATTGTTACTCTTTCGCCAACATTATAACCATTAACATCTTTGCCAACTTCAACAATTTTTCCAACAAACTCGTGACCAATTGTCTGGGGTGGCTTAATTCGAGGATTACCTTTGAAATATGCTTTCAAGTCCGTCCCGCATATAGCGCATACCTCGACTTTGACCAACAACCCACCCGACTCTGCTTGAGGACGAGCAACCTCGTCTAGTCGAATATCTTCTTGTCCGTAAAATCTTAAAGCTTTCATTTTGTAATTGCACTCCCTAAAAACCTGTATTCTGAACGAAATTAATAAACAATCCGCCAACCAAAGGAATAAAATCATCAAGCTCGATGGCAGTGAAACTCGGAGCAGTAATACCTCCATGATTTATTCAGGCCAGAGCATACTCTCTGTAGAAGGCACCAACGACATCCACCACCCGATCAATACCTAATATATTGATTGCCATAAGGATTATTCAAACACGAGAATTAATAATATTTTACATACATGAATAGAACTGCCGCTGTAATAATTGCCCACCACAGCACGGGACTTTTAAGCAACCCTGCCCTGGCCTTGAGTTCGGGCGGAAGCGACAGACTTGACCGCGTCCAGATAAGTCCTTTTAACTGTTCCTCGTTGAGCGGTTTTGAAAACAGGCTAACTATAACGCCTGTGAGCATACATAACCAGAAAACGATTCCGGTCCTGTTGAAAAATGGTGTAACAAAAGCAGCGATTTCCTCCGGCAGCATTGGAGCGGTTTTCTCGATCAATATTGAAAGCGGGATCGTCAATGCGCCGGCTGCAAGCGCTCCGGCGTGCGTAGTTCTTTTCCAGAAAATTCCCAAAAGGAACATTGTCGCTATGCCGGGGGTAACATAACCATACGCATTTAGCAGGTAAAGAAAAATCGGCTTTCCCGAATGAGGCAGCAAAACAAATGCCCAGAGAACTCCAAGCACCACAATAACCGCTCCGGTTATCTTACCTACGACAACGGCCTGTCTTTCGGAGGCTTTCTTATTTATGTACGGCAGATAAAAATCGCAGGTAAAAATAGTTGTGCATGAATTGATCGCCCCTGATATATGCGACATCACGGCTGCTATTAAACCCGCCATAACAAGCCCCACCAGCCCTGGTGGAAGCAGATATTTTACAAGCGTCGGAAAAACCATGTCCGGCTTGTCGAGATTGGGAAACATCTTTACCGCGAGGAGTCCTGGTATGATGATGATCAGGGGCATTAAAAATTTGAGATAATCGGTAAAGACTACGCCCATTCTGGCGTGCCATTCATCCTTTGCTGCAAGCGTTCGCTGAACTATGAACTGGTTGGCTGCGCAGTAAAAGACACTGATACAGGTTATGCCGCCGAGGTACATCGTCCACGGAAAATCAGAATCCGTTGCGGGCAGGATCATATGCCATGTGCGGCTTGTTTCCATTACGGCCGACCAGCCGCCCGCCGCCTTTATTGACATGATAGATAATGCTATGCCGCCCGTGAGCAGTACAGCAAGCTGAAGCATTTCTGTCCATACAACTGCTCGCAGCCCTCCGAGGATGGTATATATGCCTGTAAATATCGCCAGCGCAACAATGCTCTTCCACATCACTATGCCAAGCAATGAATGTAATGCGATTGCACCGAGATACAGAACGGCGCTGATTTCAACGAAAATATATGTGACTAGGACAAGTGCCGCAAAAGTTGTCCTAGCCGCCGCACCGTAACGCTTTTGAAGAAATTCCGGCATGGTATAAAAGCCGTTCCGCAAATAGTACGGCAGAAATATCCATAATAGTACATTAAATCCCAGCAGTATCGCACCCCATTCGATCGTCATTGCAACAAATCCCTTGGTATAAGCCGTTCCCATTACGCCGATGAAATGATGACTGCTTATATTCGCGGCCACAATGCTCCCGCCTATCATCCACCATGGCAGTTTATCGCCAGCCAGAAAATAATCGCGTTTGCTGCGTGCAGCATTTCGTGAGGCCGCAATGCCTATCGCTATCACTAAAGCAAAATAGGCGACAAAGATAAAAATATCTATCCTGCTAAGACTAATTCCCATAAATACTCTCTGTTACTCAGGTTTTACATAGTTTCCGAATATAATTTATTACAAAATCAGTTCGCTCTAAGTATCAACGGCAGCCTACATGAAAACCATTTTCAGTTCGGTTGGCTGCAAAATAATTCAAACTCGTGAAAGAAGCTCCAACCGCATATCAAGCTAACTTTTAGGAAGCCAGAAAATAATCCGATGACGATTTTGTTTGCTCATGCGACTACAACCACAGCAAAAACCACGACTCCCAAAAATAGCTAAAGAAAATAACAGTATGCCATACACTTATATTCTTAATATATTCATTAAAGACCAAGAATTTTTCGTGAGTTCCCATTAAACACAGCCTCGATATCATTATTGGACAAACGACATTTTATCGAAGCTTTTCTAAAAGCATCGATTTGTTCGTATATAAAGAATGTAAGCTTTTCTGCTTCAGTATCTTCAACTTCCCTCATGTGGGGATCATCAGACACATCGCCATAAGCACCTTTGGGAACAAGATTTACATAATTTCCGTTTTCACATATCCTTCGCATCCGCATCGTTGTAATTGGCATATCACTGCCAAATAGAATGCGCTTAGGACCTACTGTATCAATAAGTATTTTAAAAACATCCGCATTCGTATTTGCGGAAATATCAAAGAGCATCCTTTGGGTTTCTTTCAAAACCTCGAAAGCATCACCCACATCTTCCAGGCAATACGCTCTCCCCACATGAGCGACAACCAACTTGATATTTGGATAACGTCGTTCAATTTCGAGAAGTTGAGCCAAATTAACCGAGTCTTTGAGCCGTTGAGGTCTTGAAATATGTAAAATCGCCACCCAGCCATGCCGGTTTAAAATCTCAAGCTGATGATGAGGCAGAAAATCAAAGATACGTATTTCATTTACGGGGATATAAGAAGCAGAAAAAGTAAGATAAACCTTTGCACCATAGAAATTCCCCTCTTGAATAATATGTTCAAGTTTGTCGGCATCCCAGTCAGGACGAACAACTGCAAGAGCTGGATAATTATTCTTCGTAGCACATGTCGCACAATAATTATTTAGCGAGTCTAAATTTTCCTTATCAAGAATATTTGAAAAAATTACCGGGGTCACACTTTTACCTGGAAACAATAGTTCGTAACTTCGTTTGAGGTGTTCGATTGAATTCTCATGGGCTACCTTTGACGGCCAAGCCGCGATTTTGCTAAGTTCGTCATCTTTATGTTTTACTAAGCTGTCAAGCCAGACATGTGTATGGATATCAACAATACTATCCGGCAAAAAATCTTTTAGATTCTTTTCATAAAAATCAATATCTAGTTTTTTCATTTCAAATAGGTCGCGCATTTTTTTGCTCAATCAACTGCGGGATAGTTCTTTAATCAAAATAGGTTTTTGTTTGCGTGTATACCACTCCCTGTATTTTTCCGTATCTTTGGGCTCAATGTATCTAACGTTAGCCTGCTTTGGCCAATGAATTCCTCCAGTATCACGCACTTTTAATAGAGTACTTCGCGCAAATTTGGCAGCACCAAGAGCCGTCATCTCGGGAAAATCGACCGTTTCAATAACCATCCTAGTCAGGTTGGCTATAGCTTGCGGCCAGTAGGAACTGGCCGTAGCCCCCCCGGTCATTATAAGTTTTTGTAATTGATAATCTAATCCAAGTCTTTCAATCGCATATAACACTTTAGAGGCAGTTACATCCATGTAATTTTTGACAGCTATCGAAACCTTGTTGTCAACATTGTCACATAAAGGCATTGAAAATACATCTATCCCCAGAGAGGGAAACTGCGATCTCAATTCCGAAAAGTGACTGTAATCAATATTAAGTTCCGTCAAAAGCTTGTCGAAATCATTGCCTACAGGCCCAAACGTCTGAATAAAGCCATAACAGCCTTCATCGATGTCACGACCCGGGTGAATACTGAAATCATCTTTATACAATGGTTCTGATACCCTGCCATTTAAAACCCAAGCCGTACCGGTGCCCAACAGGACATCTCTATCCACCTGAATATCCGCTGCATGCATTAACGCATATTGATCATGGGAGCTGGTAAATATATCAATCTTTACGCCTTCGATATCTAATTTCTCAAGGATGATTTCCGGCTTAGAACATATTTGAGGCAATAATTCAGTTTTTAGTCCCGCCCAATTCATCACCCCCTCAGACCAAGAAAGCTGTCTGAAATCGCATAATCCGGTTATTTGGGCATTGGTAACATCCGTAATGAATCTTCCTGTCAATTGAGCATGTATATATTCCGGAATCATGGAAACATACCTAAGCTTTCCGGAAAGCTTATTTTTTTCTAAACGCTCCTTTATCTTGAAAACAGCCAACCAGGGGTGAGGTTCCCAGCCAGTCATTCTATAATATTCTTCCGGAGTGAAAAAATCTGCAAGAGATTTTACGGTATTCATGCTGGCGTTTTCGAGCCAAGAAATGGGTTCCGTAATCGGCCTGAATTTTTTATCCAGAAAAACGAACGTCCCTCCCTGGGAAGTTATACTACAACAGACTTTATTATAATCCAATAAACCTTTGGATTTAAAGTATTGAATAACATTTTTAAAATGCGACAACCAAATTAACTCTGCATCTATGTCAAAGCTTTGTTTAACTGGCAACGTGATTCTGTCAAGTAACAACATCTGGTCATCAAGTAAGACCGCTTTCGTATTGCTTGTTCCAAAGTCAATTCCACAAAATAATTTCATCTGTTACAAGACCTTCTGTTTTAATCGATTAATTCACAAAGCCGGCGATACCTTATTTGTTCATTTTTCAAATACCATTATCTTGGACAACGTGATCACTTTTTATTTTAAACCGTATTTTGCCGCTGTTTTTTTCGGTGTCAGTCCTTTATTTATAATATCATTTAGTGCTGTTATTAAAACTTTAGGATCTTTGGCCATAAAGATGTTTCGTCCAAAAATAATGCCCCTTGCACCCTGATCAACAGAGTTATAAGCTTTTTCCAACACAGCAAGGTTAGTATTCAATTTCTCAGCGCCAATTGTAAATACTGGAACAGGGGTATTTTCAACCACCTCGTGAAATTGAGTACCGGTATAGAACGTTTTAATCAAATCAGCGCCTAATTCGGCCATTATTCTTGAAATTCGTTTTACCTTATCGTGCACCTGTTGCTTTGTTTTTTCTTTATGCTCGACAACATAACATTCCCCAATCAGTGGAATGCCCAGCTTTTCCTTTTGACAGACCACTTCCGAGAAGATCGCCACGTTGTTAACTTCCATTTGCTGGTTATCTTGTTCTTCCAAAAATAGAGAGCAGATGATGGCCTCAGCACCTGCTTCCACAGCTTCTTCAACATTCGTACAAATCGTTGTAAATCCTTCTCGGTAATTTAACGGATAATAGAATGAAGAAGACCAGTTGATACGGACTATCGGCGTTGGAGCATTGACCTTGCCAAATAAATCGCAGTTCCTCTTAAGCATAAATCTCGGAAGCAATATAGCGTCAGTGGTTATACAATTCTCGATCGCCTTTCTTGCATCTTCAATCCCCGGTTGAACGCCATATTCAACCACATGGTCTAAGGCGGAAATGACTAGATTTTTCTTACTTCTGAATAATTTCGCGAGTCTGATATTTTTTCCCGACATAATTCTCCACTACAAAAATACCGCTTAAAGTTGCACAACATTCGCATTCTTTTGTATCCACAAAACCACGGCCATTAAGAGAGTATGGCGTTAAGCCACCTCCTCTGGTGTTACGCACCCGGCGAATTTACGGATGGCTTTTCCGTGATGCAGTTCTTATTCGGCTGAAATTCTCTTTTAGTAATCCGGCACTGTAAATAGATTCCAAAAGTATCCATACATGTTGTTTTGCATGTAACATCTTATCTTAACAATACCCTACATATTTTTACTATATGTTAATTGTCTTTTTATTTTGGTTTTTTTGTCCAAAAGGCACAAAAAAGTGAATAATTTCTTGCACTGATATGGAACTACCGTTGGCCACATGTTTTTCGAGCTTATTTTATTTATCTCGTATTTTTTTTGAAATTACTGGCGTAGGTTGCTTCGACGATGAATCACTCGGCTATACTCTAATTACGACTGGTGCAATAAATTAGGGCAGGTCAATTTCAATAACCGTTATCGTGATAAAACCTATCGCCGGATTCAAATATGTTTTCATGCTTGTCAAAGCAACCTATTGCCTGAATGACTGCGTTCGCATTTGAACGGGTAATTGGGTTATCGGCAACGTAATCTCGCATTCGACAACTGACCATTGTTATCGTGAGTTTTTCATTGCCCGTAACAAGAAGAAAATCTTGTGATTTATCCAGTGTTGTCAGTGCGTTATTAGGCCCAGAAAACGCTTCTACATTGGTCAGTGACATGTGACCCTGACCTTCAACAATCAGCGAGTGAATCTCATTCAAATGCTGCCCTGTATTGGCGATGATCGATCCCTGGCTGACCTGCCAATTGCGGTTACGTGAATTGTCACCAAGTTTATGTATTCCTACGGTAACACAATCAAAATTGAAATTGGTTAATTGCCCGTAAGTCGCCGGCCCCAAGTAAATCCCGCCATACGCCCCAAACGTAAAAAGATCGATACATTGAGCATTGTCCGTATGGTCTATTCGATAGGTGAATGTTTTCCGTGCAACCACGGAGTCAATGACCGCCCGGCTGTAACCGCCGTCTATGAATCGCCGGTTGGCCGGATTCACATGACAGTGAAGTATGCGCGGGATGTCGTAGCAATAATCAATACGGATAAATTCACCACTGAGCGGATAGCCATAACAGTGCTCGAAGAGAATCTGTTCAACAATCGCCTCAGCCTTGGCATTAAAATCCATGGCTATAAACTCGCCGTAAAAAGTCAGACACGACAGCATAACTCCCTGAGCACCTTTGGCTTTTGATGCCTGAATGGTTGCCGGATAGCGGATGATCTTTGCGGGATCATCGAGAGTCTGTTTGGGATACCAGAACTGAATCCCTCGAATCTGCGTCGCATTTTCCACTGTCATGAAAACTTTTTCTTCATCTTCAATTGCAAAAACGCTGCCTACCGGTTGAGCTTTATCAGGGTGCCGGGTTCCTCGCCCGACCGGCCCATGTACTCCAACTAAGGAGACGTTTGCTCTGAGAATAATCCCACCCTCCATCGGATAAGGAACGTCAGTCGGTTCCACATAAATCGCCGCCCCCCGCGGATGGGCCCAATTAATCGCTTTTTGCAGATTGTCTCTGTTCATCGCAGGAGTATTGGTCGGCAGCACACCAAATTCTCGGATACTTTTTGCAAAATTATTAATTGTTTTAAACGTGGCATTTTCGTGAAATCCTGCCGTGCAATATCCGGTATACAAAAAAAACGGCACTAAAAATAAACGTATTGACACTTTATTTTCCTTGAACGAATTTAACGCTCGACAATCGTAAATGATTTTTTCAGTTCATTTGTAGCTAAACTCAGTTTATCTTTAATACCAGAAAATATCTTTAAATCTTGATTATATTTCCAGCCATTGCCATCAAGATGGGTATCTATCATCGGCATATCTGATCTTATCATTTCCTTTGTTGTTTTCAGATCCTTGATTCCGCTAACTGCATCCAGAACACAAACATTCTGGTATCCAAGGCAGGTCGCGTATTTCAGAGACTGTTCAATGGTATTTCCGTTCAGATATCCTGTCAGGAGTCCGGCAATGGAAGAATCGCCGGAACCGGTAGCAGAGCCAAACTTTTCGACCTGATAGGCAGGCGCCCAGAGTTCCCGATTGGCCCAATTATCAAAATCACCCGGTTGGGCTGCGCCTAAATTTTTAAAGACGCTTTTCGATGCGGTTTTGATATAGAACCCTCTATGGCCACTCTTGAGAGTCGTCATCTTCGCCCCCATCGAAATAATCTCGTCAGCAAGTTTAGAATATTGCTTTGGGTTTATATAATCAATCAATTCAGCATTATGGTGCTCAGCCTTCATTTTCAGAAATTCTTCCGGATAGAGCATATAGAATGTTTCCTCAATAGATGGAACATAGATGTCAATATAGGGAAGAATGTTTTCCAATATTTTACGCCATGGCGCCTTTCCGGAAGGGGAAGCTGGATCCGGCAGAGTCATATCAGAAGAGGTAGTGGCGCCAGCCTCTTTGGCAATCTTGAAAATTTTGGCCAGTTCTTTACCTTCGTCGGCGAACATCCGAGCCATTAAAGGGGGATATCCCAAATGAAAATGTCGACACTGCTGTATCAGCTTGAGATCGAGATTTTCCGCTCCGAAATAATTATTGGTGCCTGGATTGTGAAGAAATATCCGGTCAATACCTCGTGGGGCAAGCACCACCGTGTAGGAACTGGCCGCACCTTTAACAGCCCCAATCCCTTCGGCATTACCACTGGCTTTAAGGAGATTTACTGTCAGTTGGCCTAAAACATCATCGCCTACACAGGCACAAAAACAAACTTTGTTACCCAGCGTTTTCATGTTGATCCCAGTATTGGACACTGGGCCGCCGGTACTGATTTTGGCGTTTCCAACATTAACAAGTTTGCCGGGAGACAATATCTCTTGTATCTGTCTTGCTCCAGTATCCGGAAATAAAGGAATTATATCGAGACATAAATGACCAGCTACCATTACATCATAACTTCGATTCATAAAAATCCTTTTTATCTTATGCACTAATTATATTTTCCGGCTTCGTCCGCGAAAGCAGTTCAATATAGTCATTCATACTCATCAACAAAAATGATCCGAGGGATTTAGCTCTGGCCAGATCGACGTGGCCCCTTATTTCCGGCAGAGTCAAATTCTTCATCGCCTTCGGCTTCATCGCCGCAATGTTTTCCAATATCGGCATCATCTGTAATCCTTTCAGCTTCCCTGTCAAGAGAGTCAAGTTTTTGGTACCAGAAAACATATAAGCCAACAAGAGATAATACTAATATTACAAATGTGATCACAAAATCTTTGTAGGAGCCTATCAAGAGTTGTAGTGGCAACAACAGGATCGTTACCTGCCAGAAGAAAGCAAATGGCAAGGAAATCAAGTCATTTCTATTTTCTGATTCAGTTCTGGCCCGTTCCTGTACAGATAAGGTTTCTTTAAGCTTTGCCCACAAGCCAAAAGGCCTGATCTTGTGATAATAATTCTTTAACACTTCAGGATCCGTCGGCTTTGTCAAATAAGTGCCTATAACACTTGCAATAAGCCCGATTGCAATCGTAAAAATAAACTGATGCGTTTCAGGCCAAGCCGGCCAGACAAGTCTCTGAACAAGAGAAGCTATCATGCCAAAGAAGGTACCTATTGCAAATCCATACCCGTTAAAACGCCACCAATACAGACGCAGCGCAAATGGAACAATCATTCCACCTCCCAAACTCATTGTAATCCAGCCCCAGATGTCATTGATATTCTTACTGGTATAAGCCATGATGAAAGACAAGCTAACGAGCACCACACCAAAGCCATAGCTGGCCAAGATTAATTCCTTGTTATGAGCCTTGGGACGCAGGTACGCCTGATAGATATCGCGTGTAAAGAAACCTGTTGCCATATTCAAAAAGGCATTAATCGTAGACATTGCCGCAGCCAGCAAAGCAACCAGCAATAGTCCACGAATCCCAATCGGAATACACGACGCCAATACTGAAGGCATAATTCGTTCAGCATTGATCTCACCTTCAAAATTAATTAGGTAGAGTTTAGACGACCAGTCGGGTCCCAGCATGGATTCGAGGCCTGAAATCAACTCCACAGGGTACGCTTGTTTGTGATTGACAATATTAGAAATTACACCAGCCCATTCGGTTTCTTTCACATCCCGAACCTGCGATTTGATTAAAGTCGAGGCCTGGGATAATACCGCCTGGTCCGGAAACCAGTCTTTGACAAGAAAAAGACCGAGAATAACAAAAGCGATCATGAGAACCCATCGGATCGACATAAGCCAGCCTTGCAGAAAACTTAATAACCCGCATTCCCGATCGTTACGCGCACCAAAGTATTTCGGTTCTCCGCCGACACCAAGCCCCTGAACAATCGTTTTAAGCAGATAAAACATGGTGATCGAAAATAAAGCGTTATACTGTTCGTAGCCTTTCGGCATAGTAGTTTGAAAATTGGGAACAGAACTGAACCATTGGCTGTTGCCGGTTACCTCGAATACAACATCCGCAATACCACCATGATCACGAACCTTTATAACCGCCATCACGGTGACGCACACAACTCCAATCACTACAAGCAGCATCTGAAAAATGTCTGTGACAACAACCCCATAAAATCCGGATTGCACCGTATATAATGTTGTGATAATCACAAGGATTAAGGTACAGACCCACGGCTGAAATGGAAGGAATGTAGACAGAAACAAGCCTGCTCCGATAAAGGAATAGGCAAGAATGCCAGCTGTAAAAATCACCATGGAAACGGCCGATAGCAGTCGTGCGGCATGGGCACCATTATCTTTGCCAAAACGAAATATCATCCATTCCGCACCTGTCATACAGCCGCTTCTGCGGTGCCATTTGCCAAGCCAGAGCATACAGAATATCAAAACCAGACCCGCGCCACCTCTAAATTCGACAAATAGACCTCTCGGGCCCAGCATAAACAGGAACGCGGTAATAATCATCGTTCCTGTCATATCCAGCCAAGCAGCCATACCTGTTACACCCAATGTCCACCAGGGCATTTGTCTGCCGCCAAGAAAATAATCATCCATGCTGTTTGTCGCACGCTTTTTCAAATAGGTCGCAATCACAACAAGAAGAAGCATGTAGAAAACTATAATCGCGATATCTAGCGGATGCATTGTCATACGATCTCCTGTTGTAAATACAGAATCGGAATCTGCTTGGGATATTCTATACTAATTTGACCGTCTGTTGTAATAATCAAGCCGTCACTGGTATTTCCTGTCCGCTTAAAAGGTTAAACCTGAAATTCAATTGTTCTAATCTTTTTAGGCTCAAACACAATTTTTAATGTGTTGCTTACAGACTTGATTTCGGACAATCTATCTTCATTCAGATTACAAAGCCATATATTCGCGAGTTTACTGCTAAATTCAATTTCTGTTTCCCGTGCCATATTCGTTGGATTGTATAAACGAAGAATATAATTATCGCGATCATGACACTGCTTTAATGCTGAAAAACGTATTGCCGAGTCTTTAATCTGAATGAATGAGGTTTGATGCGACTGCAAGAAACCTTTATGCCGCCTCGTCTGAACCGGATAAACCGCGGAATTAAATAAATCCGCATGAAGAGGAATATCGGCTTGACTCCAGTCGCCTTTGTGAGGTCTTAGCGCATAATGGACAGTATGTTTCCCCAAGCACTGACCGCCATCCTGATTATTGAACTGGGTCCAACTACGCAATTCTGTACAAAGAGCATTTCTCACCGCCCGCAGTAAAGTAAGAGCCAAAACCCGTTGGGGTGTATTGCTGACTTCGTATTCAACCAGACAATCGTTGAGAACAGCAAAACCATTATCACCATCGCTGACATCAACAAACTTATCATGCGGCAAACGAGCCATATCAACCCAGTAACTTCCCTTTTGCGGGCCTTGGGGGTAAATAGAACGTTTTTGGACATTAAAATGGCCACCTACATAAGCGTACTCCGCCTTTTCAAGCCCGGTCGGCAACATAACCCTGAGCGTATGATCTTTATGCCGGTTCTCAAACTCAACCTGAACATCAACTTGTCTGCTCCCGGCCTTAAGTGTTACATATGTTCGTAAAACCATATCAATAAGTTGATCACCTCTTCTCTGCCAATCCACTGTCGAAGCCGCAGGAAGCGGTACAGTCACTTCGCTAACAATCGTGGCACGAAGAGGTCCTGATTCTTGTGTCCATATCCTACTTTGACAGCATAGAGAGCTATAGGTTTGAACCTCCATTGCTCTTTTATTAGTCCAGTAATCCCCGTGTTCAGCCGCATCTTCATAGTAATTAAGGTTATAAAACGTGTGATTGTGCTCTTTATCAGCTAGGTCAAAGGTGCCGTTGGAGTTAAATTTTACAATCAGATATTCATTTTCCATAATATCAGGCGACTTGAGAATATCGCCGGTTCTTGACCAGAGATCAGCATACTGAGCATCTTTCCTGCTCTCATCTTTACGCCCTAAACGAAATAGCTTATAACCTCCGGCAGGGATTATCCCCGCATCAAAAATCACACGATGTCGTTTGTTATAAAATGGAAACGTCCTTGTATGTACTTCCTGAACACTGGCAACATGATCTTCAACTGATACCCATTGGGTATTCACCGGATTATCCTTGCTGTCAAAAATTTGAATTCCTTCGCTGATAGGCACAAGAATTTCATTATGACTGTACTCAACAGGAACATTAATCCATGTTTCAACCATCTCCTCACGTTCATATGGCAGCGGGTTGAAAACAGCTAACACAACATCATTTTTATCGAAATGATTCATTTCAATATTTTTGCTGAGATACCTTAACGCATTGTCACCAATTGCTTCGCTTAGTTCAATCGATTGTTTCAGTCTGACTTTCACATCATCCGCTGTAACATCCTGAGTTACTCCGTTAATGGAGTCGTGCGGATGAGAATCCAATAGATTTTTCCACGCCAATTCTATCATCTTTTCAGGGAATTCCGCCCCTCGCATCGAGGCCATCACACTGAGCGGCTCCGCAAAACGAATAAGATGGTTTTGAGCTTTCTTATTGAGGAATTTCAAATAATTTCGCGTCATTAACGCGTTTCCTGTCATATAAGCAGCAGGACCATCTCTTAGTTCACCTTCGACTGAAGCTATTGTCCCAAGATCGATTTTTTCCCGCATTACTTTGACAAATTCTGACAGGCTCGCCTGTTTCCACACTCTTGATCGATTTTTGTCAATCCCTTTGAGTTTCTCGATCATTTCGGGAAGAAGTTTTTGGCTGCCTGCATAATCACAGCCATTCATCATGATACGATGCTCGTCAATCACACTTTCATTCGTCGTCGCCCAGACCTTTTCAATACGTTCAGGGGTTATCATTTCAGGATGCCATTTTTCAGGCGCATCAAGCCGACTCATGTCCTGTTCGTAGAAATCCTTATCCGAACGGTGATAAATAATCCCATCCTGATCCCAATGGTAACACCAGCTTGGGCTGAAATGATCGATCCCAAACAACGATGTCAGATGGATATGAAAATAAAAGTTCTGCCGCCCACAATCTCCAAATCGGCTTGCCAGAAGTTCAGAACCATCCGGCCCGCGCCATAAGAACTCACTCTGCGGGGCTCGTTCGTTGTTGACCCTCTTGCCGATAAAGGCCACGTCCATTCCAAACTCTTTATAGAGTTGGGGCAATTGCGCGGTCTGTCCCCAGCCAAAAGAGGTATAACCAATTTTGAGGCCCCCGCCAAGTTCTTTAGCCAGACGATCACCCCATAACAGGTTGCGTACCATCGCCTCTCCATCAATCGGAAACTCATCCGGCAGCGTATACCATGGACCGATTTCAATTTTACCGGAAGAAATCAGCTTTTGAAGTTGCTCTTTTTTTTCCGGACGAATCTCAAGATAGTCCATAATCGGCGATACTTGGCCATCCATTAAAAAGCTCTTGTATTTGCCGGTCTCAAGATTCTCAATCAATTCGTCCATTACCTCGACAAGCATAAACCGCGTCTGCCACATTGAATAACGCCATTCGCGATCCCAGTGAGTATGATTGACAATATACCCGGTTAATTCTGATTTGTCAGACATTGCATAAATCCTTATCTCGCGTTTTTACTAATAGGGTTACGATTTTGGAATGTGTAATTTTTAATTCAATCACACTGTTATTAACCTTTAAGGTTTCCTGTATGGTTTGTTCATCCATCGAGACTAACTGGGCAGAGGTTATGTTTATATTAAACTGAATCTTCGCATTGACATCTTTGTTTTTTGTATTCCAAAGCCTCAGGATATAACCACCGGCCAGACTGCTTTTATAAAAGGCCGATACTTGAATATCCTCCGCCGGTTCCAGAATAAACAACGATTGTGTCAAAGGTAACAGACCTTTCTTGGAAACACCCTGAATCGCTCGCATCGGCAATCGAAAGGAGTCCGCGGCCAGATGAATCCCTCCCTGATCCCAATTGCCCTTATGCAAACAGATGGCATATTCATATTCAATGGTACCCAAGCAATGCTGACCCAAATTCCTGCAGTACTCCTCTGGCGTCATCAGACCACGATTGGCACGCATGTAAGCCCGGCTTGTCCGAAGCAGCGTAATCGCAAGCGTTCGCTGGGGGTCGTCAATCACTTCATATTCACCAAGACCCTTGCTGATAAACGAAAACCCTTCTTTGTCATCACTGACCGTTACAAACCGCTGCATCGGCTTAAACGGGTGATACTCTTCCACATTATCGCCGACCTGTTCCCATAGGACAGAGCGTTTGATCACATCAAACGCCGCATCCGCATATGCGTAATCCGTATCAATATGGGTTGGGAACATCACTCTGAGCCGATGATCTCTGGCTTGATTGCTGATGGCCGTCTTCACTTCCACCAGTTTACTCCCCTTTTTTAATGTAACAGTCGTTGAGATAGGCAGTGTTGTCTTTGTATGAGATCTGTTTCTGGAGCTGAGTTCCGCACAGTCTGGTATTGACATTTCCAAGTCAATCTTCCAAGAAGCCCTTAGCGTATTATTCTCAATCAGAGTCAGGGAGGCCTTTTCACCCAAACTGGTTACCGTAAAATTACGCAGCGTACCTTTATGTTTGTGGGCATTGCCCGTGCTGGCGTCATCACAGAAATAATGAAGACCATGAAGCTGTCTGCCAGAGTTT
Organism: Planctomycetes bacterium GWF2_42_9; assembly: GCA_001825675.1. GTDB lineage: Bacteria > Planctomycetota > Phycisphaerae > Sedimentisphaerales > UBA12454 > UBA12454. Next base: position 2,247 of record MHYA01000065.1, on the reverse strand, counting down.
TTGTCTAAAACATCAACTGTACCGTTCGAATCTATACTGATCTTCAGGTATTCGTTTTCAAGAATCCTATTATTTGAAGCGATCAATGGCCGTGACCCATGGGGCTTTGGGACTGTCACATAATGCCGTTTACGAGGTCTGACCGCATAGGTTTTGTATCCCATCGGCGGGACATCAACTTCCAGTAAGATCCGATTGCGTAAAATATCGTAAACCGCAGCATTTGAATCCAGCTTTCGCTCTACCTCCAAATCGATATTTTCCCTCTCCAGAATTTTAAATGGAATCTTATTGCCGCTTTCATCAAAAATATCAAAATACTGGAATGTCACCATCTCATCAGGATTAAATCCTTCGACAATCGGGCCTGCCCCGGTGCAAGGTTCAATCTTATATTCACCAAAATTTGGCTTAGGAGCATCAATTACAACTAATTCTACGCCTCTTTTCCGGATCGGTAACGTATTGAAGAATGTCAGCGTCAAGTCGCCCTGTTCAAATATTCCAGCAGTATCAATTTGACTCCATATTTCTTCACAAGCCTTGCGGGAACATTCTTTGGCCAATGAGATAACCGATCTAAATCGGCCTGGATTATCGTCATGCGCCTCTGAAATAGCCGCCCCGCAAATACTGTCGTGAGCCTGATTTTTAAGGAGATACAGCCATGCTCTGTCAAGGAGTGTTGTCTCGTAGCTGCCGCCGAAAACAGAACTCATTGCAGACAATGGCTCGGCGATATTAATCAACTCCCGCTGGGCAAGATCGTTCATCAGTTTCAGGTCAATCCGTGATGAATGTGTCGCTCCCAAAAGTCCGTTAAAGCCCGCCTCGATCAGCGTAAACCGCATTTCACCCTTAAGCGTATGTAATTTTGAATCATCAATACTGTTAAGGCAGCTTTCAACATATTCATCCAACGAGGATTGCTTAATCAGATAATCGTCCAGAGTTTCATTAATCTTCTTAATCATCTCCGGCAACTTGACATAAGGAACCGCGTTATCCTCCATATCCAGTGCCAACAAATTATCGCCGATACATTGAGGCTTAGCCTGATTAACAAGCATTCGTACTGCCTTTTTGATTTTCTCAGGGTCCGTGTTGAAATCCATATTTTCATTTTTCAACTGAATCGCTGTCTCATAGAGGCCTTGATCGGCCATATGAATCGGCCATTCTTCAGGATTCCACTTCGTGCCTAAATCTCTTGCCAATTTATCCAACACGAGCATGTAGTGCGGGTAGAAGAACCAGTTAGTACGTGTAACTTCATCAAAACAACGAATATGATATACTCTTGACCCATCGGGACCTTCCAGTTTACAGATCGGAGGAACTTGGTATTTATTCGTGCCCCGATAGGACATTACGGTATTAACTCCAAATCCGGAGTAAATCTGGGCCAGTTGAGATATCTGTCCGTACGATGTGGCCGTATAACCTGTCTTAATGGCGCCGCCAAACTGATCAGCCATCTTTTTGCCAATCAGAAGATTTCGTATCAGTGCTTCCGGGGCAACCGTGGACATCTCCGGCAGTGTGTACCACATCACCGTTTGGATTCGTTTCGCCTTAAATAACGCTTTTAATCGCTGTTCATTTTCCGGGCGAATCGCAAGATAGTCCTCCATTATGACAGTACCGCCATCCAACAAAAAACATGGATATGCGTTATTGTTCTCAAGAACATTCAATAACACATCAACCAGTTCTGCAAGACGCAACAAAGACTGCTCGGCAGTAAAACGCCACTCACGATCCCAATGAGTTCCAGAAATTACATAAATTATTGGCCTATTTGACATAACGATTCCCTTAACCACTCCTTTCCAGCCAGTTTGCAGTCAAATCCCACGCCCCCTCCAATTTGGAGGGATGTGAAAGGTTTCTCTGTGCCGTTCTTCACACAATTGATACATATTCCTCTTGCATTCATCGACAATTAATTCCTTTTCATGCGGCTAAAGTTCTCTGTAAGAAGCTTTAATTCTCGTTTTTGTGTTTCCGTAGCGAAACCATCACAAAGGTAATCAGACCATAAAATTCCCGGCGCACCACCCTCTTCGTATGTTGCTTTCCACCAGGGATAAGCTGCCATGAGACAGTGGATCATTATTCCTTTCGAAGGTGCTTCGAGATTGTAGTGCATTTGATACTCTCTGCCATAACGAGGGTTAAGCAATATATCCCGCATATGGTCAAATTGCGGCATGAACATCGGAGTAATGCCATCTGCAACCATCT
>MHYA01000064.1:35339-35632 GCA_001825675.1 Planctomycetes bacterium GWF2_42_9 | reverse complement strand
ACACTTCTTCAGAGATAATATGCGCACTACAAAACTTTTCTATAAAAGTTTTGTAGTGCGCATATTATCTCTGTTGAAGTGTCAGAGGACTACAATTTATGCAGCTAATCTGTGATATGATTTAAGCAAGCCTCCGAGCCGTTCAATGCAAACAATTTCTGCATTTTCATTTGTTTTGTGAATCGGCTCAATTATTCTGCCCAGCGATTGGTGGATTCTCTCGTGATGATAATAATCACGATAAGAATTTAATACATACTCAAGCTGTTTTACAGAAGACAGTATAAGATGAT
>MHYA01000064.1:5259-35197 GCA_001825675.1 Planctomycetes bacterium GWF2_42_9 | reverse complement strand
CATGTATAAGATATTTCTTGCCTTTAAGAAAGCCGTCTTCATAGTCAGTTATGATTTTCGCTATCTGTTCCATATATCTGCCATCAGGCTGTGGTTTAATGGGAGCAAAGAATACTTTTCTTGTGGAAAGCTCTATAACAAAGAAAACGGTACATCGTATAAGTTTTCGACCTATGAGTAATTCAACAGTAAAGAAATCACAGGCAGCCAGGACATCCCAGTGGCTTTTGATAAACTCCCACCATGTAGTTTTTACAGTTAATTCGGGTTCGGGATTATAGCCATTTTCAATGAGAATATTTTTTACTGTTGACGGACTGATTTCATAACCAAGGTAAGTAATCTGGTCTGTTATTTTCTGATAGCCCCATCGCAAATTTTCTTTTTTAAATTTGATGACGAGTTGTGCTATTTCATGACTGATTTGCGGTCTTCCGACTTTGCCGCGTTTTTCAGAGCCGTTGTATTTTTGAGCAATGAGTTTGTTAAACCATCCAAGTATAGTATCAGGTGTAAACAGAACTGTGCATTGCTCCAACATTTTCCTGCTGAGTCTTTTTGCTTTTGCAGCCACTCGCATTTTTTGGCTTTTTGTCAGCAGAATCCGTTTATTTTGTTTTTCCTGTTGCTCGACAAGTACCCGTACCTGTTCGCGAAGATAGTCGATTGCTTTGTAAAGTTCTTTATCTACGCAATAGGCAAGATATGTTACCACTGTAATCCAAAATTGCTGTTTCATAGGCAAAAAATCATAACATGCTTTAGATTTTATTCCAAAATAATTCAAGGGTCATTTTTTGACCAAATGCATTCCAACACTAATGGTCGGATCACCTCTAGCTTAATAAACTTATCATTGTCTATTTATGTTCAATGAAAATCAGCAGCAAGGTTTTGCCCATTAAATTCTGCTGCACAGACTAATCCCGTGACATACAGTTGTTACTATAATATCAATTTAAGAGATTGAAAAATGTGCTAAAGATTATTAACGTACTATTTTTGTTTTACAATTCTTATTTTTTCAATTATTAATTATTTCTAAAATAAGCTTTGTTTTTATTCAAAGGAATAATCTAAGATGAATTGGTTTAAATTTTTTAGACTAAAAACGAATAAAATTAAAAAAAATACAGAAGGTGTTGTCGTTTATATAAAGTTGTCAGATGATGAGTTTGGCTCAAATGAGGAAAGAGATGAAATTTTGAAATTGGGAAATATGATTGAAGAATCTGTGGTTGCTGAAAAAGCAGGTGAATACGATGGAAATGAATTTGGAGAAGGCCAAGGAGCGTTATACTTCTACGGCAATGATCGAGACAGATTATTCGAAATAATCGCATCTTCATTAGAAAAGATCAAATTTATCGGCGCAGTGAAAATAGAAAAACTGGAGACTCTTAATCCTTAATGTTGCTACATTATTATATTTACGCCTAATTGGCTTGATTTTCCGCTGCTACATTTTATAATTCTATTAAATTATATTTTGGTATATGGGAGGCAGGATGAAAACAAGTAGAGTAAGTAGAATAATACAACTCCTGACTGTTTTACAATCAGGTCAAACTTGTTCTGTCGAGGGATTAGCAACTATCCTAAAAATTAGCAAACGTATGATTTTTAGGGATTTAAATGAGTTAAAAAGTATTGGCATACCCTGCAGCTTTAATAAACGAGACCGTTCTTATAAAATCCATCCTTCTTTTTTCCTATCGACTCCTAATCTCGAATCCCAAGAAGCTTTAGGGCTACTTTTGCTTGCACATAAAGCGAAAAACCATATTCATTTTCCATTTCGAGATTCCATGTTAAAAGCCGCTTTAAAGATTGAAAGCGATTTACCAGAACATACAAAAAGGTTTTGTAGTAATGCACTTAAAAGGATTCATATTAAAGCAAATCCTCAAGAAAGAATGGACTTGCTTGATAGCAAATTTTCACAATTCCTTGAAGCGATTTTACAGAAAAAAATCCTTAGTATTTTATATGTTGATCCTGAAAACAAAGAAGTTAGAACAAACTTCTATCCATATCATTTGATGTATAATGATTATGCTTGGCATGTACTGGGAAAATCAGAAATTGATAAGAATATATGTACATTCAAGCTTAACCATATCAGAGAGTTCGAATTTATTGATAAATGTTTTATTGAAGATGACTCTTTTAATATGTCTGACTTCATAGGTCGTGCATGGTCAATGCGGCCCGAAGGCAAATTGTACGATGTGAAATTAAGATTTCAACCAGATGTAATCCCGAATGTTGCAAATGTGCAATGGCATAGCAGCCAACAAACCTTCTTTGAAGAGGATGGTTCTATGATTATGGAATTTCGGGTAGATGGTCTGGATGAAATAAAATGGTGGATTTTAAGTTATGGCGACAAAGTTCAAGTTATTGCCCCAGAATCCTTAAGACAAAGAATTAAAGAAATTGCACAGAACATGATACAGCAGAATGAAACAACCAAAAAAACGGAAATGAAAAGTTCAGAGCTTTTGACTCGTTAGCGAGTAAATGATTATCAATGCAAAACGTAGAGACTGCAGCTGAGATTTTCACCAAATACGGGGAATTTATTTATACAATTATTCGTTTCAAAGTAGGAAATGATGGTTTAGCTGATGATTTATTTCAGAATTTCTTTCTTTCACTTGTAAATAGCCCTCCTCCACCAGCTATAAAAAATATAAAAGGATATCTATATAAAGCCATTTTGAATGATATAATTGACAATGCTCGTCATGTTGAACGTTATAATAGTTTGATGGAAAACTATGCTGAGCATTCAAGGCATCACAATAATGAAGTTTCTGCTGATGATCGACTTCTAAATTTAGAAGAAATAAAAAAAATGATTGACTATATAGATAAAAAATTAGAATATAATGAAGCAAGAGCGATAAATTTACGTTTCAAAGATGATATGAAAATTAAAGATGTGGCAGAAAGACTGGGAGTGAACGGAGCTACAGCTTGGAGATATATTTCAAAAGGATTGAATGATGTTCGACGCTTTTTGAGGAGAAGTTAACTACTATGATAGCTTACAATATTAATCCGTTGTGTAAAGATGCAGAAATTTATTTTTATGATTTTCTCTTTGAAGAAGATAACCCTGTTCCGCCAAATATAGTTGAGCACTTAAACACTTGTCCATATTGTTCCGCAAGAATTAACAGTCTTGACGAAGCAATATCTCAAATTGATTCATCTCCCAATGAAGAAGAACCAATTTGGGTTAATAGTTCATGGCTCAAATTGCACTTCAAATATGTTGGCAAACCTGTACATTGTTACATGATTAAACCTTTTTTGCCAGGATTTTTAAATCCATTTTTGCAAACTAAGATACCAACCCCCATTACGGTTCATTTAGATAAGTGCACAGAATGCAAGGAAGATTTAGACAAAATTAAACAATTTAACCTAAATGATAAGCAATTAACTATATTAAGCCAGCTATATTTAACACAATCCGATGATAATAAAATTGCATGCTCTGAAGCAAAATCTGCGATAGATGCTATTGCTTCTATGAATTTTGGTACAACCAATAAAAAGGCCCTTGAGCATGTATGTACATGCCCTGATTGCCGAAAGGCGGTACAAAATAATAGAGAAACAACCAGGAAGTATTTAATACTGAAGGAAAACACTGCATTAATGAGTTTTCCATGTGATAAAGTATTTTCAGGAGAACTTTTCGACTATGTAATCCCCTTGGCATTGGATCCCCAAAATGACCAATATGCAAAATTCCGCAACTTTTTTACTTCACACGTTATGACCTGCCCAATTTGTTTAGAACGAATGCAGCAGATGCATGAGGTGCTATATGGTATTGCTGAAAGACAAGAATCTGGCATAGTAACGACATATCATATTGAAGAATCTTCCAAGACAGAAGAGACAAATGATAGTATTTATAAAGGTTTTCCAATAAATATAGAAACAGACATCTACAAAAAAAATGCTATCCATGCAAAAAAAACCATAGGTTCAAAAATCAATATCAGACCTTTAGCAAAAATAGGTTTTGCTGCAGCTGCTGTTATCCTTATAGGTTCAGTATTAATGTTTAATATATCATCAGCTAAAGCTGTTTCATTGGAGGCTATATATAAACTCGTTAATGAAATTAAAAGTGTTCATATCCAGACTTATGAACCAGACCAAAAAGAGTCTAGCCAAGAACAGTGGATTTCAAAAACATTAAATATAAACATGATTAAGACCCAGGAAGAAATAGTCCTTTGGGATCTTCAAAATAAAATTAAAACGACCAAGCATGTTAATAGCAGTTCAATACAGACCTTAAACTTGGTTGAAGATAATCGCTCAAAAATGGAAACAAGGATTGATAGCTCATTTGGTTTATTACCTTTTGATAGCATTGTTAATATCCCAGATGATGCTACATGGGAGAAAATAAGTAATGACACTCAGCCTGATATTGACATATATAATTTAATTTGGACTGAGAAAACATATGGTGGTAAAACGGTTTTTTGGAAATGGTGCATTTATATAAATGTAAATACGATGGCAATAATGAAAACTGAATGGCATACAAAATCCAGTTCTGAAAACATCTATGTACTAAAATCCAGGAAGATAATAGAAATGATTGATGATGCTCAAATTAAAAACATTATTGATCAAAGTTTGGGTATTTCTTATTAGGTACCCAAATTGGAGTTTTGTTTTTATAAACATCTTCGTACTGTTCGACCAACAGATCATCAGCCTTTTTTAGTTCTATATGACCATCAACAAAACCAACATTAACCTTTTTGTTTGGATGTCTGCCATAAACAGCATCCTGTTCCTGACATTGCATTAATCTTCTTTTATCTTTATAGTTTTTATTGATGGAAAGACCTGGTACATAAGACGTGTCTTCGATTGGAGAATTTTCAAGTGGCACAGGTGGAACATCGGTTGCGTTCCACCAACTTATTAATGCATAACCACTATCCATACTTAGTAAAGTTTGAGATGGTTTAGGAATTTCATCCATTTTTAGCGGTTTACCTATGAATTCTTCCCTTCTACTTTGCCTGTCATCAGAACTTTTACAAATAGAATGATTTACACCATAATTACCACACAAAATATCTTTGTTTAATAAGGTATCATTTAAAAATTTTGAAGGACATTTTGCAATGGTTTTTTTTTCGTCTGATCTATTATAGACTCCGTCTACAAAATCAAACCACCACCAACCTCTCCTGCTATAATTACTATATCCAGCATACCCCCCTTTTGGTTTCATAGATATCAAAGAAGGATTACAGAAACTATAAGGAAAACTTTTATTGTTTATAGCGTATTCCAAAAGTCCAGTCTCAATTTGTTTGAGATTCGAACAACAAATAACCTTCCTAGCTCCATTTCTTGCTTTTCGTAATGAAGGTATAAAAATGATGAGTAGAGTAGCACTGATAGAAAGAACTATCAACAATTCGATTAATGTAAATGCAATCCGTTTCATAAAAATATTGTATACTATTATGCTAACGAATCAACATCCTTATAAAAAAGCGGTAAAAGAAATTTACCGCTTTTAACATTACAACTAAAAATATGCTATAAACAAGCCCTCATATAATAAGAAGTCCAATCGCCAGTTACGTTGCATCCATCCGGAAAATATGGATCGATGATACAAAGTGATTCTATATATTTTATTTTTGTTGAAGTTGAACAACTACCCGTGCCACTTTGGCAACCATATCTTGTAGGATATTCAGTATACATACCACCACAATCTCCAGCTACATAGGCACAAAATATCACATCATAATCCTGTAAAAGCTTTGTACATTCATAACCCTGCCCCAATGCAGTCACTTGGTCGTTTATGGCGATTTCTTCGTATGTACCATTAATTTGACTTGTTGAAATCAAAAGAGCCGCCCCATTCCAATCCATATCGAAGAAATTAATGTCTACGTGATAAAAGAATTCGTTGTTAGATAAATCTACCAACCAGACATATTTTTCATCAATCGATTCGACTACTACGAAATGTTTTTTACCTGGAAGATAAAGAATTGCTTTGCAATTATTAAGATTCTTGAGGTTTTCGATGTTTAATTTTACTGCTTTACAATAGCATCCTTGGCTTTCAGCAAATTGCTTCATACTATAAAGGCTTGTTTCCTTATTCGAATCATCTACAAGACCGTTTAATTGTTGAGCAGTTAGATTTTTACCAAGTTTGGACATAGAATATTTCAGTGCTGCTGTTGCACAATTTTGAGACTGTGCTCCTTCATTTGAAACATATTCCATCCTATCAGATAAAAGTAACGTTGTATCATTACTTGCTGAATAACGGTATATTTCTGGCTTTGTCTTACTGAATATAGCATGTTCAATTAAGGCATCTTTTTGGTAATTAATTTGGAAATCATAGCCTTGTGGTATATTAGCATCTACACTTTTTATATCCCAGAAATCACGGCTTAATAGCCTATTTGAAAGTGGTTCGAATGCTTCTATTAAGATTGTAAATGGCATCCAAGCATTTCCTATCAGCTTGAAATCTGAATATTGCCGGGAAGCAACCATGTTTCCTTCTTCATAAATTAAAACAGACTGAGGTGCATAATTTTTTTGCGGTAAAAGAACAAATATTATTTGCGAACCATTAGAATTGTTCAAAGTCAATTCTATCTGAGTTTGATTATCAACAGTTTTTTCAATAGCAGATACGTTAGCATTTGAAAGATTGTCGTATGTATATTTGCCAAATCCCCATGGAATTAACCCTGCTGTCAGTGGGCCATTTACAGAATGGGGCGTAGTTCCTGTTGAATCTTCTATAGAGTGATTTCCTGGAAGAAAATATGTTGCGTATTTTTCACCATCCCATACAAAAATACGTTTCTTATTCCAATTTGAATCAAATTGCTTAGTCATATAGTTTCCAGACAGCTCTTTATCTGGCTTTATAGAATCTTGGCGAGAATTAGCATCAATTTCCCAATAGAATCTTTCACCATCATATTTTACGATTACCGAAGAATCCATCGTATATTCATTTAATAGTTTATAGCGAGTATTGAAAGGTATCGCATCAAGGTTCATTAATTGAGTGTCAGTGGTTAGTTCCCTTTTATTCGAATTGTTTTTGTATTCATTAACTGCTTCTTTAATTTGGATATTAATTTCATTTGCATCTTTAAGTTTTGGGGCTTTATATTCTTGATGGGTTGCTCTGATTGTTCCTGCTGAAATCCATGTTTTTTTAGGTTGATTTGTTATTTGTTGGAACAGCTGTAATACTTCAGGTCTTTCCAATATCCTATCGGCGTAAGCTGAGTATGTTGCTGACAATAAGACAAAACAAAATAAAAAATAATTCTTTTTCATAATTACTCCTTAAAAATTGATAGTAAAAAACAATAAATTATAACTTTTAATATAAGGCGTTTGAAAAATAGAAATTTTGCACAAAAAATTAAATTTTTTTAATAAAATGAAAAATTAAGAAATGGAATTTGAATTAGGGGAATACTTATTCTGTTCTTGCGAGCCAGAATTCACAAAAAGCATATAAATCCTGAAAATCCACAACGCTATTTCTATCCAAGTCTGCTCCACCACACCAATATGGATCAGTACAATTTGTTTCAAGCCAATGATTTAAAAATATATCGAAATCTTGAAAATTCACAATTTTGTCATTATTAAAATCTCTGGTTGGAACCTGCGAGAAACATAGATAATAAACAGGCAAATCCCAGCTGATACGGTGGTCATAAAAATTTACAATGCAATCGCCGACAGAGGTAGCATTATAATCTATGACAAACCAATCACCTGCATTTACATCATGTGAGTCTGTATATAAATCAAATCCATAGATGCCTTCATTTTCCCAAAGAATTACGTCTGGATAATCAGGTTCAGAGCCGGCGGCAGGTAAATGTGAGCCTGACCAGTCCTCATCCAGTAAAGGGCCTCTCGCTGAAAGGGCACCAAAATTTAAATAGTCCCCTTCAATTGTTAAACTGCCTCCATCTCCATCAACTCCAGAAAACCAACGTTCCGCTGTATCCGAACTTACAACAATTTTGAGATGAGTTCCTACCATAATTTCTTCATATGTATAATAAGGCAAAGATGAAGTTGTTAACTGTAAAGGGGTATTGCTGTCTCTAAAAAAAACATTTGTAAAAATTTGCCCATGTACAGTTGATATAAGAAGAAAAAGCATAAACAAAAATGAAAGAAATTGGGCGGTTTTGATTTTGCCATTGAGACGATAATCCTTATAAGTGTATACAATAATACGACTTATAACCGTTTTACATGTTATCTTCTTCATGGCTTCCTTCTAAAAAGAAACATAAATCTATAAACAATCTTTATGTAAAAATCAAGAGAAAGTACGAAAACGGTCACAATGCCATTTCTTAGAATCGGTTCAATTAAGGGTATTAAACATTATAACGGCTAAGCGGACGGGTAAACTCCGCAAGTAGTCTACTCTTTTCCGACCCGTATACTTTCGACTTTCATGTCCAGAATACATTTTACTTTTTGTTTGCGCGCGTAGTTACCTGCAATAGATGCAATACAGTGCAATGCGGTGCAATATTTGCAACGTTTTTTAGAAAAAACTTGCAATTTGTCGCAAATCATAGCTCATTATAGGTAAATGAGTTACGACAAATTGCGAAAAATTGGAAATTTTAAACCGGAATTGCTCGACACGCATGAGGCCACAGGTTCAAGTCCTGTACCGCCCATTTTAAAATAAACGTCATCAAACACGACTAAGCACGTCTGATTACTGTGCACGGAAATCAAAACACTATTCAAGCGGGATAACCCCTTATTTTGTAATATGCCATTTCATAGAAGCCATAAATACTCTTTTCTTTCTAAAAATCCATTTATGGCACACGTGTAGCAAAAATATTGCAGGAATCAAGCGGGAAAATAAAAATTGGTAAGATGTGCCTAAACTCTTTAACTTACTTATGGACTAACACCATCATACTGTGAGAGGATTAAATTCAATTCTTTGATGTCTTTCGGTTGCTGTTTTCCAATATCAACTTCACAGCAAAAGCCTCCTTTAACATGCTTTGAGAAATGAGGAGCGTTAAAGTAAGAATGACTTTCATGGTCTTTACTTACATGATGTGAAATAAATGAAAATTTTACAATTGTTCCATCCTGTAAAAGCAAAATCCCTTTTTCATAAATACTTGTATCCTCTTTGAACATCCATGAGAGATTTGGGGAATTCCTAAGTTGGTCTTTCCAGTTTGCAATGTTTGAATCCGTTATTTGTGCTACCTGCACCATAAGTTGCTTTCGATATGGATTTCGTTCAGAAATAACACATATTAAGATACATAGGAACATTATAATGACAAATAAGCAACCCCAACGAATGATTTTATGATTAGTCATCTTCAACAAATTCATTTTTTTGAGCAATAAAGTTTTAATTTCTGATAAATATTCTATAAAAGAATTAGAATAATTATCAAGCATAAAGTATATAAGAACTATGAAATTTAATTCCCAACTAAAATCTCACACAATTTTTTCACAGTAATTTTCACAGTGAATTAGGGTATAGCGTTTAGGGCAGAGGGTACAGGAAAGACGTAAGTGTTTGTGGTTAAAAAAAATGCGGATGAAAGGAGTCGAACCTTTAAGAGCGTAAGCTCACAGGTATCGAAGCCATAAAATTCAATTACTATTCACTATTATCTATTAACTATTCACTACCATGGCACACGTGTAGCAAAAATTGTTCAGGAATCAAGCGGGAAAATAAAAAATAGGTAAATTGTAAAATCTATTTGCCTAATTATCAATAAAGCAAGGAGTGACATATCGCCGCACAATTAAGATTTTAGCGGACACCATTGTAATAAATCGCAAGCGATTTGCCATCACTACTTATAAACACAGGGCTTGGAAGATGGTTATCCGTATTGAATAATAGAACATCACAATCAGAGCAAATCCAAAGTGGAAATGTATACATTGTAGCATTTCGAAGTATGTCAGCTTTTTTCTTTTCCGATTCATAGACTTTTTCAACAGCCTTAAAATCATTAACGTCATAATCTGACGTGGACTGCAAGTAATCTTCAATGTCTAAATATCTCACTTTATTTTTAGCATCAACAAGTTTATTAAAATCTACGGTTGAAAATTTGCTCTGGCTTTCATATTTCCAGCCATGCTTTTCAGCAAATGCGACCACGTCCTGTGAATTGTACTTGGAAGAATTTGAGCTAAAATATAAAGCACCGCCGCCTCCTCCAAAAAACCAATATGCCCCCTGTGCATTTTTCAGATGCAGGGGTTCAAACCAAAGCCAAAACTTCGCATCAAGATTATTTGCAAATTTAGTCAGCCCATAAGGATTTGGAAAGAGAAGGTCTGGTGCTTCTAAATATACAAGCCAAAACAAGCACAGCAAAACCCCAATCACCGCTAAAAATCGGTTCGATTTTCGAAAAAAGGCTATGATGCAAATGATAAGTCCTGGAAACAAAGTCATCGCACCAGCGAATATATACCCCACAATCACCAAGATAAATCCGATTATGCCGATTTTGGAGTTCTTGCGAACAGGATTTTGATTTTCATTAGACATAGTTTTTTATCTCCCCGTGATTATAGCTAATCTTCATCCTCCAACAATCAATTTCTCCGACTCTTTGAATGAGCAAAACTAGTTCCGAACCAAATCCCCACACAATTTTTTCACAGTGAAGTTATTTCAATAGGAAAAATTAGAATTGAAAAACTGATGTAAGTCCTTACCAGCTAATGAAAATGCGGATGAAAGGAGTCGAACCTTCAAGAGCGTAAGCTCACAGGTACCTGAAACCTGCGCGTCTGCCAATTCCGCCACATCCGCAGTGAGCCTAGTAATTTACCAGTTTTAATACGGCGGTCAAGCAAAAACCACCTACAATTAATCGTGAATATTAATCTCTTCGCTTTTATCGATAAGTTTGGCATCTATATCGGTTGGTTCGTTCGCATCGTTCATTGTGGCGAATACCAGCACAAAAGGTTTGCATAATTGCCCTTTTATACTGCGAAAACCCGGATTTACATTCTGTTTTGTCATCGCATCGCCGCAGTTGATGCCAATCGCATAAACCTCATTGGGTTCGAGCTGCACTGGCAGAGTCCAGCTTTTAGCTTCCGAATCAAAAGTCGGAACACCGGTTACTTTCGGCAATTTGCCAGGCGAAAAAGACGAATAAAACCAGTTTGTCGGATCCATCGGCTGACTGAATTGAATCGTGATGCTGTTTACAGATGCGGAATTTACATCCTGCAAATATAAATCAGGCGATGAACCTATTATCGTCGGCCCGCGCAAAATCCTGTCTGCTTTTCTAACGGCAGACTCGTTGCGTATATCACGAATCATATTTGAAGAGCGAACTGCGGCTTGTCTTTGGTTGCTGAAATTAAGAATCACAGTTTCAAATTGTTTGAGTGCTTTTTCTTTCTCGCCTTTTTCAAAGTAACACAACCCAAGACGATAATGAGCTTGCGCGAGAAATTTTGATTCTGCTTGGTTGGCTTCAATTATTTTTGTATAAATTTTAATCGCTTGTTCGTATTGGTTTTTCGATTCGTATATAAGTGCGGATCGAAGTCGGGATTCGATGCCTTCTTTCGGCTGGGTTTGTTCAATCTGTTTTTGCGTTACAGTTGATTTCTCCGCCAGTTGCTGTTCTAACTTCGCTTTTGCCGCTTCGCCTTCAAGTCTATCGATTATTTCAATTATATCCTTTTTTGCGGCTGCTTTTTCCTGTGCGAAGTCAAATACATTTGAATTGCCTGCAAATTGCACGTGCAAAGGTTCGATCTTATCCAAATACAAAGAAATCAATTCATTATTGAAAAACTTCAGCTTATTGTAATTCCACCTTTCCGGCAGTTGGTACAAGCTATTTTGCCTGATATACTCCAGCAAATATATCATCTTTTTGCCGCTCAAAAGATAGTGAACCGTTTGCTCATCAATAGTGTCAAAGCCTGTTATCTTTTCTGCTTTTTGCGGCAGAATAAAAATTAAATCAAGCCGAAAGCCCCTTAAGATTTCCGCCATATCCACTGAAAAAAGTTTATACCGCAAAGCTGAATTTTGCTTTCCCCACGGTTTTTCATCTGCCTGAATTTTATCGGATTGTATTTCGAGAATATTCCCGTTAGCGTCTTTTATAAAAATGGCCTTGAGATTTGCTTTATATTGCCCCAGGTGTATTACAACATTGTCAATAGAGTTGAAATAAGCCTGACCTTTAAAATAATACTTTCCATTTTGCAGCGCCTTCCACTCGACCTGACTCCAGGCATCAATACCTTCCGATTGGAGAAGCGAATCTTTAATTTGGGTAAGATAGGTTCTATAAGCCCCCCACCCACTACCTTGAATTTGTGCACAACACGGGTCGATAACGACTTCGATATTTAGCTTGCCGGAGCCATCAGAATTAAGGCTGACTGTTGCCTGCCCCTGAATACAGCCAGCTATCGGCAGCATACAAACTATCAAAATTAACAAATAATAAATATTTTTCATTGTTTGGATAAAAAATTTCAAATAATTATTGAGTTTAACTGAAGCGAAGTTTTTTCTCAACAGATTTAGGCTAAGTTTTACGACCGCTTTTAACTTATTGTAAATACGTTATTAATGATTTGCTAACAGAGTAACAAAATAAAATGAGTACAATAGATTATCGGTATAATTGTTCGGCAAGTGAAAAAATTTAACGATAAATAGTTACATTTATTATTTTAATATTGACAAACATCAAAACCCAGTTAAATTAGGCAGAAAAGGCAACTTAGGACGGAAATAGAATATGGACATTCATTAGGCGAGGAAAAAGAGTATGGATACGACAAAAGAACTTTACACGACGGGCGAAGCTGCGGAACTTTGTAACCTCAGTCAGCAGACTATTATCAGATGTTTTGATTCTGGAAGGCTGCGTGGTTTTCGCATTCCGGGTTCCAAATTCCGGAAAATTCCACGCGACAGTCTTATGAAGTTTATGAAGGAAAACAACATTCCTATCCTAAATCTTCAAACAGGCAGGAAACGTCTTCTTATCGTTGATGATGACGCTGAAATAGTTGAACTTATGACCGATGTTTTGGCAAGGGACGGCAGGTTTGAAGTCCGAACCGCTTCTACCGGTTATGACGCTGGCATAATGACCCAGAAATTCAGGCCTGATTTGATCCTTCTCGACTATATGCTGCCGGACGTCAACGGCAACATCGTCTGCAAGACAATCAAACAAGACCCTGAATTCGCAAACACAAGAATCATTATCATCAGCGGCGTTATCAATCAGGCGGAAATTGATGATCTGCTTAAAGCAGGCGCAGAGGCTTTCGTTAAGAAACCGTTCAATATCACGGAACTGATCGAAAGAATCGCAGTTACGCTTCAGGCTTAATTGTTTGTATTGAATAGTAATGTAGGGTGGGCTTTAGCCCACGCTGTTATCCACGGAAGAAGATAAGATCAATGGCAAGTGTTTTATCAAATGTCTCCGCAAGAAATGCGGCGTTTGCTTTATATCAGCTAGATTGCCCTGCTGTGCATCCCGATAGTGTAACTCAATGTATAAAGTCTGCGACAGAACACAGACCGGCATTGATACACATCGCGCAGACAGACCCGGCGGTTGCGATTGCTATGTTCAGTCTTTGCAGGCAGCACAATGTTGAACTTGCATTCGAGAATCTCAATCTCGAACAGAATATAAATAAAATACCTGTCAATAAAATCCTCAAAACATTTCTGAACGTCAGGACTTTCGATGTTGAAAATCTGCATTCGCAAATTCCTGTTCAGCAGTTAAATAAACAAGCGGCGATTCGTGCTTATGCGGCGAAATTAATCGCTGTCAAAGTAAAAGCGAACGAAAGCCTTGCTTTTCTTGCAGGCCTTTTCGCTGATATTGGTTTGCTCGCTCTTGCAGAACTTTATCCCAAGAGTCTTGCACGAATGTTTGAAGACGCTAACGGCGATTGCCAAACTCTGCTCAAACTCGAAAAAGAAAATCTCGGCCTGACGCACAACGTAATCTCAAGGCAGCTTGCGCAAAAATGGTTATTGCCACAAGCGGTCGCTGATTCAGCGTGGCTTTATTGCAGTCCCGCTGCCGACAAGCTGGAAAACCTTGCGAATATCGAAATCGTGCTGACGGTTCGTTTGGCTGATATGATGGCCAACCACATAAACAACGGCAGCAACTCGGTTGCCGCACCTGCCGCTCTTGCGATAAGCCCGTTCGACATCAAAGATATAAACGAGAAAATTAAAAATTTCGCGTCAAAGCTCAATACATCCGAAGATAAACAAGACAGTCTGATCATCAAACAGGCGCTGATCTCTCTTCTTGATAAACCTTCAGAGCAGAATTTTACAGATTTGCAAAGCTATTTATGGAATGCTGTTAAACCTGCTGTCTCCGCGATTGAAGCCGCAGGGATAATTTGTGAATCGATATGCAAAAAGTTTGATGCGCAAAAAGCGTGTATATATCTCGAAGCGAAAAAAGAGGCCGCGAAAACCGTGGGTTATTCAACGGAATTTCTCGCATTCGAAGATACTCCCACGCCGGAGGAGCTTGATTTTGCTGATGCCGGAACGATGTGTGCAAAGCTCGATACGATTGGTGAATTGTTTATTAAAGCGGATAATGAGTTTGATATTTCGCAAATCGCTTTGCTTGTATCGCAGATACTTTCGGCAAAGTCCGCGGAAGAATATAATATTTCGATCGCACAGGCATTGCTCGATAATTTTGGAGAACCTACACAGCAGGCTGTTCAGATCCAGCAGCCGCAAATTCAGCCGTTGCAGCAGAGTGCTTCAGATCAACCGATAATTCAAATCGAACCAACAGCACAATCGCCCGATGAGATGCGTGAAGTTATCGCGGAAATCGCGGCAGGCGCAGCTCACGAATTAAATAATCCGCTCACCGTAATTTCCGGTCGGGCACAGATTTTAAAACAGCAGGAAACCGATGAAACAAAACTGCTGATGCTCAAACAGATAAGCGAAAAAACCGAACAGGCGTATGAAATTGTCGGCCAGTTGATGAGTTATGCCCGCCCGACGAAACCGCACATTCGTACAGTTTCGCCGTTCATAATGATCAACAACTGCATTGAGAAAGTAAATAATCATTACCTGGACGAACCGCTCGACATCACTATCGAAAGTTCTATCGAGAATTTAAACGATATCGAAGTCGACGCCGAACAAACCGCAGAGGCGATCGCGCAAATAATTTATAACTCTCTCGAATCTTATGAAAGCGGCAACGGCCCTGTCATAATTTCCGGCAGCGAACATCTGGCCGGCTTTGTCGAGATCCGCATACAGGATCAGGGCTGCGGGATGAGCGAAGAGACGGTGAAAAAAGCGTCCGAACCATTCTATTCAGATAAGCCCGCAGGCAGACAACGCGGAATGGGTCTGGCTATCGCGGCAAGCCTGTTGCGAAACAACGGCTGCAAACTGCTGCTCGAAAGCCAACTCGACAAGGGTACAATCGTTTCGATACGAATGCCACGTAAGTCCGAATAACACCGGCTGTATTGCAGATTTCCCTTTCGCCCATAATTTTACACATAAATCACCTTCAAACGGCTGTTTATTGGACGTTATGCACAAATTTAAATTCATAAATCCTCATTAAATCACACCCAGATTTTGACGAAATAAGAACGTACTAATTTTTAATCCTTTAAGGAGACAGCTTTTGAAGGAAGAACGTAATATACGTTTGCGTCAGTTGGTTCACAAATTAAATAAAGTAAAACGATCGCAAAAAAAGCAGATCGATATGTTGTGTAATGACATTCTGAAATCACATTCAGAATTTATCGGCCATATTAAAAATTTCCAGTTCGCGGCCGATTTTTATGAGAATATTCTCGGCATAAATAATTCCGAACAGTTGGCGAAAAATGTCGGCGAATATTTCACAGAAAATCTCGACGAAGTAAATATGGCTATCGTTTTTATGTCGGCAGGCAAACCGCAAATATATATTTATTCGATGGATTCAAATCTCGACAATATACCAAAGCAGATCGGTCCGTACCTTTCACCAAGACTGGTTCAGCTCGTTTGCCAAACAGGCCAGGTTTGCTCTGTCGATCAGTTATGCGAAATGGGATTCTTCGCATCGCCTGCGATTCTGAAAAAAATATCTCTGGCGGCAATCGGCCTTAATAAAGCAGGGCCTGCATTGGGTATGCTTGTTGTTTACCGCGCAATCGAAAACCCCTTGACCAAAATAGAATTGGCAAGAATCGCTTCGGTTATGCCCGGCATTGCAACAGCTTTGAAAAATATGCAAAACGTTCCCTGCGGTGCTTTAGAGAACGGCATATAACTAGATTCTTCACTGCGTCCCATATGGGGACTTCGTTCAGAATGACAAGGTTATATTCCCTTAGACTATAAATTTCCCGTTGCGGTAAATAACTTCGCCGTCTGCGAGAATTTCGCCGTCTTTCATATCAGCCAGCAAATCCCAGTGGATCGCGGATTCGTTTGTTGCGCCGGTTTCAGGATAAGCCGCTCCAATCGCCATATGGATCGTACCGCCCATTTTTTCATCGAAAAGCATATTCTTTGTGAATCTGTTAGCACGTTCGTTTGTACCGACAGCCGCTTCGCCAAATCTTCTTGCGCCTGGTACATCGAGAATCTTATTCAATAAGTCCTGCCCCTTTGCCGCAGTGCCTTTCACAACTTCGCCGTTTTTTATCTCCAGCGAAATATCTTCTATTTCCTGCCCCATATAAATTCCTGGATATGAAAAACGCACAAAACCGTTCACCGAATCTTCGACCGGCCCGGTAAACACTTCGCCGCTTGGCATATTATTATGGCCGCTTGAATTGATCCATTTTCGGCCTTCGGTACTGAATTTCACATCGATATTGCTGCCCCTGAATTGCACTTCTTTTCTGCTGTTGAGAAAATCAACGACCCGCTGCTGATCCTGCTCAAGTTTATTCCAGCACGCGATCGGGTCCGGCTCGTTCAGAAAACATATATTGCAGACAAAATCTTCATATTCGCTGATACTCAATCCGCATTCCTGTGCCTCTGCGCTCGTCGGATAAACACATAGCGTCCAGCGAAGCTCGTGCGCAGCCGCCCTTTTCATAAAAATCTTATTTAAGTCCGCTCTTGCGGCACTTGCTTTTTGCTTCTTCTCGGCAGGCGTATTCTGCAATTCCTTTACATTGAAAGGCGAGATTACATTCAGCAGAGCATTATAATTTTCATAAACATATTTCGTTATCGGAGAGATATATTCAAGCTGCTCATCGCTGGCATTATCGTAAAATATTTTTTCGGTGCCGTTAAGTGCAACCTTGAAATCGGGATATGCCCCGACCTTCAAAGCCTCCGCGTAAACCTCTTTCAGTAACTCTTCCGCAAGATAGGTCGAAACCAGCAGCACCCTGTCGCCCTTTTTAAGTCCCATCGAATAATTTACCAGCAGTTTTGCATATTTTTTTATCATTTCTGATGCCATAAAATTTATTCCTTGTAAAAAATCTGATTTTCAGGAAAATATCAATAATAGCGACTATACTAACAATAAAATATGAAATTTCAATGATTACTACTTTTATAAATTCATTTACAACTACGTTTTGGGCAGTGTTTCAAATTCTGCTTATTGCGATTGCCGCGGGCTTGCTTATGCGCAAAAACATCCTGACGCAGGAACAGTTAAAAGCCATTTCCGCGATAGGAGTACGCATTCTGCTGCCCTGTATGACATTTTCAAATATCATTATCAATTTTAAACCTGCCGAATTCAAGCTCTGGCCGATACTTCCGATTTCAGCTATTTTAATGGTAGGCACAGGCATTATTTTCGCGTTAATTTTATTTTGGCCGAATATTAACACAAAAAAACATCTGTTCGCGCCAGCCGCCCTTCAAAACGCAGGTTACTTAATCCTTCCGATCGGTCAATTCTTATATCCTGATCAGTTTGACAAATTCGCGATGTATTGTTTTCTGTTCATACTTGGCTTAAGTCCACTTTTATGGTCGATGGGCAAATATCTGGTCAGTTCAGCACCAGACGAAAAGCTGACCATCAAATCGCTTTTTACTCCGCCTTTTGTTGCAAGCATTGTTGCGATTTTGCTTGTGCTTTTGAGGTTGCAACGGTTCATCCCAGACCCTATACTTAAATCGACAGACCTGCTAGGCTCTGCCACCGTTCCGATCGCGACATTTATTCTCGGCGCTGTTTTAGGCACTATTTCATTCAGCATAAAATCTTATGCTCTCGATGCGGCCAAAGTTTTGGTGATCAAACTGCTTCTGGTTCCGATTATTACAATCGGCATTCTTC
The DNA here is from genome assembly GCA_001825675.1 of Planctomycetes bacterium GWF2_42_9. Classification (GTDB taxonomy): domain Bacteria; phylum Planctomycetota; class Phycisphaerae; order Sedimentisphaerales; family UBA12454; genus UBA12454. The sequence goes on along the minus strand of MHYA01000064.1, from coordinate 16,751 downwards.
TGCTAACAGGACTGAACAAAAACTTTCCGCTTCTTTGCGATTTGCTAGTACTCCAATCATCATCTTCTCCAGCGACGGGTTTGATTTTGCAGATAAAGCACTACGGCGGCAACGAACAGGAAATCGGCTCCATTCTGTTATTATCTTATCTTGCGTGTATCATAACAATGCCGTTCTGGCTGGCTGTTTGGAAGATGATTGCAATCTGACAAATACTACCACCGCGTGAAAACTTACAAACTTTAGCATAATAGTACAATAATCAAATCAATGCAAAAATAAAATCCACCCACAAAAGCACAATACTACAATTAATTAATTGTTTATAGCAAGATAGTAACATCAATTTTTAATATCCTATATTTAGTTATTTATTCGTATTTTTGGTTTTTTGATAAAGGTATTGTATGAGTCGTGAGTTCTTCCTTGATTTGGCTAAAGCAAGATTGGCGTTTCCTATTGGCGCGGATTTAGTTTTAAAAGAATATAAAGACCATAATGAAATTTTGCGTGATGGTGTTCGTCTCGGCCATGTTATTGCCGAAGCAGCCAGACGCTTTAAAACGCCTCTTGCCGTTCCTGTGATGGATTTAATGCTCGAAAAGGCTCTGATGCTGCGATCGCTTGGCATCCCAGAAGACCAAATCCCAACCTGGCATTTTTCATCCTGCCCGACAGATGAACAATTAAAAACGATCCGCGAAAAAATTCATGGCCCGCTCGACCCTCGTCTCAAAGCAAACATCGACGCAATCAGTTTCACCGTTAAAAATACAGACCTCGTTCCTGTCGGTATGGGTATTGGCCCATTTTCCTTAATGACTAAACTTCTCGCCGACCCCATTACACCTGTTTATATGGCAGGCACAGGCCTTACCGCTGAAAACGACCCTGAAGTGAAAACAATCGAAACGCTTATGGAATTGGCCGTTGAGATTATTCTCCATTCGTTCAAAGCACAAGCAAAGGCAGGCGCAAAAGCATTTTTCATCGCGGAACCGGCGGCAAATAAAGTTTATATCTCGCCTAATCAAATGAAACAAGGCTCGGATATTTTCGAACGAATGGTTTTGAAATATCTTAGGCAGATCAAAGCGGAATTGGATAACGCCGGCGTTGATTTGATTTTCCATTGCTGCGGCGAATTAACAGAAGATATGCTCAAAGGGTTTGTTTCATTGAAACCTGCGATGATGAGTTTGGGCAGCTCTCGCAAGCTCTGGGAAGATGCCGCGATTGTGTCGAAAGATATCGTTCTCTACGGCAATCTGCCATCGAAAAAATTCTTCTCCGACGACGCGATTACTAAAGCCGAAGTCAGACGCACCGCACTTGAACTGCACGAAAAAATGAAATCCACCGGCCATCCATTCATCCTCGGAACAGAATGCGATGTCTTGAGCGTTGATTGCTGCCATAAAACAATTATGTCGAAAGCAATGGCTATTGTGGATTATAACCGCAGTTCCAGTGAAACGGATAATTTAATATTCCCGGCGGCAGACAAAAAATCCGTTATCGCCAGTGCATAGAAAAAAGTTCTGCGTTCTAAGCTCTGTATCCTGAATCAGTATTTTTCCGGCCAGACTGGCGCAAACTTTGTTCTTGTTCTTTCGCCATCCATCATTTTTTCGGCCTCTGTTTTCCATTTATTATAATGGGCGGTTTTGCGGTGTGCATCGATGCCGCTTTCATTTTCATAAGCCTCGACGAGAACAAATCGTGTGGGATCGTCAGCCTGCTGCAAACAATCAAAGCGTTTGATAAGCGGTTCTTTAACGCTGTTCTTTGCGTTCTCAATACAAATCTGTTTGAACTCTTCAACGAACTCGGGCTTAACTTTAATATTAATGTGCATCACGAACATTTTTTGAACTCCATTATTGTAAGGATTTTCAATAAATATTTTAACATTCAACATTGAACATTCAACTTTGAACTTTGAATTGTTGAATTTTCCTTAAAAATAAAATTGGTACAAAAAAAGTACCATTTTTGGTTTGCATTTTTTGGGGCATGGAGTTAAATATTATATATCAAATATAAATTGCAACATTAACATGGAGTGCTAAAAATGTCGTATCTTGATGCCAAGTATGGACTTAAAGGAAAAACAGCTATTATAACAGGCGGCGGCGGAACGCTTTGCAGCGCTATTGGCGAAGGTTTTGCCTGTGCAGGCGCAAATGTGATTCTTTGGGATATTAATCCTGCGGGACTGGCCGCGAAATCAGAAGTTATCGCAAAAACGTGTGGGAATAAATCACAGGTTGCGACTGTTGAAGTCAACCTTATGGATGAAAATTCAATTGCACAGGCACTTGAAAAATCGGTCAAAATTTTCGGCTCTGTCGATATTCTTTTAAATGGCGCAGGCGGAAACCGAGGCAAAGGCCCGCTTGTTGATTTAAAAACCGAAGATTTCGAATTTGTTCTGAAATTGAATCTGCTCGCAGGCTGTATCCTGCCTTCAAAACATCTTGCCAAATACTGGATCGATAACAAGATTCAGGGCAGAATTATAAATATCGCTTCAATGGCGGGCTTTAATCCGCTTTCGGGTATTTGGGCATATTCATCGGCAAAGGCCGCTGTAATGAATCAGACAATGGGCCATGCGAAAGAACTGGCTCCTTATGGTATTAGAGTAAACGCAATCGCACCTGGCTTTTTCGTTGCCGACCAGAACAGAAAACTTCTGCTCAACGACGATGGTTCGCCGACACAACGCGGCAAAGATGTGCTTGCTAGAACGCCGATGGGCGGTTTTGGTTTGCCGGAATATCTGACGGGCGCAACGATTTTCCTCGCTTCGGATGCTTCTAATTTTGTTACAGGTGTTACGCTTCCGATCGACGGCGGCTATCTCTGCAATAATATTTAGTTACGCATAGGCATTTGATTTTGCATCTGCTGCTGCATTTGCAGTTGGCGCAGGAATATTTCCTTGTTTTCAGGTGAAATAGTTTTTTCCATTCGCGCGGAATTTGTCGCGGTGGTTATCGCATCTTCTTTGCTTATCATACCCTTAAAGTAAAGCTCTGCGATACTTGTATCCATTTCCTGCATACCGAGTTTGCGTGAAGTTGTGATGATATTCGGGATTTCGTGAATTCTGTTTTCACGGATACAGTTTCTTATAGCGGGGTTGCAAATCATAATTTCAATCCCCGGAACCATTCCCGGCTTATCTATACGTTTGAAAAGCGTTTGCGAAACAACAGCCTGCAAAGTATTTGCGAGCATCGCACGAATCTGGTTCTGCTGGCCGGGCGGATAAATATCTATAGCACGTTCGATCGTTTGGGCGGCGTTCATCGTGTGCAGCGTACTGAAAACAAGATGGCCTGTTTCTGCGGCTGTAATTGTCGCGCTTGTTGTTTCGAGGTCTCGCATTTCGCCGACGAGAATAACTTCCGGGTCCTGTCTTAAAGCGTGTTTCAGACCAGACGCAAAGCTCGTGCAGTCTGAACCAATTTCTCGCTGTTCGATCATACACTTGTCATTTTCGAAAGCGTATTCGACCGGATCTTCCATCGTGATAATTCTTTTGGCGGATGTCTTGTTGATCCTGCCGATCATAGCCGCAAGGGTCGTGCTTTTACCGCTACCAGTTTGACCTGTTACGAGAACAAGACCTCTAGGCAGATCTGTCAATTCTATAATTGAGCTTGGCAAATTTATTTGCGTAACATCAGGTATTTTATTTGGAATTAAACGGAATGAAATAGCGACTGTCTCTTTTTGATAGTGTGCGTTTACTCGAAAACGAAAACCGCCTTCGATTGTTGTTGAGAAGTCATAATCGCGAGTTTCGAGGAAAACTTTGTATCTCTCCGGCCCCACCATTTCAAGAACCATATCCTCGGCCTGTTTTGCGGTTATCGGTTCATCTTTGGTCAGTATAAGTTCGGTGTGAATTCTCTGCACCGGCTGCATACCGACATTTATATGCAAATCGCTTGCGCCTGCCTTTACTGCATCGGCCAATAACTTCTTTACTAAAGTTGTTTCCGTTTTTTCACATATCGCTGTGGTCATATTGAATCCTGCCTAAATAGATTATGGTCATAAGCTATTTATCGACAGAATAAGGGAGCGACTTAGGTTGAGATTTATGCTAATTAACAAAAACCTATGTGTTATTTTCGGACTATTCGGCTTTTAGCTTCCGAGCCATTAATTCTTCGATCGCAGCCGGTACGCTCTTACCTTCAAACAGGATTTGATAAACGGATTCAGTAATTGGCATATTAATTGAATTTTTCTTAGCAAGATCAACTACGGACTTGCAAGTTGCGATACCTTCAACAACTGAATGCGTGGCAGCGATAGCTTCCTGCACTGTTGCGCCCCTGCCGATTCGCTGGCCGAGACTTCTATTGCGTCCCATCGGTGAGATGCAGGTCGTTACAAGATCGCCCAGACCGCTTAGGCCTGAAAAGGTTTGTTCTTTTGCGCCGAGAGCGACGCCAAGCCTTGTGATTTCCGCAAGACCTCTGCAAAGAAGAGCCGCTTTTGCGTTGTCGCCGATTTGTATGCCGTCAACGATACCTGCGGCGATCGCGATTACGTTTTTCATCGCACCGGCAAGTTCGACTCCGACAATATCGCTGTTGCGGTAAACGCGGAAATACGCTGCGTTAAAAGTTTCCTGGACAGCGCCGGCAAGTCTTTCATCTTTAGATGCTGCGGTCGCGGTCGCTGGTAATTTCTTTGCGAGTTCTTCGGCGATTGTCGGGCCTGAAAGCGCGACAACTTTTATCTTCTCGCCAAGCACATCATAAATTATCTGACTGGGCCGAAGAAGGGTTTCATTTTCTATTCCTTTAGCGACTGAAACTATTGGAACATTCGCATTGACATATTGCGAAAGTCTTTTCCAGACAGGGCGCATAAATTGACAAGGGACAGCGGAAACGATCAAATCCGCATTCTTCATTATTTGAGAATCGTCTGCCTGAAATCCGAGCGAATCAGGGAGTTTGTAGCCGGGCAAAAACTTGAAATTTTCGCGTTTTTCCTGAATTTGCGCAAGCTGCTTCGCATCGTGTCCCCACATACGAACTGAAAGACCTTTTTCACATAGCAGCATCGAACAAACACTGCTCATTGCACCGTCGCCTATAATTGATATATTTTTAATCATAGGGTGGAATTATATTAATAATTTTTATAATTGCAACGTGTTTTAATTGATGTTATTGCCAGTAATTTGAAGGCGTTTGCTGAACCTGCTGCTCCCACGTTACGGCATCCCTCTCAAATTCGATTTTGTTATTGTGTATTTGTTTAACTTTAACGCCGTGGATCGTATCGCCATTATGCACAATTTCGCTGTCAATAACAGCCGAAGATTTATCTGGCGAATAAATAATTGCCGTTATCAAACCGTTTGTTTCATTTGGCTGCGGTTTTGCGAGATTTTCCTTTAATCGCTTTTCAAGATTCGGCAAAATTATATTCAACGCATATTCTTTTTGCCGTTCGATATTTACAATCTCGTAATCCTGCATTGTCATTAACCGACTTTTTCGTTCGGTGATTCTGGTTTGAACTTCAGCAAAACGCATAGCCGCCAGTTTCGGCGATTCCGGCCTGCGGTGAAATTTCGCCGTCGTTTCACCATAGCCGGTACTGATAAACGGCCCATCTCTAAAGAGCCGAGTCCTTTCTATTCCGGGATAGAACGGCTCCGGCAATATATAATCCAAATTATTGATATTCAAAATTGTTTGTGATAAATCCGCTTGTTCGGTCAGGTTTGCGAACACCGCTTTGTCAGGGACTTCAAGCAAATTGATTTCGGCTTGTGTCCACTGATTAGCCTGAACAATGCGGTATTTATATTCGCTTTCGATTTCGAGCCGCAAACGTGAAATGTAATTATCAATCTCCTCGATTTCTTTGCTTTTACGATTTTGCGGATTGTGCTGGTTTTCCGCCGCCTGGCATAACGCAATAAACATCAGGTAAACGAAAATTAAAACGATCTTTTTCATTATCTACCCCTTCAGAAAAATTTGCGCAGATTGAAACTATCAATTCGTCCCTGGAAATAAAAAGAAAATCCCTCTGTTTCTCAATATGAAAGAGAACAGTGTTATTATATGCTTAAACGGCTGTAAATCAAGGAAAAACTACTGCTCTTTGATTTCCAAAGGTTTGTACTTATACAACTGCGACAACTGGTTTTTCCCGATTCTGACATCCATAACGACGTTGCTGTCGGTATATTCGTGATGAATGATGTTTGCGTGGGCTTGTAGGAAACTTTGAATTTTTCCATCGCCGGCGTGCGCGGTGATCTGCAAAGACAAAATTCCGCCTTCATAAATCTCAAGAATCTTTCGTTTTAGCAAATCAAGATTCAGGCCAGTCTTTGCGGAAACACAAATAGCTTCAGGGTACACCGTCTGCATAAATTCGAAATGCGATTGACTTCGGACAACATCGGATTTATTGAAAAGTATAAGCGTTTGTTTATTGCCGCAGCCGATTTCTTCGAGAACCTTCTTTGCATTTTGTGCCTGCGATTCAACATCCTCGTTTGAAACGTCAACAACGTGTAAAAGCAAATCGGCGTTGATAGCTTCTTCGAGCGTCGCTTTGAAAGATGCGACTAGCTGGTGCGGCAGATTTTTAACGAAACCAACAGTATCACTTATCAGCGCCTTTTTCGCACCGTCAAGCGTCCATTGCCTTGTACGTGTATCTAGTGTCGCAAATAACCTGTCTTCGACGTAAACGCCAGCATCGGTAAGCGCGTTCATCAGTGTGCTTTTGCCTGCGTTCGTATAGCCAACCAGACAAATTTTGAACTGCCCTTTTCTGGCTTCAATCTCTCGTACGATTCGCTTATCGATCTCTTTAAGATCGCGTTTTAATTCGGTGATACGTTTGCTGACAAGCCTTCGATCGATTTCTAGCTGTTTTTCGCCGGGGCCTCTTGTACCAATCGCACCGACAGCACCGGCACTTGGCCCGCCTGCCGCTCCGGTAACGGTATCAAGGTGCGACCACATTCGGGTAAGTCTCGGATATGTATATTCCAACTGCGCAAGTTCGACCTGGAGTTTTGCCTGTTTTGTTTGTGCCCTGCTTGCAAAGATATCAAGAATCAATTCGCTTCGGTCAAGCACTTTGGTTTCTATGATCGATTCCAGTTCACGGATTTGGCCGGGCGAAAGATCATTATCAAAAATCACGACATCAGCTTTATTCTTCTTCACACGCTGTTTTACCATCTCGGCTTTACCTTTGCCGATGTATGTCGCGGGATTAATCTCTGATATTTTCTGCTGAACCCTGTCCACTATTACAGCACCGGCACTTTCGGCAAGCGCGGACAGTTCAGCCAATTCATCATCTTCTTTAAGTTCGCTTTTTAAAACAGCTCCAACAAGAACCGCTTTTTCGCGTTTAACCGCTATATTATCTCGCATTTTTTCCAATTTAGTATTAAAGCTCCTTTTGAGTTTAATTTGGGAATTTATACATAAAATTATACGGTTTGAGTTTTAATGTGTTTACAAACATAATTATAGATTATAAATATTCCGTGTCAATATGTTGTCGATTAAAGTCAGGCACTGTCTTCTATTGGTTTTCTCTTATTTCGGAAAAAATCCTGCAAAAGCGTCGCGCAATCCTGCCCAAGGACATCTTTTGTTACTTCAAGCCTGTGATTGAGCCGCTGATCCTGCACAATATTATACAAACTTCCGCACGCACCGGTTTTGGGGTCGGTGCATCCGAAAACCAGCCTGTCCATTCTCGCCAGCACCAAAGCACCGGCACACATCGGACAAGGCTCAAGCGTTACATAAATCGTACAGCCGTGCAAACGCCAATGGCCGACATACTCGGCAGCCGCGGTCAGGGCAATTATCTCGGCGTGAGCGGTTGGGTCGTTCAGATGATGACGCTGATTGTAGCCTTTGCCGATGATCTTATTTTCTTTGACAATTACCGCACCGACAGGCACATCTTCATTTTCCAATGCGATATACGCCTGATCAATGGCGGCTTTCATAAAATATTGGTCTATATCTTCCATAATGGAAAAAATTTTACTACAAATACGGAAAAATTTAAAGAAGATAGTTAGATGCGCATAGATATTTTTGTTATAATGCTTCGTTTTCACGTGAAACGATAAAGGCATTTAATCTTATGGCAGTAATTGGAATTCAGGATGTGAGCATCGGTTTTGGCGGCAGACCTTTGCTTGAAAATATAAATTTGCAGTTTGAGGCAGGCGAAAGAATTTGTCTGCTCGGCCGCAACGGCGTCGGCAAAACTTCGTTTATGAAACTAATCACCGGCAGCGTCATTCCTGAAAAAGGAACAATTTCGTTTAAGCCGAAAATCTCGATCACCTGCCTGACGCAGGATGTTCCAAATAATCTCAAAGGCACTGTTTTCGAGCTAGTCTCCGAAGGTCTTGGCCAATGCGGACATCTTTTATCAGAGTACCATATTGTCAGCCACCAATTAGCTTTGGATCACGAAAATCAATCTCTCCTGAAAAAGCTCGAAGACTTGCAGCACGAAATCGACAGCAAAGACGCCTGGCAAATGGATAAATACGTCGCGGACATAATTCAAAATATGGAACTGGACGGCGATGTTCAGGCGGAAAATTTATCGGCAGGTATGAAACGCAGGGCCTTGCTTGCGCAGGCTCTTGTACGCCAACCCGATGTGCTGCTGCTCGATGAGCCGACAAACCATCTTGATATTCAGACAGTTACGTGGATCGAGGAATTCCTTCAGCAATATAAAGGCACGCTTGTTTTTGTCAGCCATGACCGGATGTTTGTAAATAAACTTGCGACAAGGATTTTGGAATTTGATAGAGGCCTGGTTACGAATTATTCGTGCGATTATGATACTTTTCTCGCTCGCAGAGATATAGCAAACGAAGCACGCGAAGCGGAAGAAGCGTTGTTCGATAAAAAACTTGCCAGCGAGGAAGTCTGGATCCGCAAAGGTATAAAAGCTCGGCGAACAAGAAACGAAGGCCGAGTACGGGCATTGAAAAGTATGCGCCAGCAGCGAAAGGAACGCAGAGAACAAATTGGAAATGTGCAAATCCAATTACAGCAGGTTCAGCAATCGGGCAGATTGGTGATTGACGCAAAGGATATTTCGTTTTCGTATGATTCTAACAAGCCGCTTATTTCAAATTTCACAACAACAATTATGCGAGGCGATAGAGTTGGCATCATTGGCCCAAACGGATGCGGCAAAACAACTTTGCTCAAAATACTGCTCCAGCAGATTGAGCCTCAAAGCGGTTCGGTACGGCAGGGAACAAATCTTGAGATCGCGTATTTTGACCAACTGCACGCCGAGCTTGACTATGGTAAATGCGTTTATGAAAATATCGCGGGCGGAAATAAAACTATCGAAATCAACGGTGCTCGCAGGAATATCGTTGGCTATCTTAAGGATTTTCTGTTCACGGCGGATCAGTGTTTAAGTCCCCTCTTGAATCTTTCCGGCGGCGAACGGAACAGATTACTGCTTGCCAGACTTTTTACCTTGCCGTCGAATCTGCTGATAATGGATGAGCCGACAAACGACCTTGATATGGAGACGCTCGATTTGCTTGAGGAAGTTTTGCTTGACTATTCCGGCACGATTCTGATTGTCAGCCACGATCGACAATTTTTAAATAATGTCGTTACGAGCATAATCGCAATGGAAGGCGACGGCGTTGTAAATGAATATGTTGGAGGATATGATGATTGGGTTCGTCAGAAAAAGGCAAAGGATAAATCCGTTTTGCCAGAGAATAAAACGGTAACAGAAACAAAACCGCCAGAGGAAAAAATAAAAGTTCGGAAATTAAGCAATAAGGAAAAGCAGGAATTAAACGCTCTGCCTAATTCCATCGAGAAAATGGAAAATGAGTTGCATAAACTGCATGAGACAATGGCCGACCCTTCATTCTACAAAAAAAGTCAAACAGAAATCGCCGCCACAGGCGCAAAAGCAGACGAATTGCGCAAATTGCTCGATAACGCTTATGCCCGCTGGCAGCAACTTGAGGCCTTAAAATAACAGATAAAAGAATGAGGACCAGCCCAATGACCAGTCCCCAATTTATGTAAAAGTTATTTAGCCAGTACCAGCGGACTGAAGATCAGATCAAATACTAACGTAACAACAACGACAACTATACCTGCTATTAATGCACCGCGTGAGCTATGAAGTTCAATCGTGGTATTCGTCTTGAATTCTATCGGCTGTGCCAGCGGCTTAACCAATCTGATAATAAACATCACGACAAAACAAAGTGCAAAGCAAATGGCCATACGATTCAGGAATTGAACGTTCGGGACGGCAACTTTCAAAATGCCATAAGCAATTATATTTGTGAGCAGTCCGCAAACGCCGGCGGCTGGGGGTGCTTTGCGGGCGATAAAGCCAAATACGAACACAGCCAAAATACCCGGAGATATAAAGCCCTGTCCTTCCTGGATAATAGTGAAGATACTATTGCTGATTTTAGGATTACCAAGCTGCGGAGCGAGCGCGATAGCTATAAACGAAAATATAACTACACACGTACGACCAACAAAAACTATAGACTTTTGCGACGCATTTGCGGAAATATATTTTTTGTATATATCCATTGAGAAAATTGTCGATGCCGCATTGAGCATCGCCGCAAGCGAACTTACTACTGCGCCTAAAAGTGCGGCAAGTACAAATCCGATAATTCCAACCTTTTGCGGAAGCACATTTCCCAAAAGCTGTGCTAATGCCGTATCATATTTAAACGCGATGAATTTTTCAGTGGCAACAGGCTTTCCCGCCTCTTTTGCAGCAGTTACAACCGACGCATTGTACGTTTCCAACTCATCCGAAAAATTTTCAAATGCGCTCGCCCAGGATTTATCGTCAGATTTGAAAACTGTAAATTGAGTGGGCACAGTCAAGTCATAGTTCGCTTTTGTAATTGGAAGCACAAACGCATTCTTACCCTTGACACTGTTCATTGCTTTTGCATCATCAAATACCGCGAGCATAAAAATTCCCTGCGGCCAATTTGCTGCCGTATCAGCATCCGGCGAATCTATAACTTTAACCAATCCCGTGTTCGGATTCGCTTTTGTGTATTTCACAAAAACAGGAGCGTTATCTTTTGCAGCTTCAAACTGCATATTCTTTGAATAAAGATTGAACGCGATCATACCCGGTATAACAATCGTGAAAGGGATAATCAGTTTCAACGCGGCGGCAAAAACAATACCCTTCTGCCCTTGCGCAAGAGATTTTGAGCCGAGCGTTCTTTGTGTTATATACTGATTTAGACCCCAATAATAAAAATTCGGAATCCAAAGTCCCAGCAGCAATGCCGTCCATGGCAGAACGCTGTCTGTTTTTGGCAGAAACATATTCAAACGGATTTTGTTAAGATTCATAAACCGTTCGATAGAACCGGTTTCAGGCGAAAAGGACTGCATAGTTATCGCGCC
>MHYA01000064.1:2322-5231 GCA_001825675.1 Planctomycetes bacterium GWF2_42_9 | reverse complement strand
CGAAAACCATTATAGCCGCACCGCCTACGATCAATGCGCTTCCCTGAATCAAATCAGCCCACGCACAGGCTTTTAATCCGCCCGCCGCAACGTATAACATTGCTATAATGCCGATAACCATTGAGCCGGTAAGAAGACTTACATTATATCCCATTTGACCGGCAAGTGTGCTGATTGTGAGAGCGCCTGAATATGTAACAGCTCCAAGCAGCAGCATATATATGAAAATTGTTGCCAAAGCCATAATTGCTCTGGCGGTTGAATTGTATCTATATTCGAGGAATTCTGGAATTGTGTAAATGCCTGCGCGGAGAAAATACGGCAAGAAACAAAAAGCGACGAATACAAGTGTTATAGCCGCCATCCATTCGTAACTGGCAATCGCCAAACCAACGTGGCTTGCAGCGTTGCCGCTCATACCGACAAATTGTTCAGTTGAGATATTGGCAGCGATAAGCGAAAAACCAATGAGCCACCAACTCAAACCTCTGCCTGCAAGAAAATAATCTTCACTTGTGCTTTCGTGACGGCTTTTAAATAGGCCAACTGAAATTACACATATAACAAACCCAACAAATACCAGTACGTCAATAATCCCTAATTCCATTTTTAGCTCCTGCGAAAAAATTGCCTCAATGCTTACATTTTTGTGATATTATATTCTCAATATAGGTTTGTCTACTATTTTCTTTTGAGACATTTTGAGTGATTATTTGGATGGTGTGAATGATATCGAATTATATGTGTCAATTGATGTTAATCGATATCTAATTATCGCCGCCACGCAGCCTTACGAACCATTAGCGGAGGAAGCTGAACGGTTTTGGTATTCGGACTTGATTCACCAATCGCACCTCTGCTGCTTGGATACCAGAAAAACACAGAGACCGTTTTAGCTTTGGCCGAGCTGAAAAGCCTGCTCAAAAATCTGAATCTTGTTGTTTTTTCTGTCGTAATCATAACATTTTGTCTATCGACTTTATTTTTACCTATCTTAACACATAATTTTATAATTTTTTTGAGGAATTGGCGATTGTTTTTATAGGGCATTGAGGAGGTGAATTAGAAACTAAGAAATGTTTTATGCTATTTTTTTTCTTCTAAGGAGACAAAAACCTGACAAAAGCAGAATAACCGAAGCAGGTTCAGGAACGATAGCCAGCCCATCAACGGCGAAATAAGATTCAAGTATTGAGTCTGCCTGGTCGTAAACTGCGATTTCCAGGATATACCTTCCCGCATTTGATTCATCGAATACAATGCTTTCAAATTCTACCCATCCCTCGGTAGAACTATAATTACCTACATCAATAAGGCTGACAGCAACAATTTCAACATCGCTTAAACCACTTTCCGGCAGTGCTATTAGTTTGATATAGGCATAATCATCCCACGTCGAATAATCACAAACGCCAAAGAAATACGCTCCTGTGATCTTATCCCCCGCTTCAACATAAATTTGCTGGTACATTTTTCCGTAAGTCGTATCGGATGAACCATTTGAAAGCAGAGCAAGTTTTTGTCCCTGATAAGGCGATAAGCCGGTGTCAAGGTCTATTTTCCAGGCATCTTTCGAACCGTTATACTCTGATGGAATGAACGTATCCACTGCGGCAGCGTAATTTTCAACTGTCCAGTCGGTAGGCGTATCGAATTCAGTTCCGGGATCCGTAAATTCGAATCCTGGATTGAGTATGGAACCTGCAAATAATACAGGGTTGAATATCAATATCCATATTGCTATGCGCAAAAACGTTTTTAGAAACATAGTCCGATCTTAAAATTATAAAAAAAACGATTCTGCTCCTGCCCAACTGATGTGCTTGCTTTTCTCCTATCCCAATTAAGTGTGTATTATAGCCGACAAACCAGAATATTTCAAGCAAAAAATTTAACTTTTGGACTTTTCACATATATTTTTCGGACTATGTAATAATCGACCGCCTTTAAAATCCGCGATTTTCGTTAAAAATCGAACTTTATAGCAAATTCATATCTTCTTTAATAACTAAAAAAATCTTAATTTTTTTGATTTTTCTTAATTTTTGTTTAAAATATTCGGTTTTAAAAGGATTTGTAAATACAATGAGTGATAACAAAAAGAATTACAGCCAAACACTGAATTTACCTCAAACAGCTTTTGCTATGAAAGCTAATCTTACCCAGCGTGAGCCGCAGCAGCGCAAAGCCTGGGATAAGAAAGAAATGTATAAACTGATTCTGCAATCCCGCGCAAATTCTCCGCTTTACACTCTCCACGATGGCCCGCCCTACGCAAACGGCGACATTCATATGGGCCACGTCATTAACAAAGCCCTTAAAGACATCGTTATCAAATATAAAACTATGCAGGGCTTCCAGTCCCCATACATTCCCGGATGGGATTGCCACGGTCTGCCTATCGAAGCGAAAGTCTTTGCCGAGTTGGGCGAAAAAGCCAAAACTTTAAGCAAGCCGGAGATTCGCAAACTTTGCAAATCTTACGCAAGCAAATATGTCAAACTGCAATCGAAACAGTTTAAGGATTTGGGTATATTCGGCGATTTTGAAAATCCATACCTCACCCTCAAGCCGCAATATGAAGCGGGTATGTGCGATGTTTTCGCAAAACTTGTCGAACAAGGCCTGGTTTACAAACAGCTTAAGCCAATTCACTGGTGTGCTGAATGCAAGACGGCTCTTGCCGATGCGGAACTGGAATACGAAGATATCGCATCACCAAGCGTCTTTGTTAATTTTCCTGTTGCGAAGGAATCTGTTGAAAAATTGACCAAACTCGGTCTCGTAAAAAGCAACGATACCAATATCTGCTTTATGATATGGACGACAACGCCGTGGACACTGGCGGCAAATTTGGCCGTTGCTGTTCATCCTGATCTTGAATATAGATCGATCAGCTATACTATGTA
>MHYA01000064.1:0-2291 GCA_001825675.1 Planctomycetes bacterium GWF2_42_9 | reverse complement strand
TGTCGCATCAGGCAAATTGACCGATTACACAGTTTCTGAAGCATCGGTTAGAGGTAAAGAACTTGTCGGCCTGCGTTATAACCACGCGTTCGTTGAAAAGAACCCAACCGAAAAAGACGCCTGGAAAGTTATCAGCGCCAATTTCGTTACAACTGAAGACGGCACAGGCCTAGTCCACATAGCACCCGGCCACGGCCTTGAAGATTATCTCGCAGGCCAGCAACACGGTTTGGCCATTTATTCGCCCGTGCTCGACGATGGCGGTTACGATAATACAGTTCCGCAGCATCTTCACGGCAAAAACGTGCTCAAGGTCGACAAAGAAGTAAACGAACTTTTGAAAACCAAAGGCCTTCTTTTCGCCGAAGCACAAATTATGCACAGTTATCCGCATTGCTGGCGAAGCAGAACGCCTGTAATTTTCCGCGCAACTGAACAATGGTTCATCGGCGTCGATAGAGAAATGCCAAACGGCAAAAGTTTGCGAAAGCTGGCTCTCGAAAGATTGCCGAAAGTAAAATGGGTCCCAGCCTGGGGTGAAAAACGAATCACAGGTATGCTCGAATCCCGCCCGGATTGGTGCATCAGTCGCCAGAGAAGCTGGGGGATGCCGATACCGGTATTTTATAATTCACAAGCCCAAAGACTCCTGACAAAAGAATCAGTTCTCGCGGTCGGCAAACATTTCCGCCAAAAAGGTTCGGATAGCTGGTTTACAGATACGCCCAAAGAAATCCTCGGCGAAGATTTCAAATTGCCGGAAGGTTTTAGCTTCGACGATCTGCACAAGGAAGAAAATATTTTCGACGTATGGTTCGAATCTGGTTGCAGTTGGCACAGCGTTGCAAAACAGGCAGGCTGGCCGATTCCTGTTGATTTATATCTCGAAGGCTCCGATCAGCATCGCGGCTGGTTCCAGCTTTCACTTCTGCCCGCGCTCGGCGCCGAAGGCACAGAACCGTTCAAAACCGTACTTACGCACGGCTTTACAGTTGATGCGGAAGGTAAAAAGCAATCGAAATCACTTGGCAATTATGTCAACGCGCAGGATGAAATCCAAAAATACGGTTCAGATATTCTGCGTCTTTGGGTCGCAAGTGTTAATTATCAGGAAGATATGCGATGCAGCGATACCCTCATCGGCAGATTGCAGGATGCATATCGTAAAATCAGAAATACGATCCGTTATTTGCTCGGCAATACTTTCGATTTCGACCCGGCCAAAAATTCTGTCGCTTACGAAAAAATGTTTGATATCGACCGTTGGGCAGTCCAGCAGTTGGAAAAACTCATCACCGAAGTTACAGATGCGTATGAGAATTTCCAGTTCCATCGTGTTTATAACTCGATTTACAATTTCTGCGTTGTCGAGATGAGCAGTATTTATATGGACTTGCTCAAAGACAGACTTTATTGCGATGCTAAAGATTCGCTTTCACGCAGAAGCTCACAAACAGCGATGTATAAAATTCTCGATGCTTTGACAAGGTTGCTCGCTCCTGTTCTCGCTCATACCGCAGAGGAAATTTACGAAGCGATGCCGGTAAAATCCGAAACATCCGAAAGCATTCACCTTCTTAATATGCCCAAACCGGATAAATCGATAGATTGGCAAAAAGAAGAACCGAAGTGGGAAAAGCTGATGAAACTGCGCGACGATGTACTGAAAGAACTTGAGAATCTTCGCAAGAATGAAGTTATCGCAAGCAATCAGGAATCTTCGGTTACGATTTCGACCTATGATGCGGAAATGATAGACGTTGTGGAAAAATTTGGAACTAAGAATTTTGCCGCTCTGTGCATTGTAAGCGAAATAAAGCTGAATAAACAAAAAGCTGATAAATTGATCACGGCACAAAAAAGTTCACATCAGAAATGTGCAAGATGCTGGAATTATTGGCCAAGCGTTGGCAAAAACCCGGAACAGCCGGAACTTTGCGATCGCTGCGCAGAAGTAGTTAAAGGATAATTTTTTGCTTAGCCCTGCCAACACTTTGGCAGGGTTAGTTTTGTAGCGTGGACTTTAGCCTACGCGGTATATTAATAAAAAGGCCGAGAAAAAAACTTCCCGGCCTTTTTTTGTTATTTTAATATTTTCTATACCTTCGATGCGGATTTTTTGAGCGGTGCGATTTAATAATCTTAATGCATGCAAAATAAGAACCCACCGCCACAAAGCTGCCGATAATTGTACAGCCAATCCATAATTCAGGGCCGATTGTTTTCGATAGACTCCAAAAATGCTGCCAATATTCCTTGGTAAGAAATCCCGTCAGCACATTGCCGGGCGA
>MHYA01000063.1:4319-34875 GCA_001825675.1 Planctomycetes bacterium GWF2_42_9 | reverse complement strand
ATTGCAACATTTAGAGCTTTATCGATGAATGGTATATCCATAACTAATATTGATACCAGTGTCACTACAAAAGCAGATGTTTTACCTACACTCTTAGAAAATGCTTTCATTTTTTCTGGATTTTTAAACTCATCAGATATTGGCTTTATAAATTCACTTTTTACGAGTTTTTCACCCAACATTTGACCTACATAGCGAGCAAATAAACCATCCAATGCCCCTATAAGTACTTTTATTCCAGATTTTGCAGCTGAGTATTTTCTGGTATCTTCATCTACAGACTTATTAAAATAATCGATTGTAGGAAAAGCAATTAAAGCTGGTATAGCAATACACAGTTTTTCTTTAACGGCTGAGGTTTGGATGCCTTTAATTCCATCAATTATTTTCTGCCCGACTAAAATTGCCATATGTTTCTCACTAAATACACTATTAAACTTACTAGTGCTCTGTTAATTTAATTATGATGATTGTTGCAGTCGGGTATGTTTTCGGAGGAGCCTATGAAATGCGAAGGTGCAAGGTCACTTATTTAAGTCATCAATTATTCTAATGAGGACTTAATTATGTGCGTTAGCACCAGCGACGGAGAAAACTTATCCGACAAAACTTTCTTAACAGAGTACTAGATTATAAAGTTAAAAGATAAAATTTTTTGCTAAAAAAACAAGGATTGTAAACAAGTACTTTACAATAACTATCTAAAAGCATTAAATAACAGTTGATCTTTGATTATTCGAATTTAAGTAAACTTGCGTTATATCTGGAATCAAGTTCCCTGACAATATTTGAACTTGTTATTTCCTGGATAATAGCTTCAATAGTAATATATACTCGTGATTTTTCCCTAATACAACCAACTTTTGATTCAGTATTGTGTCCAATACCTGCATGTAAATGAATTTTAGGTTCATCATTTTCCCATGCAAATATTCCTAATCCAAGGATTTCTCTAGCATCATCAAATTCCCACCAGAATGGATTTGGGGGATATTCTTTTTTTATTGGACCAAGGACTACTTTGCTATTTGAGCTTGCACCAATTAAATGTACAAAACCTGCCTTAATATTTTCTTTTTTTATAATATTCTTTAACTGTTCGAGTATGTCTTCTCCATCCTCAATTAATGCAACAAAAACTCTGCCTAAATTTGCCTGAGCGTATTTCATAGTAACATTTCACTCCAACTTTTATATATAAATAATTTTAGGTAATGCTCAAGGAGTTATCACGAGCCATTAAATATGGAAGATATCGTTTTGATCACAACGATATATGATTAGAGATTGCTTCACAAGATCGATTTTAGAAATATCCCTGTTGGAAGGTTCGCAATGACTTCCTCGATTTCAGTCTTTTATTTTCCATTACCTAATTTTATAACTAACAAGATAAAATTACATTTAAGATTCTATTTTTTGCTAGAATAAAGTTATCAGCAATATCTGGCTATTACATACGATAAGAGTTGAATATGTTAGGATTTTTGTTATTTATAATCTCTTTTATGCTGGTTTTTTCGTCATCATATTTTTTAACCAGTGTAATAAAGACTAAAAATACTGCTAATTCATTAATTTATCTGAGTTTAATTCTGGTTTCACAGATAATATTATCCGTTGAAGCACTTTCTATATTAAAACAGATAAATCAAACAGGCTTGTTAATCAGTAATTTGCTTATATTTATTGCGTCTTTTTTATTATGGAAGTATAAACACTATCCACAAATTGATTTTAGTCAAATTAAAACAGTAAAAAACACGATAATACTAGCTTTAAAAAATGATAAGTCATTGTTAGTTTTATTTTTATTTTTTATTATTGCAAGCTTATTGAGTTTATTTTTCACTTTAATTGTTCCAACTAATTCGTCTGACAGTATGGCATATCACCTTGCACGAATTGGATTTTGGTTGCAAAATCAAACTCTTGCTCACTTTGAAACAAATTCATTAAGGCAAACAATATTTCCTGTTAATTCAGAAATAATGATTCTTTGGCCAATGGTGTTTATTAAAAAAGATATTCTGGTTGGATTAGCAGAATATTTATCATATTGGGGTTGTATATTCGTTCTTTATAATTTTTTAAAGTACTTGAAATTATCAACCAGAAGAATATTATGGGCAATATTTATACTGGCATCTTTACCCGCCGTTATAATAGAGTCATCAAGCACTCAAACCAATTTGATAGTAGCTTTCTTTTTATTTTGCTCTTTATATTTATTCTTATATGGAGCTAAAGAAAAGGAAAATAAATCATTAATATTTTCTGCCGTCGCTTTTAGTATTGTACTAGGCGTGAAATCCACTGCAACACTATTTATTCCTATATTTGCAATAATATATTTATTAATATCAATAAAAGAGAGTAAAAAAGAGTTTTATAAGCCAATAATAGTATTTATACTATCATCATTTCCAGCATTTCTACTGCTTAGTTCTTATAATTACATTCTTAATTATATTGATTTTGGCAGTCCCTTTGGACCACCATATTTTGTTTATAAGCACTCAGTTTTATTCGGGTTGAAATCTTTCCTTGCAAGTTCTATTAAATATATATTTCTATTTTTTAGCTTTACAGGAATAAAACTTGCTCACATTTTCAATTCATTATTTATTGAACTAAAAGAGATGATATTTCAAATATTGCACCTTCAAACAACTGATGGACTTGTTTATGGGGATCTTACGAATCTAAATACAACTATTCATGAGAATTATGCAATGTTTGGCATTTTAGGTTTTCTGTTAATATTGCCCTTAGTAATCAAGTATGGCTTAGCAAGAATAGCTTTCTCAAAAAATAGAACCTTTTATTTAAGCTTAGCAGGGCTAATTACAGTAGGATTTTTGATAAGTATTTCAGCATTAATGGGATTTTGCTACTGGTATAATAGGTTTTTCCTTACTGCTATTGTATTAAGTTCGCCTATCCTTGTATTGAGCTATAAACGCAAAAACACTTTCTTAAAGATATTTATTGTCCTGGTTGTACTCTTTAACTATGCTGTAATTTCTATAAATAATGCTTCAAAACCGTTATCGTGGACTTATAATGCATTAAAAACTTATGACTATAACACTTTTAGGAATGAAGCCAGATTAAGAAAAGATGGTGTTATGAATGAAAAATCGCAAGATTATGATTTAATCAATTATTTAGGTAAAACTGCCCCTGATAATTCAAATATAGGACTAATTTTAAGCTGCGACGATAAATATTACCCATTCTTTGAAAAAAATTCAACCTGGAAAATCTTCTCCGTTAGATATAAATTGCTGGCTAAAAGAAATAATTATAATGATTATGACTTTCTGGTTATTTCAGGAAATGGGCAATACACTGATATATTCGAGAAAAATCCTCTAATTTATAACTATACAATATCAGGTAAAGATGTCGTTTATAATCAATCAAATCCTAAAGAAACTATTACTTTATATTTTGATAAAGATGCTAATCCGGTTCAATCAAAGAAGCCTTTTATAGCTTTTGACGTAATTAAATTTGAAGATATACCGGATAATTTCAAGCTAATAAAAGAGTTTAAACCTGGTAATGGTTATAAATTCTATATATACAAGAAGATTGCTTAACCAAGTCAATAAGAAAAAAGTATGTTTGTAAACATACTTTTTTCAAAATTTTTTATGACTTATTTATCGTAAGAAGTATCTAAAAAAGCGCTTTAAGTAATTTAAAAAGCTTGAGTCATTTTGGTTTGGTGTATTATTATAAGGTTGGTTTGCATCATAACTCTTTGATCGAGATGATTGAGCTCCGTCATCAAATAAGTCTTTTCTTTCATAAGCTTTTATATCATTTTTTAAACCTTCTTTAGTATTATTTGGATCAAATGTTTCACCTAATATTCCTGTAGGAGCGACTCCATCTGCTAAAACACCAGCTGCTGAGGAGTTAGCATTAAGGTTAAGATATCCACCTTTATCGTACTCTACTGTTAAATCATATTCAGCGCCTTTAACTTCATAGTTATTTCCTGCGCGTTTTATCTTAATGCCATTAGGCATATCCATTGTTTCACCATCTTTAAGTTGGACATCTTTTCCATTCACACTGACAGTTGGTCCTGACACAAAATTTCGATATTCAATATTTGCTCCACCGAGCATTTTGAATCCAGTTACTTGACCTGTTGGATCTGGTACAGAAATTTTAACATATTGATCACCGGCCATAATTCCAACATCTTTAACTACTGTTGTGTTATCTTTCCATTTTCCTGTTTTACAATTTATGTTTACATTTTTATCATCTAATAGGTTATAAATGCCTTCATCTTGAAAATCAAATTTTTTGCCGTTAGCGCCTTCAACATGGGGATCTCCCCATACTCTTGCCATTTTATTAGCTGACACACCATATTCATTATTTTGTTGTGGCTGACCACGGAACATCCTCATAATCGCACTCAGGCTATCATTAGTAGAATTATATGGTGCTTGATATGATTGTCCATTATAAGGCGTTGTTATATATTCTGCCCTGGTTGGATCTTGGTATTGCGGATATGATTGAGCAGGATACTGAGGATATTGTGCTTTCTTATTAACTAAAGGTATTAAGTTTTGAACGATATCTAACATTTTAGCAATTATACTATTAGAATTATTTGAATCTTGTGTGCCATACGTTGTATAGCTATTTGGCTTACCAAACATAAATTGAGTATACTGTGAAAGCGAATCTAGTGGATTACCAAGGATAGATTTATTATCATAAGAGTTTGTTCCATAATACATGGATTGATCTTGTCCATACTGTTGATTTGTATAATATGCTGTAGACATAAAACCACTGTTCATTTAAGTTTCCCCCTTTTGTCTTAAATTAACCCCACTAATATAATAAAAACAAAATGTATTTAATAATTGCTATTTTTATATAGAAAATTGATATATTGTTTACAAAAGTTAATATTTAATGGGTGTAGCGAAATGCGAACTATTAGTGCTAAATAAACTAACCTCAAAAAAACTCCTTAAAATAAGATAGATATATTCATAACATACATATTATTGCTTAACTCAAGTTAGTTCCCAGTGGTGCTAATGCACATAATTAAGTTCTCACTGTAATGATTGAGGACTGAGAAACTGACTGTTTTACCTCGCAATGACTGCGTATCATTGGAAAGATTGATGACTTAAAAATGTGACTGTGTTACCTCACAATGTCATCACCGTATCATTGGAAAAATTGATGACTTAAAAATGTGACTGTGTCACCGCAATGACAGCAAGAATTATTTAAGTAGTAACTTGAGTTATTATTTATAATTAAATTCAAGCATTAAACAAAGATTCTGGATTCTATAATGGTCATCGAATTAAACACTATTATGCAAAATATATTATTCCTTTTGATCTGGTGTTAGTTTGTTACTTTTTCAGCTTTTTCTGCCCGTGCGGCTGTTGTTGTTTTTCCTCAACTGCAACTTGAGGTTTTTCCTCTACAGGAGCTGGTGATGTTTTCTCTACTGCAGCTGGTGCTGGCTCTTTAGTTGGCTCACTATTATTTACTGTTGATATTGCAGCAGGTTCATTTGATGTTGATTCTTGAACAGGTGCAGCTATTGCTGGAGTATTAATAACTGTAGATGCCGCTGGTATTTCTGATATAAAGGTGGCAGCTTCTTTTTGTGCTGACTCAATATCTATA
Organism: Planctomycetes bacterium GWF2_42_9; assembly: GCA_001825675.1. Lineage (GTDB taxonomy): Bacteria > Planctomycetota > Phycisphaerae > Sedimentisphaerales > UBA12454 > UBA12454. The sequence continues at coordinate 29,181 of MHYA01000063.1, read as the reverse complement.
GGATTATTAATAACAATGTAATTTATTGTGTTATTATTACCGTCTATCATTACGTTGCGCTTATCAGCTAAATCTTTAGCAATTATAGCTACTTTTGATGAATCATTTAACGGTACTTGAAAATCTAGATCTTTCTTTCTCTCACCTGTTTCTGTTTGTGTAATAACTGTTGCATTTACTTTTACAGGCTCGTTTTCTTTAGATTTGGCATCATCTTTTGTTGAGGTTATCTGAGTAGTTGTTACTTGAGGTTGCTGAGTCGTTGTTGCCTTTGTTTTAGTATGTTGCGTCTTTGTAGCTGTATTATTTTGTGTTTGTTGATCTGTATTAGTAGCAATATTATCATTTATTGAATTTTCTTGATTTGTATTATGTGTAGAATTTGTTTGGTTTGTAGTATTTGTAGTATTTTGCTGAACTTGTTGTGCTTGTTGTGGTTCTATACCTAACATTTTTTGCAATAATGTCATTATACTTGTTAAAAGTTGTGTTACCATTGTCATAGGATCATTTGTAGTTTGCGCACCTGGATACTGACCAGCCTGTTGGCCAGTATATTGCCCATAAGGATTTTGCAAAGCATATTGATTATTTTGCTGTACAGGCCATGGATTATATGGATTAAATGTAGGACTTAATAATGAATTATTAAAAAATGAAGTTAAGAAGTTATCTGTATCATTTACAAATGTGTTTACAGTTGGAAATGGATTCAAATAATTATGCATTGGTAAATCTTTTAGGGAACCGTCCCATGGGTTAGGATAGGAGACGGGAATGTAGGGAAAGGCAGATGGTGAATAATTACCAATACTCATAGTCATATTATACCCCCATAGAAACACGTAATTACATTCAAATTCTCTCTGAAATAGACTCTTATTTTTATAAAGTAATAAATTATCTAAAAATTGCGCAAATAATATATACTATTGATATAATATTTACATTCCTTAATAAATGGAGTATGCCACTTATAAGAAGAACTCCAGCCTTTTTATAAGCAGGGTATATACTTTATACTTACGTTTAAGAGTATTACCAAATACTTGGAAGTTTTTCTGTTTTTATATTTAGCCTGATTTTCTTGTTATTCCTTAATATATCGAATTTAACAACTTTTCCAATCTTGTGGTTTCTTACTTTTTCCTGAACATCCCGTACATCTTTGACTTTAATACCATCAATTTTCAAAATAATATCATCTTTTTTCATTCTTGCTCTTTCTGCAGGACTTCCAGGCAAAACCCTTGTAATTAGGACACCCTTAGCGTTATATGTTTGTATATCAATGCCATATGGCAATGATAACTCTTTGTTTCTTATCTCAATTCCAATCCAGGGTCTTGCTACATTTCCTGTTTTTATAATCTCCTCGGAGATTTTCTTCACTATATTAATTGGAATAGCAAAACCTATATTTTGCGCATCTGCTCTAATAGCTGTATTGATACCTATAACCTGACCATTCATATTAATTAGCGGTCCACCTGAATTACCAGGATTTATCGCAGCGTCTGTTTGAATTACCAAATGCTCATCGGCTCCGCTGTGAACATAGGAATCCGTCTGAATACGCGAAACAACGCCTTGTGTTACGCTTATATGCGTTCCGCCCATAGGAAAACCGTACGTTTCAACCGTACTGTTTACCGGCGGCAATCCACCAATCGTCAGCGGTTCGGTTCCATCAAAAAATGATTCATCCGCGACTTTCAAAATCGCCAAATCGCAATCGTGTCCCACGAATTCAACCCTCGCCGGGTATTTCTTTGCAACATTTTCTTTTTTGACAATAACATACCGAACATCCGAAATGTTATGTGCGTTGGTAAGGATTCGTTTACCTTCAATTATGAATCCTGATCCAACTCCCTGCGAAATTGAACTCTGTTTCCAGGGTGTCGTGTAATCGAATGGCTGCTTTACAATTTGGATCATCACAACCGATTTCGTCAGATCGGGTTTTGCAACACAACCCGCCGCGAAGAACATAAATATAAATAACTTTAATTTCATAATATCTCCAAAAATCGTTTTAATTTGTCAGTTTCCTTTAAGCTGCTGCAATCTCTGTTTCGCAAAATTATAATTTATCTCACCGAGCCTGCTGAACATTTCTCTATCAGGATACATAATTTTAAATTCTTCCCTGTACGCATCTTCAATAGCTATTGCCTGCATATAATGTTCGATAGCTTCATCGGTTTTATTTAACTGCTGCGCTAAAGTTCCCGCCTTTAAATGCATTTCACTATCCGTAGGATACCGCACAAGAGCTTTTTCCAATGCCTCAAGTGCTTTCTCAAACCACATATTGCATTTATCAGGATATGCCTCGGCCATCGATTCATATACTTCAGACAATTTTTCAAAATTTTTAAAATCCGCAGGGTCTCTGGCGATCGCGATTAAAAATGATTGATTTGCGTCTTCAAGTTTGTTTTTGTATTGAGGCGGATTAGCTTTATAACAAAATGTCTCTATCGTGCCTTTAAGGTTTGCCGGCGTAGGATTGTAAACATCATCTTTGATAGCAGTTGAAAGGATGGCGGCTGCGTTATCCATATAACCATAAGAAGAAAGCTGTTTTGCCGTTTCTACTTTAAATGCCGTCTTACCCACTGGTATTATATAAAACCACATACAACCAATAACAACGCCAATCGTTAAAACCAGCGGAATATATCTTTTTGAGTTACCAAGTTGAACTGTGTGCTGATTTTCATATTGCGATGCCGATAACGCAATAACCGCAAACAACGCTGTCAAAATACCAGGCTCAAAAATTCCGAAATCGATAAGATTATGAAGAAGAACAGCCAGAATTCCGCAAAGCAGTGCCGCCTTCTTTATCGAAAATTCCTCGGAGAATTTTTTGCCTTTTGCCATTAACCACAACGCCGCTCCAAACATAAAAACCGGCGCGATATACAAAACAGCGATAATATATGCCGCCACATCAAATCTGCCGCCCAATTCGGATCGGAATGCAATCGGCCGCAGCAATAGCAAAACCAAAACTGTCGGAATCGCTGCTTTGGTTATCATTCGTGAAATATTATTTTCGTTTTCAACAGGCGTCGATCTTTTCATTGCTTTGAAAATCGGAATAACAAGGCAAGTCAAAAAGCCCGCTACTCCTATAATCCCGTAACTGCTGAAAATCGTCAAAATAAAGCAATGAGGGTCGCGTACCGTTTCCAGCGATTTAGCCGCTTTATATTGAGTATAGTAAGTTCCAAAATTGTTTCCGCCTACTCCGGTAAGAAAATTATCCGCGATTATTTCTGATGCCGCCGTCCAGTATTCCCACCGCACAAGCATCGAATTTCCGCCCGGCAATCTGTCGTGTTTTAATCCGTAAGAAATCATCAGCAAAATGGATGCAATAAACAAAATTGCGATAACAGAAAAAATAAGAACTTTGTACTTATTCAGGATTTTCCCAAAAACAAAAATACCGCATAAAACAAAGGCCGCCGCTCCAAACGATAACAATGCGCCTTTGCTTTCAGTCAAAATCAATCCCAAAAGAAGTACCGCCAGGATTACCGCACGCATAAGCAAATTTTTATAATCATTTCGATATTTTTTCAAACCGCCGGCAAAAACCGCTATCGCAGAAAAAATCGCGAGGTTAAAAAAACTTCCCGCACTGTTGCTCGTCGCGAAATACCCTTTAACATCTTTCGAGTAGAGCCTGTGTTCATAAAGCATCTGCGCAAAAGACCCCGGCTCAATGCCCAGTTGATTAAGCTGCTGCGTCGGGTTGGCTTTATACTCCTCGATCATCATTTTATTACCGCTTGCTATCTGGTCAACGCATTGATATACATTCATCGCACCAGCCGCGATTATGACATACAGTAATATTTTTCTTCTCGTTTCGGTTTCGAGCAGTTGAACAAGCGTAATAGCTGAAATAATAACAGCGGAAATTGTCAATGAATCGTTTAATGCAGCTCTTTTATTCGATGCGTAAATCGTGCTTATGATCGCCGCGATAAAAAATATAACCGCGCCGGCCTCTAGTCCGCTGAATTTATAAACCTTGCCTTTCCAGAACATAACCGTAAGCCAAACCATAGATACTATGATTAGGATACAGGAAATGCAAACGCTCAAAAGATTATCAAAAAATATCCCCGGCAGACTGAACGAATCGATTGAAACATTTTCACTAAAACTTAACCGCAAAGCGATAACGCAAAGATAAAGAACAAAAAAAATTTGTGAAGCTGACTTATTGATTAGTATGTTTTTTTTCATTATTACCCGTAGATTCAAGAACTGCGATGATTGCCAGCACCATTACTGTCTGTATGAATACAAGCACCCCATAAGGCCACGTAGATTCTTTCAGCACCACAGCGCCAAGCCCCGTTGTGATTGTCGCAAGATACAGCATTAAAACAGTCTGCACCTCATTTAATCCTCGTCTTTTAAGTCGGTGAGAAAAATGCTGCGTATCACCCACAAACGGGCTTTTCTTCTGATGCAGCCTAAGAGCCGTTACGCTTATAAAATCATATAGAGGAATCGCGAGTATCACCAAGGGCATTAAAACTATATACCACCGTATATCTTCCGCTTCCTGGTAGTAAGTCGTTTTCAATGTCAGCACACCTATAAAATAACCGACAACAAGCGACCCAGCATCGCCCATAAATATTGATGCCGGATGAAAATTGAAGATCAAAAAGCCTGTCAGAGTACCTGCCAGCATCATCGAAAAACACGCGACAAAAGCCTGCTGCGAAAGCGTAGCGACTATAAAAATGACCAGCGAAACGATTGCCGCGATTCCAGCGCTTGCGCCGTCCATATTATCGAGGAAATTAAATACATTAATTATTAATACGATCCAGATTGAGCTTAGAATTGATGAATATAGTTTGCTTTCGATGAAGAATTCCATTTTTACATCCGCGAAATACGCCACAGTAAATGCCGCCGCGAATTGTACGAACAACTTTCTAAAAGGCCTAAGGTTTTTAAAATCGTCCCAAAGTCCCAGCCCAAAAAGAACACCGCCGCAGCCAAGTATTATCAACAGTTCAATAGTTCTTTGCGAAAATCCTTTAATATAAAGCTCAAAATCTCTCCCGAAAAGACTCGTTGTTCCATCATATACGAGAACTTTGATAAAAATAATCGCAATTGAGCTAAGAATCAGCATTGTGAAAAAAATCGCTATACCGCCGCCCATCGGAACGATCCTTTTATGATGACGGTCTTCTCTTGGATGTGCGACAAGTCCTGCCCGCACCGCGATCTTTTTGGAAACAATAGTCAGCAGCAGCGACGATATGAATGCCGCTATGTAACAAAGAACACTAAACAATGCTAATGATTCTGCCATATTTTACTGCCTTACTTGACCAATTTTTTTTAACCATTCAGGCTGTCTTTAGTACACGCCACTTGTCATTCTGAGCGGAACGAAGTGCAGCGAAGAATCTAGTTTTTTAAGTTTTATCAAAATAGTATCGACCTGAAGTCGAATCAACAGTTTTTCACTTTTCACTTTTAATTTTTAGTTTTATTTGAGTTAACGCTTTTTCCCGAACCTGACTGAAAAAACCATGATACCGGTCTTCCTTATGATCCGGAAACGTATAATCGAACGAAACCCATCGGCCTTTATGGAAAATAAGCGTTACTTCCGCCCAAATCTTTTTGCCGATATAGATCCGGTGCGAAAAATTCTTCGTACTCGCCAGCACCAGTTTCGAAGGCTCAATATATCCTGGATCAAGGTTAACAGGCCTGCTCAAATTCGCGAATTTACCCGCAAGTTTCGCTTCCATTTTATTAGTCTTAATTTTTATCTTCGCCAGCTCATCCGGCAAAATCAGCTTTTCGATCGTAACAAACTTTTTCACGATCGTACTGCCGGTCTCTTTCGCATAATATTGAGTATGCGTAAAAGGCCACGTCGGACTTTCAAGATCGCATTCGCCGAACTTCGCTTTTATCATTTCTACTGCCGCCGCCAATGCTTGCTCATCGCACGCCAGTATCCCGATAATCAATTTTACCGGATCAGGTTTTTTAAGAGTCCACATCTTAAGACGTCTTTCGTTGACCACTCGCCAGGCTCGTAACTGTTGCGATAAACGTTGACGATAAACGAAACGAGCATCGCAACCACTGCCTTACGACGCAACCTTTATACAAGAGCCTTTTTAAGCTCAGTAATTATTTCTAATGTTTTTTGCGTTACAGATTGAAGTGAGACTTTTTTAACTTCGCTTTCGCTTCTAAGTTTAACTTCCGCATTGCCTTCCGCGATCGATTTTGCACCGATAGTAATACGAATCGGGATACCGATCAAATCAGCGTCTTTGAATTTAACTCCGCCGCGTTCGTCTCTGTCGTCAAGCAATACTTCAACGCCGGCTTCCTGCAATTCCGTATAAATCTTTTCGCTCGCTTGCGCTACTTCAGGCGAATTACCTGCCGGCACAATAATCACTTCAAACGGTGCGATATTTATCGGCCACATAATGCCGTCTTTGTCATACATCGTTTCGATCGCCGAAGCTGCTATTCTGTTGATACCGATGCCATAGCATCCCATTATGCAGGGCTTTTCAGTTCCGTCTTTATCGAGGAATTTCGCACCCAGTTTCGCGCTGTATTTCGTACCGAGTTTGAAAACCTGCCCAACCTCAATACCTCTTTTGAATGTCAGTTTCAGCCCGCGATATGTATCGCCTTCAACCGCATTGCGAACATCAGCAACGATTATATTCTTGCCTTCGATCGGGAAATCTCTGCCCGGCACAACATTCCTAATATGATAATCGGTCTTGTTCGCACCCGTAACGCCGCTTTCGATCGTCAACACAGAATGATCGATGATCAGTTTATTAATTTTCTGCGTGAGTCCAACCGGCCCGGCAAAACCAACTTCCGCGCCCGTAAGCGTGCGAATTGTATTCTCATCCGCAAGCTCGATGGACTTGCCGAAAGTTGCCCGCAGCTTTTCAGGATTAATTTCAAAATCGCCGCGTACAAGTGCCAGAACAACATCATTGCCGCTCTTATAAACAAGCGATTTAATAAGCGATTTCGCGTCCACCTTCAAAAATTCACAAATTTCCGTAATCGTCTTTTGATTAGGCGTATGCACTTCTTCGACAGGTTTAAAATTTTTATTTCGCTCGACCGCAGGCAGGGCGTCAACTGGTGCTTTTTCGATATTTGCCGCATAACTGCCGTCTTCTGTTTGAACGATTACATCTTCGCCCGATTCGCAGGGGATTGTGAATTGATGCGAACCGCTTCCGCCCATTTCGCCCGATTCCGCTTCAACGATCGCGTATTTCAATCCGCATCTGCCGAAAATCTTTTTGTACGTTTCGTACATAACCTTATAAGTCTCATCCAGACTCTTTTCGTCTGAATGAAAACTATAAGCGTCTTTCATTATAAATTCTCTCGACCGCAGCACGCCAAATCTCGGCCGAAATTCATCCCTGAATTTAAAGCTGATTTGATAAAGATTCACCGGCATCTGCTTATAAGAATTAATTTCGCCTGCCGCCAGATTTGTTACAACTTCTTCAGCGGTAGGGGCCAGAACATTTTCTCTGCCGTGCCTGTCCGTGAAGTGCGCCATCGTAGGGCCGTAATCAACATTTCGACCCGTCTGCTGCCACAACTCCATCGGCTGAACCGATGGCATCAAAATTTCCTGTGCGCCGCTTTTGTTCATTTCCTGACGAACAATATTCATAATTTTTGTAAGTATTCGCCAGCCCAGCGGAAGATATGTGTACGTCCCGCTTGCCAGTTTTCTCATTAATCCTGCGCGGATCATTAGCTGATGACTTGGTATTTCAGCATCCGCAGGAACTTCTTTAACCGTTGGTATTAGTGCCTTGCTGTATCTCATTTCTTTCCTTGAACGATTTTTTTCATAACTTTAGGTTTGCCAAAAATTTAATAGTGCATTTATATCTCCAAAACCCCACTTTTGCAAGCACAACTTTACCGTTGTTTAATCGGTTGTTTAGCCGTCGTCGCAGCGACCACGTGTCATCCTGAGCAAAGCGAAGGATCTCGTCCTCACATTTTTTCTTAAAACCTTTTGACACCTAATCTTGCTTTGTTATAATTCGTCTAAGTTTTATTCTGGATGCGAAATAGTAGTTAGGAAAGGATTGATCAATGTCTGAAAAGCTTAAAATCAACGTTTTTCGGCTGTTAACTTTAGTATTGTGTGCTTTTGTTTTAGCAGGCTGCGAAGGTTCTGCAAAAACTGCAAACACCGACAAAAAAGCTAAACAAGCTAAAATAGAGAAACCTGCAAAGACTGCAAAAGCACCAAAAGTTGAAAAATCTCCCAAAAAAGACCCCTCGGTCAGCCTCTATGTTGACGCGATTACTCTCAACGAGACAAATAATCCAGACCTTGCGATTAATAAGTTGAATGAGGCTGTTCAGCAGAAACCGGATTTCGCTCTTGCCTATTCGCTTATGGGAAGTATCTATCTCCAGCAAAATCAATTCGGCGAAAGCGTCCAGGCATATACAAAAGCTACAGAATTAAACCCCTGGTCGTTTGATGATTTCTGCAACCTCGGCAGGGCATACCGCTCGATGGAAGATTATAATTCCGCAGCCAAAGCTTACTCCAGAGCCTGTTCGCTCGACCCACAAAATACATCAGCCCTCTGCAATGCTGCCGAATCATACTATAAGATTGGCGATTACGAATCCGCTCTCGAGTTCGGCAAAACCGCAAAAGACCTCGACCCAACCGACAGCGAAATTGAAAAGATGATGGGCGACATTTACACCGCACGTAAAGATACAGAACTTGCGATGGAGTCATACAAGAAAGCCCTCGAACTTGACGGCAGCGACCCAAACATTATGTTCTCGCTCGGTGCAGCATATCTCCAGGCCGGCAAACTTGAAGAAGCCCGCGCGATGTTCGAATCTGTTACCACTATTGAACCGCAAAACACTTTAGCATTCCGCCACCTCGGCTATGTATATTTGAAACTTCGTGAAATAGACCTCGCTCTCGGCGCTTATTCAAAAGCCGTTGCGATCAGTCCTGATGATTGGCGTGCACAAAAAGGCCTGGGCGTCGCGTATATGATGAAGTACAGGATCCAGAAAAGTTTTGATACTCCGGATTCCAACGACCTCAAGCAGCAGGCTCTCGACCATTGGAATGAATCTCTGAATTTAAATCCAGCCCAGGACAACCTCCTGAAATTATACAGAAAATATAATCCGTCAAAATAATCCGCTTGTCATTCTGAACGGAGAGTAGCGTAGTGAAGAATCTCGGTAGCCTTTTCAATAAGGAAATAAGTGTTCTAACTTCGCATCTACTTTTCTGGCCGATTTTCATCATTGGCATCGCTGCCGATCTGATTACCAAATCCGCAATGTTCAAATGGCTCTCGTCAGTCGAATCCCAGCAATATACCGTTATCAAAGGCATATTCCAGTTTGTTATGGTGGAAAACCGCGGCGCCGCGTGGGGCATCGCTTCAGATAAAACTGTTACACTTGCTGTGATTTCTATAACCGCGTTGATTATCGTAATGGGAATCTTTCTCTTCGGCCGTAAACATCATTTGACGGTGGTTATCGCACTTGGTCTTTTCGCCGCTGGCATTTGCGGCAATCTTTACGACAGGCTTTTCAACAACGGCAGGGTACGCGATTTTCTGGATTTCTCCTGGCACGACAAACATTTCCCCGCATTTAATGTCGCCGATTCAATGCTGACCATCGCCGTCGCACTTTTGATCCTCACTACTCTGTTTACCCCAAAAGAAAACCCCGAAAATATCCAAAAGTCATAAAATTTCATTTAGCATACGCCGGCACGGCGGATTTGTTATTCCCCACCAAAAACGTGATCCGCGACATAAAGCGGAATAGTCGACGACGCAGCAAGGGCGATAGCATCACTCGGCCGGGAATCAACCTCAATTTTTCTTCCATCGACATTCAAATATATCGTCGCGTAATACGTATGATTCTTAATATCACGCACCACAACTTTTTCAATATTGGCCCCAAGAGATTTGATAACGTTCTTCAATAAATCATGGGTCAAAGGCCTAATAGTGGACATATTTTTCAATTTGCGTTCGATAGCCATTATTTCGACAATCCCGATAATTATCGGCAAACACCTCGCACCGTTCTTTTCTTTAAGAACGATAACCTGCTGGTCGCTGGCCTCATCAATAATTATTCGAGATAATTCTACTTCTACGTTCATAAGTTACTTCTCTGTGAACTCTGTGTTCTCTGTGGCCAAAACAAGAGATTCACTCTGTGGCATTATTTTACTTTCAATTCCGCAAGATTCTTTTCAATGACCGCTAATTGCTCTTTCATTTCCGCAAGTCTCTGTTTCGTCTGCTCAACTACTTCCGGCTTTGCTCTGCTTATGAAATTTGCGTTATTAAGTTTTGCTTCACTGCCGCGAACGCCGTTAAGTATTTCGTCTCTTTGCTTTTCGAGCCGTTTAATTTCCGCCGCTGCATCGATCAAGCCTTCAACAAAAATCTGCACCTGCTCGACAACCGCCGCCGCCGCGTTTTCAGGTTTAACCATTTCAGGTGAAGCCGCGAATTTCTCAAGATTCGCTCTATCGCAGATCAATTCAGCATTATCATTCAATATCTTAGCAATATCAGCAGACGCGTTTGCCGCCGAGACAAGTTTCGTATTCGGAGCAACCGCATATTTATTTCTTATCTCACGTATCGCCCGAACAATTTCCTGCACTGAATTTATCTTGCCTTCAACATCAGAATTTATGAACTTGTCAAGCTCTTTCGGCCAATCCGCTATAATCAGCGCATCTGCCGTATTAATTTCAACAACGCCTTTCAATCCGCGTTTAGGCGTAAATTCATTCAGCTTCTGATAAATACCTTCCGTAATAAAAGGCACAAACGGATGTAATAATCGCAGCGTACAATCCAGAACAAACGCCAGCACATTCTGCGGTGCATCCTTCCGCGACACGTCTTTAATTCTCGGCTTGATCCATTCGACATACCAGTCGCACAGATCATTCCAGAAAAATCTGTACGTTGTCATCAAAGCGTCGCTCACTTGGAAGCTGTCCAGCATCGTTGTTACTTCTTTAACCGTCAGCGCAAGCCGCGACAAAATCCACTTATCCGTAATATCGAGTTTGCCCGCATCAAACGCATCATAATTCAAGCCTTCAAGATTCATCATCGCAAATCTCGATGCGTTCCAAACCTTATTGCAGAAATTTCTGCCTATATCAAATTTCTCACTAATATTTCTGCCTTGTTCGTCTTTCACCACAGGCAGTTTCAAATCCTGACTTTCAGTCGTCATCTGGCACAAGCTGAACCGCATCGCGTCCGCGCCGTAAGTCTCGATTATATCCAGCGGATCAATACCGTTGCCTTTACTCTTGCTCATACGTTCGCCGTTGCCGTCGAGAATCGTCGGATGAATAAACACATCCGAAAACGGCACTTCGCCCATATTTTCCAGACCCATCATCACCATTCGCGATACCCAGAGCGTAATAATATCGCGCGCGGTAACGAGCGTATTCGTCGGATAATAAAATTTCAATTCTTCGGTTTTTTCCGGCCAGCCAAGCGTACTATGCGGCCAAAGAGCGGACGAAAACCACGTATCAAGAACATCAGCATCCTGCACCAAATCTTTCGATTGGCATTTCTCGCATACCGTCGGGTCTTCGATGCCCGTATTGATATGTCCGCACTTTTGACAGTACCAAATCGGGATCCGATGTCCCCACCAAAGCTGCCGACTAATACACCAATCGCGAATCCCATAAAGCCAATCAAGATACGTCTTTCCGTATCGAGCCGGATGAAATTTTACTTTCCCGCTCTCAACCGCCTCGATCGCATTCTTCGCCAGCGGACCAACCTTAACAAACCATTGGTCAGACAGATAAGGCTCAATAATATCGCCGCTTCGATCCGAATGACCAACTTCGTGTTCTCGCGGCTCAATTTTTTCCATCAGGCCTTGTGCTTCCAATTCCGCAACAATCGCCTTCCGTGCCGCATACCTGTCCATACCCGCAAATTTACCGCCGTTTTCGTTGATCTTTCCGTCCGGCGTTAAAATATTTATCATTTCAAGTTTATGCCTTTGCCCGATCTCATAATCGTTCGGGTCGTGTGCAGGCGTAACCTTCAAAAATCCCGTACCTTCGCCGAGTTTTACATAGTCATCTGCTATAATCTCAATCTGTCTTCCGGTCAACGGAAGATGTAACTTTTTACCAATGAGGGATTTTGCTCTATTATCTTTAGGGTTTACCGCCACAGCCGTATCGCCCAGCATCGTCTCCGGCCTTGTCGTCGCGATTGTAACAAATCCACTCCCATCGACGAGCGGATATTTAATGTACCAGAAATTGCCCTTTACAGTTTTATGAACAACTTCATCATCAGCAACCGCAGTTTGCAAAACCGAATCCCAGTTCACAAGCCGTTTGCCGCGATAGATCAGTCCCTTTTTAAACAGATTGACAAAAGTATGTCGAACCGCTTTCGCGCACATATCATCCAGCGTAAATCTCGTCCGCTGCCAATCGCAGCTCGCGCCGATTCTCTTAAGCTGTTCAAGAATTCGATTGCCGTACTGATCTTTCCATTCCCAAATCATTTCGACAAGTTTTTCGCGCCCGACATCGTGCCGTGTCTGACCGGTTTTAGCTTTGAGAGTCTTCTCAACAACAGACTGCGTCGCAATACCTGCGTGATCCGTACCCGGCATCCAAAGCGTATTGAATCCCTGCATTCGTTTGAATCGGATTAAAACATCCTGCAAAGTATTATCGATTGCGTGTCCCATATGTAAAGCGCCGGTTACATTCGGCGGGGGGATAACTATTGTGTAAGGCGTACCGTTCTTTCCGCCTTTAGCGGGCGCTTCAGTATGAAAATAATTGCCGCGTGTCCAAATGCCGTCAGCGAATTGCTCAATCTCTTTTGGTTCATATACCTTTGATAATTCTTCAGCCATAAATCCAGTCCATCTAAAAGTTTATTAAAATTATATAAACATTAAATTGTAACAAGAATTATGCCTGTAGGCAATTATTATTTAGTAACCTTGTCATCCTGAGTGAAACGAAGGATCTCGTTTGTTTAGCCCGGCCATTATTTTAATCCCCTTGCGGGACTATGGCCAGGTAATTGAAAATTTATTCGTGTATTTTCGTGTTTATTCGTGGTTAATGTTATTTCCTTGATTTGTACTTAGCTCGCATTTCCTGAAAACCTTTATTCCATTGTGCAAACTGTTCCGGCGTCATAATGGAATTCATTTCAGAGATAATTACCTGTGCATAATCGTCGCGACGTTTATCCTGCTCTGCGTCAAATGCTCTTCTCTGTGCAAATGCCTTATTCATTATTTTTTGAACTTCCAGAATCTGCTGTTCATTGAGCGAATATTTAATAGCAATTTTGGCCGCGATATCGTTCGGTTCTTTTTGAACCTTATCAACGAATATAACACGATGCTTTATCATCATCACCGTAGAACCTGCGCCGATTATAATACCTGATATAAGAATAATGAGGCCGCATATAATCTTCACAGCACGTTTGTCTGGCATCATAATCGGAATATTGGTTTCTACCATAATGAAGCTCCCTGGTAAGGCGCAAGCAACTGCGACATAGGATTTAAAATATTTTCTACTGCATGAATCGTCAGAAACAGCATAATAGACGCTGCAACAGCCGTAAAGCCCGCGAACAGTTCCAACGGCAAAAGACCGCGATTCCTGCTCCGCTGCATCAAAGCTATCTGTGTGATAACCTCGTCTGAAACATCGAATTTAGGCGTAACTTCGTCTTTGGCTCTTTGAGCCAGCGTTTCAATAATTTGCATTATTTTATCCATTCGAATCTCTCCGAAAAATTTTCTTTTTCAGCAATTTTTTTCAATTTTGCCCGAGCCCTCATTGCCCGCATTTTCGTTCCCGCTTTTGTCCACGCCATCCGGTCAGCTATTGTCTCAATCGTACAATCTTCAAAGTACATAAGAGTAAGAACCAGCCTGTCATCGGCCGGCAGTTTCGCCAACAGCTTATGCAAGGCCTGTGCTGCTTCTGTCGAATCTATCTGGTCATCAGTATTAGCCTTAACATCGATAGCCTCAAAATCCTCTACATCGATAAAGATTTTATTCCGTTCCTGCTGCTTCCAGAATCGATACCCGACGCGCGTCGCAATTTTATTCAGCCAGTGCAAAAACGGCCCTTGCCCGCGATAATTTTTCAGGCTGAAAAACGCTTCAACAAAGACATCCTGAACAAGAATTTCGCATTCCGTTTTGTCTCTTGTAAATCGCCACATCAGCCGTGCGATTTGCGGCTCGAATGCTTTCACAAGCCTTCGGTAAGCCTCACTATCGCCGGCCGCACTGGCCAGAATATCCGTTAAGTCATTTTCCATTAAAGCATTATATCAGGTCTAAAAAAAACTGCGACATATATCCCGGACTAATTTGTACTGTTCTTCCATTCGAACCAGAAGGGCGGTTTCGCCAATCTATGTCCAATACGAATTGGTACGGGATGGCCTATTTTAATGAAAAAGAGCTTTGAAAGCCGTTTCGGGACTTTCTCATAGAGTTAGTGTATGAATAATACATAAGGTAACAAAAATTTTTTAGCATTTTTATGCCCCATAATACCTGTTTATAGAAACTGTTTAGTCGCTTTCGGTACGAAAGCGTTTTTTTGGTGTTCTAGCCAATTTAAATCGTTAAAAAAGTATCTACAACCTTAATAAATTCGACTTGAGAGTCTGGTCTTTACCGTTTATAATTCGTTTTTTCTTAAAGGATTAAAGATATGAAGAACCTTTATTTACTCTTCCTGGCTGTATGCTTTGTGCAGGGATGCGCTCCAAAGTATCAGACCGAACCTGAACCAAAATGCCTTAGCGGTTTAGACCTTGAAACCATAATGAAAGCGTCAGAACTAACACTTAT
Organism: Planctomycetes bacterium GWF2_42_9; assembly: GCA_001825675.1. Taxonomy (GTDB): domain Bacteria; phylum Planctomycetota; class Phycisphaerae; order Sedimentisphaerales; family UBA12454; genus UBA12454. Next base: position 14,157 of record MHYA01000063.1, on the reverse strand, counting down.
CAGGATGAATTTTGTCATCGATAAATCCGATGCCAACCTTGCGATAATGACTACAAAGCCGCTTTCAGGTGCTCAATTCTTTGAATTTTGGCGTAGGGACAATGTCGGCGGCTATAACACCGCTTTGGCAAATACAAGCAGTATCCAAAGAACAGTCGATCTCGGCTTCACCGGAAAGCAGGGAGAGATTTGCATAGTATGCAAAGTAAAAATGGAACGGCTCTCGATTCCTGAAAAAGACATCGACAGTGCCGGCAGAGCATATTATATGTTTTCACGAAGCGAAGACACTCGCCAGAGTTTGACCTTGAACGAAGAACAATTGCAAAAAATGGACTGGATCGATTTAGGCAGAGATCACAGCCTTGAGACGGTTATTTTACAAAGAATCGATAAGCAGATTGCAAAACTTTTAACGAAAGGTGATTTGAAGAAATGAATGTTTTAGTATGCGGAGGAGCAGGATATATCGGCAGCAATATGACGGCTCTGCTTGCTTCATCAGGTCATAACCCGATTGTTTTCGATAATCTTAGCAAAGGCCATCGCGATGCGGTGAAAAATGCCGAACTGATCGTCGGCGACCTTGCTGGTTTCGATTTACTTACAAAAATTTTAAAAGAGAAGAAGATTGAGGCAGTGATGCACTTCGCCGCGTTTATAGAGGTAGGCGAATCCTGTGCTATGCCTCTCGAATACTACCGCAATAATTTTTCTAATACCCGTACACTCCTTGCAGCTATGGAACAAACCGCTGTGCGAAAATTCGTGTTCAGCAGCACAGCCGCGGTTTACGGTATGCCCAAAACCGTTCCAATTACAGAAGATTTGCATAAGGAGCCTATAAATCCTTATGGTGAATCAAAGTGGGCAGTTGAAAGAATGTGCCATTTCCAAAGTCTTGCGGGAAAATTGAATTACGCGGCTCTGCGTTATTTCAACGCCTGCGGCGCAGGCCTTAACGGCACTCTCGGCGAAGATCACAAACCTGAATCGCACCTGATTCCGCTTGTTATCGCTGCCGCTATGGGTAAGCGTGAAGATATTAAAGTATTTGGCTCCGATTACCCAACACCCGATGGCACTTGCGTCCGTGATTATATTCATATAGAAGACCTTTGCTCGGCGCATTTGCTCGCATTGGAAAAACTCGAAAATAATCAGGAGCTTGTATTCAATCTTGGCAACGGCACAGGCTACTCTGTTCGCCAGGTAATTGAAACAGTCAAAAAAGTTTCAGGCAAAAATATCAAAGTTACAGAAGTTGCCAGAAGACCCGGCGATCCTGCTGTTTTAACCGCAGATGCCTCTAAAGCTAAAAAAGAGTTGGGCTGGACTATCAAATATCCCCAGCTTGAAAAAATCGTTGAAACCGCGTGGTTGTGGCATAGCAAAAATCCTCAAGGATATAAACAATAATGAAAAATACACACAAAGCAGCGTTAACGTTTCTTGAAAAACATCAGATGGATCATCAGAGTATCGATATCGATAAAAATGTAAAAGTTTTTATCGATGAAATGCAGCGGGGGCTTGAAGGGCAAAAAAGTTCTCTCGATATGATTCCGACCTTTATAGAGGTCAAGAATGATATTCCAATTAACAAACCGGTCATAGTGATTGATGCCGGCGGTACGAATTTTCGCTGCGCAACTGTCAAGTTCAATGAAAAAAGAGAACCGGTTGTTGAAAATCTTAAAAAAAATATTATGCCCGGCGTCGAGAGAGAAGTTACCAAAGAAGAATTTTTTGACACGATGGCCTATTACATCAGGGACATTATAAACGTTTCTGAAAAGATCGGATTTTGCTTTTCGTATCCTACGGAGATACTCCCGAACAAAGATGGGAAGCTGCTTCGTTTCGCAAAAGAAATAAAGATTAAACAGGTGCTGGGCGAGACGATAGGCAAGAATTTAAATCTTGGTTTGCAGAGAATCGGTTTGCCGCCGGATAAACAAGCTATAATTTTGAACGACACCGTCGCGTCATTGCTTGGCGGCGTAAACTACAAAAATCGAGTATTCAGCGGTTATATTGGTTTCATCCTCGGCACAGGTACAAACTGCTGCTATATCGAGAAAAATGCAAATATAAAGAAACGCAGCGACCTTGAATTATCCTCAAGTCAGATTATCAACTGCGAGTCGGGCGGTTTTGGTAAATTCCAGGCAGGCGAGATCGACATCGCCTTTGATAAATCGACAAGCAACCCCGGCGTTCACGTTTTTGAAAAATACATCTCCGGCGCTTATCTTGGCTCATTGTGTCTTTTAACGCTGCAAACCGCCGCCAAAGACGGTTTATTCTCAAAGAATACCGCCGATGAAATCGCGAATCTGAAAAATCTCGGAACGATAGAGATAAATGAATTTATGTATTATCCGTATGGCTATAACAGGCTCGCCAGCATCTGCAAAAAAGGCGAAACCAACGACACGCAATTAGTATATTATATTTGCGACAGTCTCGTTGAACGCGCCGCGAAATTGTCTGCTATAAATATTTCAGCGATGGCAATTAAATCCCAATGTCAGACAAGTCCGAACAAACCGATTTGCATTGTCGCTGAAGGTACGACATTCTATAATCTTAAAAATCTCAAGAGTAGAACAGAATACTATTTAAAACAGTACCTCGAAAATGAGCTTGAGATTTATTATGACATTATAAGTGTTGACAACGCAACCTTAATCGGTGCCGCGATCGCAGGCCTGACAAATTAGTTTATGATTCCGCAATAACTTTCTCAAGAAGTGCGGTCAGGCCAAGTTTCTCTGCCCATAACTTTAGGTATTGGTAATCAAGAGAATCTTTCTGCACCCCCAATACGCCCTTGACATCAGACCACTGCCGGTCTGAAACACAATCCGCCATTTTATACCATTTAAGTTTTAAGAGAATAACATCTTCTGGTGAAACTAATGAAAATTCTTTTGCGATAGACTCATCTATCTTATTCTTATGACTTCGAGAAATAAGTTTATTTTCAAATTCATTGTTTGGAATAAATATATCTATCTTAAACACTGTATCAAGATGTATTATATTGAAGCTGCTTTTTGTATTTATAGCTTGATGCATAGTTTCTTTACTAATATAAAAGAAACTACTTAGTTTTTCATAAAGAGATTCGGCGGCTTGTATGGAAATTTGTGCGGTAATATCCGCATCCTGCGTAAAACGAGGCGTGCCAAATATTGAGCTTGCGATGGAACCGCCAATTGCATATCTTATATTTAGTTCATCAAAGACATCTGCAAGAATTTTAAGAACTTCTGTTTGTTGTGGTGTGCTCATTTGTTTTCCCATAGACCTGGTTGTAAAGTTCCTCGCCCAAATGTTCTTTTGCCCAAATTTGTTTAACCTCTTTTTCTGTTGCTTTGGGAAATCTCATTCTGATTCCTGCTTTTGCAAGTGACTGGCCAAAATCATAAGCATCGCAAACAATCTTGAATTTTTTCGCAGGACTCATTTTGCGGTAAAGTTTATATTGAATTTCAAGAACTTCTTGTGGAGTGTCGCTTATCATTTTTTCAATTCAAAATTAAAAACTAATAACCTTGACCTCACGAAAGTGGGGCACAAAACTCAATTAAAGCCGATGATGGGATTCGAACCCAAAACCCCGGCTTTACGAAAGCCGTGCTCTACCGTTGAGCTACATCGGCGCTGCGAAATAGAATAAAAACTATACCCCAAAAACTTATTTTTGTAAAGAAAAAGCCTTTTTTTTAAATACACTTGAAATATGAATGCTTATATGATATAAAATATTGGTACAAAAAATGAACCACTTTTAACATTAAATAACCAATTATTTAATAAGGATTTACGATTTTTTATGTTGTTTTGTAATACAGGGAACCCGCAGGCAAGTCTAACAGCAGAAGACCTCAAGGCAAATCTTTTTTCCGCTTTAGATAAGATTGGAAAAAGAAAAAAAGTGCTGGTTATCGGCCCCGATATTACGCGAATGTATTCGCGGGCAGGCGAACTAACTTATATGGCCTATCAATATTACGGCGATAAATTGACCGATATTCTTCCCGCTCTTGGCACACACGTTCCAATGACGCACGATGAAATCAAAACAATGTATGGCCAGACTCCTGTTAATCTTTTTAGAAATCATAATTGGCGAACAGATGTCGTTACGCTCGGAAATGTCCCCGGCGAATTTGTCAAAAAAGTAACCGATGGCAAACTCGATTTCGATTGGCCCGCACAGGTAAATAAACTGCTTATCGAAGGCGGATTCGATTTGATTTTATCTATCGGCCAGGTTGTTCCGCACGAAGTTATGGGAATGGCAAATTACAATAAAAACATTTTCGTGGGAACCGGTGGTCAGGAAGGCATCAACCGAAGTCATTTCATCGGCGCTGTCTGCAATATGGAAAAAATTATGGGCAGGGCGGATAACCCTGTGCGGAAAGTTCTCAATTACGCTTCAGAAAATTTCGCAAAGCATTTGCCGATAGTTTATGTTCAAACCGTTCTTGCTCCTGATGCACAAAGAAAAATGCAAACACGTGGCTTGTTCATTGGCGATGATATAGAATGTTTCAATAAGGCCGCTGATCTATCCTTACAGGTAAATTTTATAATGCTCGATGAGCCTATAAAAAAGGCGGTCGTATATCTCGATCCGCACGAATATAAGAGCACTTGGCTTGGCAATAAAAGCATTTACCGAACGCGAATGGCAATGGCGGATAATGGCCATTTGATTGTGCTTGCGCCGGGGGTTAAGGAATTCGGCGAAGACAAACAGATCGACGCTCTTATTCGCAAATACGGCTATGTCGGCACAGAAAAGGTACTTGCCGCCGTTAAAAACACTGATGATTTGAAAGCGAATTTAAGCGCGGCCGCGCATCTTATCCACGGCTCAAGTGAGGGCAGATTTAAAATCACATATTGCCCCGGCAAACTAACGAAAGAAGAAATTGAGTCGGTTAATTTTGAATATGATGATTTAAATGAAATGCTGGATTTGTACAATCCCGCAAATCTTCAGAATGGTATAAATACAATGCCCGACGGCGAAAAAATATTTTTCATATCTAATCCGGGTATGGGACTCTGGGCATACAAAAACAAATTTAATCAATAATAAGGAATAAAAAATGACGAAAACAGAAACTCATAAATATGCTTTGCTCATTCCGACCAGTATGGGTATTCGATTGACTCCTGTTAATTCCCAGCCTTTTCATTGCAGCGATACCTTTAAAATGCAGGCAACCAGCGCAGAAAGTAATGTAGCGTCTGTTGTTTCGTATCTTGGTATGCCGGTCAAGATTTTGACGGCGTTTGTTAAAGGCAGTCCTATTTCACATTTTATAAAGGATAATCTAAAAAGTCGTCGAATGGATTTTGAAGGGCGTGAATTCGAACAGGGCGGCCCATGGGGTTATCGCCATCAAATTAATATGGCTGATAGCGGCTGGGGCTCGCGCGGGCCCAGAGTACATAACGACAGGGCCGGTGAGGTAGGCAGAGAACTTAGTGCAGACGATTTTGATTTTGAGAGAATTTTTGCAAAAGAAGGCGCAAAGATTGTGCATCTTTCCGGTTTGATTGCCGCGTTGTCGCCAAAGACTAGTAAATTCTGTCTTGATATTGCCAGAATTGCCAAGAAAAATGGTTCGTTAATATCATTTGATCTCAATCATAGAGCAAGTTTCTGGAAGGGAAGAGAAAAAGAGCTTTCAGAAATATTTGCGGAAATTGCATCCATCAGCGATATCCTCATTGGCAACGAAGAAGATTTTCAGTTGTGTCTCGGCATAGAAGGCCCGCAGGCCGGCGGCAAAGGACTTGAAGAAAAAATCGACAGCTTTAAAGAGATGATCAGCAGGGTGCAAAAGGCCTATCCGAATGCTGCTTATTTTGGAACAACACTTCGTGAGGTTATCTCGGCCAACAGCCATATGTGGGGCGCACTTGTAACAGACAAAAAAAGTTGGGAAATTATCAAGCCGCGCGAAATAGGCGTTCTCGACCGTATTGGCGGCGGTGATGGCTTTGTCGGCGGTCTGCTCTACGGCATACTCAAGGGCTGGGATGTTGCAAAATGTGCCAGATTCGGCTGGGCAACCGGAGCTCTTGCAACAACGATGCTCACCGACTATGCTCAACCCGCTGACGAAGAACAGGTTTGGAGTATATGGGAAGGTAACGCAAGAGTTAAACGTTAATACCCTTGAAATAATAAATTGTAAATTTTACATAAATCATTTTTTATTGAAAATATGGAGAACAAAAAAATGTCAAAAGCTGATATTGGTTTAATTGGTCTTGCGGTAATGGGTGAAAACCTGATTCTGAATATGGAAAGCAAAGGATTCACTGTCGCTTGTTTTAATCGCACGGTTTCTAAAGTCGATGATTTTATGAACGGCAGAGCCAAAGGCAAAAATATAATCGGATGCCATTCGATTCAAGAGCTTTGTGCTAATCTTGCAACGCCTCGCAAAGTTATGCTGATGGTCAAAGCAGGTCAGGCAGTCGATGATTTCATCGAATTGGTTCTCCCGCACCTTGAAAACGGCGACATCATTATCGACGGCGGCAACAGTCATTTCCCAGACACCACCCGCAGAACAAAATACGTCGAAAGCAAAGGCAAACTTTATATAGGCACAGGCGTATCAGGCGGCGAAGAAGGCGCATTAAAAGGCCCATCAATTATGCCCGGCGGTTCATCTGCCGCTTGGCCCGCTGTAAAACCCATTTTCCAGAAAATCGCCGCTCAAACTGATAAAGGCGAGCCTTGCTGCGACTGGGTCGGCGAAAACGGCGCAGGCCATTTCGTAAAGATGGTCCACAACGGCATCGAATATGGCGATATGCAGATGATTTGCGAAACATACCAGATGATGAAACAGGGTCTTGGTATGAGCAATCAGGAAATGCACGAAGTTTTCGCAGACTGGAACAAAGGCGAACTCGATTCTTATCTTATTGAAATAACAAGAGATATTCTCGGCTATAAAGACGAACAGGGCAATGAGGTTATCGATTTAATTCTCGACACCGCAGGCCAAAAAGGCACAGGCAAATGGACGGCTGTTGCCGCTCTAGACGCAGGTCAGCCGTTGACGCTGATTGGCGAAGCTGTTTTCGCAAGATGTCTGTCTGCGATGAAAGAAGAACGAGTTGAAGCGTCGAAAATTCTCGGCGGCCCAGGCAAACCATTCAAAGGCGACAAAAAGAAAATGATTGACGATCTGCGTAAAGCTCTTTACGCATCGAAAATTATCAGCTACGCACAGGGCTATCAGCTTATGCGAGCCGCAGCCAAAGAATACGGCTGGAATCTCAATTATGGCGGAATCGCTCTTATGTGGCGTGGCGGATGCATTATCCGTTCGGTATTCCTCGGTAAAATCAAAGATGCGTTCAAGAAAAATCCAGAACTTGCAAACCTGCTTTTAGACCCGTTCTTCAAAGGCGCAGTCAAAAAGGCGCAGTTCTCATGGCGAAGAGTCGTTCGTGCTGCTGTCGATATGGGAATACCAATGCCGACGATCGGCACAGCTCTGGCATATTTCGACGGCTATCGTGCTGAAAGATTGCCGGCGAATTTATTGCAGGCACAGCGTGATTATTTCGGCGCTCATACTTACGAAAGAGTTGACAAACCTCGCGGCGAATTTTTCCATACAAACTGGACAGGCCGAGGCGGTTCAACCAGCGCATCGACTTATATTGTTTAAGCTAAGTGAATTAACTAATAGTGAATAGTAAAAAAACAAAAGCCCGATTCCATTTTTTTGGATACGGGCTTTTTTTGAGCTTGACCATATTCATTGTCTGTGTTATTGTGCACCATAACAGTTGAACTTAATTCTATAACAACATAATTAAGGTGAAAAGTATGGTCTCATTTAAAACAATTCCGGTAATAATAGCTTTTTTCGCAACTATCGTGTTTGGCGCTGTAAATAATACCAAAATCGGTGATGGCGATTTTAGCATCGAAATATTCTATGATACCAATGAAATTCGAGAAACTGTTAAGACAGATTCCAACTCGGCAATAACAAAAACACCCTGGACTTTATCTTTAGATAATCAAAGTATAACACCCCAAAACAGTTCTATCAAAATAATCAAGGCTGATAAAGATGCAGCAATTTTCCAAGGCTCAAACGAAATATTCGATTGGACATTAAAATACAGCATCATAGTTCCGTCTTCTGTAACAAAGAGCTTGACACTAAAACCCAAAAAACAAATCACCCTTAATTCAGTTTCGCTTTGGAACGCAAAATCGCCAACGGAGCCTGTTATCGCAAGCACTCGATTGTTGGATATTTGTGCTTTTTATAGGGGCGAAAATTCAGGTCTCTTTGTTTCTTTGGATTTTCCATATTCAAAAATTAAAACGGCGGATGGAATTGTCAGCGTAACCTATCCCCCAAACGACCAGTTAAATCCCGGCGAAGAATATATCTGCCATTCTTTAACGGTAGGGCGTACCTTGCTTACCAAAGTCAACCGTTACGGCTTCGACGATGGCGAAGTTGACGCAATGGATAATTATATTCAAAAGAGACACAAACCGCGTTTTAACCGCCCAATGACTGTTACCGCTGGTCTTAACAACCGTTATACACAGTTAGTTGATGGCGAAGTATTCTACACGATGAAAGACAATCCTACGCTTAGCTGGAATACGGATTGGCTTGAAGATGACATCAAACTTATGGCCGAAGTAGGGGTTGAGTACTATCAAGTTTGGCCGGGTCCATTCGATGCTGGCCCAAACGACCCTGACCCGGAATACGTCAAAAAATTTGTGAAGTACGCAAATGATATGGGTGTTCGAGTTGGCGATTATTCGGGAACCGAAGACCTTTTCTGCCCTCATTATAATTTCCACAACAACACTATAGCAAGTTTTCCAGATGCCAACCTTTCTCCAGAAGATTGCCATTTCGGTAACAAAAAATTCATTGATTTCTACATTAAAAAAACAACTGAATACGCGAAAAAGTATGGCTTCGAAGTGCACTGCCTGGATTTTCTTAAACTGCCAAAGCGAGCAGAAGGTCCCGCCAATGATGAAATTATCTATGCGCAGGTTAGAGGCTTAACACAGATACTTGAGGCAATCAACAACGTTTCAGATAATATGCTGACATGGTCGAATTCCGGCGTATGGGCGGAACTACTGCCGAAGATCGCGTGGTATAATGATAATCTGTATTTGACAGACCCATTTTTGGATAAGCCCTGGCCGGGTCTTAATCAAACACGAATCCTTGACGAAGTTCGGCGCGAACAGATGGTTGCTTTGCATTATTTGACATTTATACCTTACAGATATTTTTCGAATGTTCAGTACTTCTTCTGCCAGAATTCGGTTACTCCCGACATCGATCATTATCAATACGGTGCGTTATCAACATTTGCCGTAGTTCCAAATATCGGATTTGGTGAACTTAGATTTTGGATGGAAAGCCTGCCCGAATCCAAACGCAAGAGCGTTGTTGCATTCTACCGAAAATGGCTTGGCCTGATTAAAGACAATTATGACTTATGGACTAAAACATACAGTGCAGGCGACAAACCCGGTATTGGAAGCCTGGAAATTTACGGCCACGTCAAAGATGACCATGGCTATATATTCCTTGTCAATTCAAATTACTGGGATAGAAACGCCGTCGTGCCTTTAGATGAACAGCTTGGCTTTAAAGGTAATCAGCTTTGCGAAATCAAACAGCTATACCCTGAAGAAAAATTATGCCTGACAAATTCCGGCCCGCTAATGAATCTCGGCAAACAATTAAAATTCACTGTACCTGCAAGGGCGGTTATCGTT
>MHYA01000063.1:0-4300 GCA_001825675.1 Planctomycetes bacterium GWF2_42_9 | reverse complement strand
CGTTGCCGCTGCTGTTACGCAGATTGAAAATAGTTACCAGTTGAAAATTTCAGGGCCGCAAGGCACAACACAGCGGTTTGCAGTTCAGTATCCAGAGGATTATAACATCAACGATATCGATGCTGTTGTGCGAAGCGATATTCCCAAACAACGGCCGCGCTCATTTAAACCGACTTCGATGACTGTTATCGCGAAAGAAAAAAATACTATTCTATATGAAATAACATTCCGTGATAAATTCTCACAAAAATTATTATCACAATGGAAAGTTTTGGCAGGGGATTTAAAAACAGGTCAAGATGCAGGTTGGCAAAAAGAGATTGCCGGCGGCCAGAACTATAATTTCCCGTTATTTAACGAATCTGCAGACATAAACTATCCGATCTGGCCGTGGGATGCCGACAAACAAGGTTTCGGAACATTGGCAAACTTCTGCGGCGGATATATTGAAAACGCATTTTCTGAAAACCAGGACACCTATATAGATATCGAACTCTCCGGCGGGAAAACATCTTTGACATCACAGGCTATCAATTACGACATCAATCTGTCGTCTGTTGAGCCTTTGCCGAATATTGCAAAAGACACTGCAAAAAGCTGGTGGCTGCAAAGTGAGTTTCAGATGCCGTTTATGTATGGCTATGGCTGTGAACCTCAACCAGGTGAACATATGTATATGGTTCTGCCGTTTATAAATGCAGCGAAAGTTAAAACCATTAAAGCCTGGATCAATGGCTATCCGGCCGCCGTGCAGGAATATAGAGCCCCTCGTAATCGCGGTGTGATCAGCTATTATGTTGATCTTGTCGGCTCTGCCGCCTCACGTGGCACTAACCGAGTTGTCGTATATTTCTCGGAACAAGAATAATTTTTATCAAAAAATGCAACAGCGTAATCAGTGTCTAAAAAAAACTTCGGGTTTTTCGTGGTGAAAAAAACGTTCGTAGAGCAGGGCTTTAGCCCACGCTGTGAAAAATTCTCTCGCAACGTTCCAATAAAAGTTAAGTGTTTCCGCCCGTGAATGTCGCACTGCCGTTCAGTTCGTCAGGTTCAACATTCGACAAATCCGGCATCATCACAGCGGTATCCGCTGGCGAGACATCGGCCGGCTGGCCGTCAATTTGGACTACGAAAGTCAGCGGGCCGATTTGGATTTTGTCGCCGGGCTTTGCTTGTGTTTCATCGACGATCTTTGTCCCATTCAAAAATGTGCCGTTGCTGGATTTCAGGTCGCGCACTTTCAGAAAGTCTGTTTCCTGACTAAGCTGGCAATGTCGGCGGGAAACCACCTGCAATGGAATGCAAAGGTCGCAATCCGGTCTGCGGCCGAGGATTGTCGCCTTGTTGCGAATGGGCAAGACCTTCTTTGAACCGTTTTTTTTGTGCAAAACTAACGATACGTTCATAAGCTCCCTTTCAGGCTGCAGTAGTGGAGCGTTTAATACCTAACTAAGGGTATTATATCGTAACAATTATAGCACCGTTGTTACGCTTTTGCAAGCATTTATGTAAAAAGCGGCAAAAAACTTTTCTATTTTATCATTTGACTTTAATGCTCGATTTCCATAAACTCCTGCATCTAAAAGCATTGATTAAGTCTTGGAGTTTAAATGAGTTATAAAGCAATAATTTTCGATCTTGATGGAACGCTGGTAAATTCGTTGGAAGACCTGGCTGAAGCTGCTAATTTTGCCTTAGCCTGTTTTGGTCAGCAAACACACGAAGTTGAAGCGTTTAGGCAAATGGTTGGCGATGGTACAAGAACGCTTATGAGTCGAGCGCTGCCGTCCGATAGACAGGATTTAATTGAACAGACGCTGCTTAAAATGCGTGAAAAATACATTGAAATTTGCCTCAATAAAACCCGCCCGTATGATGGTTTGCCGAAAGTTTTAGCGGAATTGAAAAACCGAGGCGTTAAAATGGCGGTACTTACAAATAAAGACCAGAAAATGGCCGAAAAGATCGTAACTCATTTCTTCGACCAATATTTTATGATAATCCGCGGCACAATTAACGCTGTGCCTTTAAAGCCCGATCCAAAAGCTGTTTTAGAGATTTTAAACCAGATGAATGTTAAGCCGGAAAATGCAGCATTTGTCGGCGACAGTAATATCGACATAAGAACAGCTCAAGCGGCTGGCATTACCGGAATTGGCGTAAATTGGGGCTTCAGAGGCGAAAAGGAACTCAAAGAAGCCGGCGCCGATTACACGATCGATGAACCAAAAGCATTATTACAGCTTGAAAGTTACGAATTGTAAGTTAGAATGAGGATAATAGGCCTTTTTGGAGAGTTAAACTATGATTTTAAGAAAAGCCTGCATTTACTCAACATTCATTGTATTGTTCTCGTGTGGGGCATTGGCGGCCATAAAGAACGGTTCGGGCGAATTTGTTTTTGATTATAATCTGGCGGGCGAGCTGAAAAAAATACCGGTCTATTATTATTGCCCATTGAATATAACGCCTGCATCACGGGTTGTTTTTGTTCTTCATAGCAATGCGCAGCCGGCAAAATCATATCGAGATGAATGGAAGCAGTATGCTGAAAAACATGATTTTCTGCTGCTTTGCCCGGAATTTTCCAAAACGCAATTTAAGGTTTGGGGGCAGTATAACGCGGGCAATGTCTATGATTACGATAAAAAAAGATATACGCGAAAAGAGGAATGGACGTTTAACATAATTGAATCGCTTTTCGATTTTGCCAAAAAAGACAGATATTTAAACGCGCAGGCATACTGTATTTTCGGCCAGTCGTCGGGTGCGCAATTCGTACACAGAATGGTGCTGTTTATGCCGGAGGCGAGATTCTCGATGGCGATCGCCAACGGCGCGGGCGATTATACGCTGCCTGTCTTTGATAGAATTTTCAGCGAAGGGTTGCAAAACACATCTGTAACACAGGAATCGCTTGCGCAATCTTTCAATAAAGATTTAATAATTCTGGTTGGCGAGAAAGATAATGTTTCGCATATAAAGCCTAGAGAAGAAAATTACGATCCCAACGACCGTTTTTGGCGAGCGAAAGATTTTTATCAGACCGCAAAACAGCAATCTGAAAAACTTCAATGCCAGTTAAAATGGCGTTTGTTGGCTGTGCCGGATGCGAATCATAACAGTCCAATATTTGTTATGGCGGCAAGTAAATTGGCCGCGAAGTCCAGAAGTTATTTCACAAATCCTAATGTAAAAGACGCAAACGATTCCAATTATTTTGATTTGCCAGGCGATGTAAATTCTACTCGGCTGCGTTCGATTTCCGGAAAGATAAGCCGATAACGATTAAATAAATATAGAAAAAACCTTTTTAAGGTTATTTACGTATATAATTAAAACTTTTATGGAAGGAAAGTCATGGTAAAGCATTTTTCGGCGGGAAGTTGTTATTCTTACATTATCAGTTCGGACAATCAGGCATTGATTGTTGATCCGCATATCAGTCTTATCGAAAAATATAAACAATATCTGACAAGCAATAATCTTTTACTTAAATATATAGTTGATACGCATACCCACGCAGATCATTTTTCCGGCGCAGCGGTTTTGAAAAAGGATTTTAATGTGCCAATCCTGATGGGCGAAAAAGCGATATCCAATATTGTTGATAAACGGCTGAAAGATAATGACGAAATAGAGATTGGCTCCGAGAAAATTAAGGTGATCTATTCGCCGGGTCATACCGATGACGCTGTGAGTTTGTATGGCCAAGGCAGACTGTTTTCGGCTGATGTGCTTTTGATCGGCAGTGTCGGAAGAACAGATTTCCAAAACGGCTCGCCAGAATCAATGTTCGATACTTTGCAAAAGTTGAAACAGTTGCCGAACGATACTATTCTTTGTCCGGGACACGATTACAACGGCAAAAAAGAATCAACGATAGGGCACGAAAAAGAACATAATCCATTTTTGAAGGAAACCAATAAAGAAACATTTGTTGCGAATTTGCGATCAAAAGTAATGCCGAAGCCTTTCAATATTGATAATATTATTCGCGTAAATCAAAGGGGTGAAGCGGCTCAAATTGAAATGATAAAGCCCGCGGACGCGGCCAAACTTTTGAAAACCGATCCGCAGGCCAAAATTCTGGATGTTCGCTCGGCGATGGAAATCAGTCAGGTTCATCTTGATAATTATGTGAATATTCCAATCAATGAACTTGCAGTGCGGATGGCCGAGCTTAGCAATAAAAATCAGAGTTACCTTGTGCTTTGCCACAGCGGAAACCGTGCAGCGATGGCAGCCGATATGCTGATACAGTCTGGTATTCATAATGTCAAAGTTGTACAGGGCGGTA
>MHYA01000062.1 GCA_001825675.1 Planctomycetes bacterium GWF2_42_9 | reverse complement strand
GATGCAACTTCCGCGTTTATTTTTGCGTTCACATCATATACCGATACTAATTCCGCATTGGCCGCAGGAATAATCCCTTCCGGGATTGTTCGTCTTTGTGCAATACCGCCTGAACCTATTACGCCCCATTTTATTTTTTTGCTCATAAATTTGTTACCTCAAAATCGTAGAATCTGTTTACACCTTCACAGCCCATAATGCCTATATAATAACTATCGCTAAGCAACGGCGTATGTACAGTAAAGCAACTTTCTCCCAATGCAGCAGTTATTGACTTCTCATTGGGATTCACAGCTACTTCCATCCGATATTTTTGTTTAGCTAAAAAAGTTTTGCGATAGAACAACTTCCTGTTATATGCAAGTTTACCATCCTGCTGAAAATGCTCCCAAATATTAATACCTTTATGGTAAAGCACTATTTCATATCTTGCGCCAAGCAGAGGCACTTTAACGGAAGTATCAATTTCATTGGTAACAAATATCAAAGGAGCCATCTTGTAATCAAACAACATCGTCGATGCAGCTTTGGCCGGAGAATTGAATCTTTTCTTTAGAATCATTGATGCGAAAGTATCGGCGGCACATTTGCCTCCTTCGCATAAATCCTCCGGCGCGGCATTTTCGGGCGTATAATTTATAATACAATCTTCATTTTGTATCCATAAACCATCACTGCTGCCCCAGGGACATTTTACCAGCATCCAATCTTGCGGATCCCAGCAATCTTTTGCAAAACTTGTCTTCATCTATAATCCGCTATTTGCGTAATTTCTCAGCAGTCTTAATTATTCCCTTAACCGTATCATCAAGTTCCTGCTGCGTAAGTCTCGGATGCATAGGCAAATTAAATTGCTGCTTATAGAAGAATTTTTCAGCAATAGGACAATTGCCGGTGATACCGATTTTCTTCAAACCTGTAAAATGATACGTCGGCTGATAATGCAAAATGCCCTGCACGCCGTTTTCGCGATAAAGAACTCTTAAGAATTCATCTCTATCAAACATATCAGGGTCAACAGTCAATGTATAAAGATGATAGACGTGTTCGCAATTCGGGTCTTCATAAACGCCATAAACACCTTTTATGCCCTTGATTCCCTCATTGATATATTTGCCGTTGTGCTGACGTTTCTTTGAGAGCATATCGAGCTTTTTGACTTGTGCCCTTCCAACCGCAGCCTGAATTTCATTCATTCTATAATTGTTGCCCCAGTGGCCGTTAACGTCTTCGACATCAAAATGTGATGGAACCCAATAATCGCTGTATTTTCCATCTATCATTTTATGCAGGCTGTATGCCCCAAAAGTATAATCCTGTTTTGCGGGATCCCAGTGCGAAAGGTTCATACAACGCAGTGCTTCAATTGGTTTTACCCATTCATCACGATTCGTCGTAATCATACCGCCTTCGCCGCAGGTTGTCAGATTTTTGAGTGAATGAAAACTAAAAACACCAACATCCCCGATTGAGCCGGCTTTTTTGCCTTTATACATTGCTCCGTGCGCGTGAGCACAATCTTCCAAAACATAGAGATTATGTTTTTTAGCTATTTCCATAATCGGATCCATATCGCACATCTGACCACCGTAATGAACGACATAAATTGCCTTTGTTTTTTTAGTAACTTTGCGAGCAATATCGGCAGGGTCAATATTGAATGTTCTTGGATCGATATCAGCATAAACTGGCGTTACTTTTTCTTTCAGAAGCACAAGAGATGTAGCGACAAATGTATTTGGTGTAATGATAACTTCATCGCCCTGCTTGAGATTGAAAAGCTGCGTGCAAAGATGCATACCAGTTGTACAATTTGAAACAGCAAAAGCATGTTTAACATTGTGAGCCTTAGCAAATTCTTCCTGGAAGAATTTAACCTGCGGGCCCATTGTAAGTGAGTCCTGTTTCATTGCTTCAAGTACGGCTTTTTCTTCATCCTGGTCATATATAGAACCAAAAAATGAGTATTTTACCTTTAGTTGTACGCCATCGCCTGTTTCATAACTGGAAGTGATGCCGCCTTCTGAATCTTCGCCGGTCGTATGTACATTCTCGCTTTTAGCCATTGCAAAAACCTCCAAAATTATTTAAAATTTGACTATTTAAGTATCATTTGATAATCTTACATTAGTAATTAGCTTATAAAAGAAAGGTTAATTTGTCAATAGATAAATTAAAATTATCAAAAATTGCTCAAAATGGCACACAATCGACTATTTTACAAATAGTTAGAGATAATAGCCCTATTTCGCGTTCGGGTATTGTTTCGCTTACCGGCCAACCTCACGCCGCAATTTCAAGGTCAACAGCGGTTCTTTTAGAGAATAAAATTTTACTTGCAGATTCCGGCAGCGATACAAATGGCCCACGCCGGAAACGCGGTTTGGAATTAAATTCTGATTATGGTTATGTTATTGGTATTGAATACAGCGCAGACGGTATTGAAGCGGTAGCAATGAATACAGCGTATCAACCTATTGCCAAAACAGATAAAAAAACTGATCTGGCTAATCTTAATCAAAATCAAATTCTCGAATTGATTTGCGAGAGCGTAAAAGAAGTTCAGAAGAAAGTCAAAATGTCAGAAGACAAATGCATCGGCCTTGCGGCGGTAGACCCGGGATTAATCGATGACGATCAGGGGATGAGTGTATTTGCGACAACAATGTGCAACTGGAATAATGTACCCGTAGTCGATTATTGCCAGCAGCAGCTTAAATTGCCTGTTATGCTGCTTGGAAGCAGTAAAGCTAAAACTCTCGCAGTCGACCGGATGGAATTGAAGAACAGTATTGCTAATCTGCTTTATATCGAATACGGCAGAGGTATCGCTTGCGGTATTAAACTCAACAATACTTATATATCGGGAGAGGGACATCTAGCGGGCGAACTTGGGCATCTGCAAGTAAGCGATTCAAATGTTGTTTGCAGATGCGGCGGAGTTGGATGCCTTGAAGCAATGGCAAGTTTGACCGCGCTGGCACAAACGGCTAGTTCATCTATTGAGAGCAATAACAGTATTCTTTCGCAAAATAAGAGTATAACGGGAATGGACGTGCTTAGAGCGGCCGCACAGAACGACAAACTAGCTTCACGTATTGTTGATGAGGCATTTGACAGACTTGGCGCGGCAATCGCAGGCCTTGTTAATATTTTGAGTCCCAAGTTGGTTCTGCTCGATAACATCATTAACGAAGCAGGTCCTGATGCTGTTACAGTCCTGATGAGGTCTTTGCAGAAAACAATTTTAGCTTCACATCGAAGACAGCTTGAAATCCGCATAAGTTCATTAACATCACATATAGGTGCTCTCGGAGGCGCAGCAGCGATATTGGATAATTGTCTGACTGTTTAAAACCGAGAAATTTAGCAGATTAAATATTTTTGAGATCAGAAAAAATCTCCAAGCCTGCAAAACTATCCCGCGTGCGATTTTGAGGTGAAAAACATTGTAAAGCAGATTTCGATTCCAGATATGCCTTTTGATGAATTTTTATTGTCAAAAAATATTAAACCTGATTTCGCTTTAAATGACGCCTTAGATAAGAAAACAGACTTTTCAGAAAAAGGCATTGAATATATCCATCGCAAAATAAATGATGCTGAAGTTTATTTTGTTTCAAATCAGTTTCAGGAATCACAGACAATCCGGGGCGACTTTCCGTGTAGATCATAAACTGCCGGAAATCTGGTATCCTGACACAGGTGAAATTGAAGAAGCGGATTCATATTCTTTCACAAACGATGGCCGAATGATTGTCCAGTTAAAAGAGCATTGGACGACTATATGGAAATACCGCCGTGGGTCAAAGAAGACAAACAAAGCCCCGCGACGCAACGCAAGAATTTGCTACGTGGGTATGGTACAAAGCAAATGACCCATTATTGCCTTCAGGTGGTGGGGCATGTTACCATAATTACTAAAAAATAATTATTACGCGGTTGGATTTTATGAAAATCAACACTAAACGTATCTAACCAATACTAATTTTCCTTCGCTGCGCAATTTGTTTGCCAATAGAGGAATAATTTTGGGTCTGGTTAAAATCCCTGTTTGTCGAAAAGCAATATTATCGCTGGCCTGATTAAAAGCGCACCCCATTATTATGCGGACGCAGTCAGCTTTTTGAAGATGATGCCATAAGTCTGTAACGCCGCTTTGCTCTTCAAAGCTGCCGGGGTCTTCGTCCCAGATATTATAAACCTGATTGAGCGTAACCGCGCCTTCGGTTACAAGGTCAATTCCGTCAATCGAATATTTCGGCGGCGCAATTAAACTCGAATCTTCTGATATGGAAACTTTTTTGCCGAGATATTTCGCGGTTATCGAAGCTGTCGTAGCTCCGCAAACGATGTGCGTCCCAGGCGAATTTATAAATTCCTGTACAATTTTTGCGTCATTGGCTGAATGACTCGGCGGGCCTGTCATAATATTTACAAAATTCCCTTGTCTGCATTTGGCAACCGCGACAGTGCAATCATCGCCCTTTGATTTGGCCCAAAAATTCCTTGCCTGGTTGTGTATGAGATTTGCTATATCATCAGAGGAAGTACCCTTTCGCATTTCCGCGTTCGCAAAATTCAGAACACCTTCTGTTTCCCATCCCTTTGTAAGCGTTCCGCCCATCCCGGCCTGCGTTATTCCATCACTCATCAGAACTATCGCATCTCCAGGCTCAAGTATGCACGTCGATTCGGTACTTATGCAAATATCCTGCGAATGGATTTGCTGTGGGATAACTGATGCGCAGCCGGATGCAAGCAATATCGCAGGAGGAAATTCGTAAGAAAGGATCGTAGCTGTTCCGTCATTTAAAATCCTGCAAATGGAAAAAGCGGTGAATGGCTTTTCAGGACTTCGCCATTGATTCATAGTTTTCACAGCCGCATTGAATGCCTCACGCAGTGTAAAACCGCTACGCAGTAATTCGTTTAATCTGCTTGCGCAAAGCGTAGCCGCGATATTCGCTTTAATGCCGGAGCCGATACCATCGCAGCAAATAATCGTTGTCGCAGTTGAACTTCTTTCAGAAATAACCAAATCCCCGCAAGGCCCATGCGGATATTTCGAGCTTTGAACCAACTTT
>MHYA01000061.1:4650-5466 GCA_001825675.1 Planctomycetes bacterium GWF2_42_9 | reverse complement strand
CGCTTGGAATTTCGAGCGAAATATTATCCAATGCCACAACACCGCCATAACGATGGGTAACATCCTTGATGGTAACTACAGGGCCGTTAGCCGATTGCGACGTATTTGACTGCATAAATTATTTATCCTGTGTTGTACCATTAGCATCGGTTTTAGAATTTGCGTCAGTAATTTGCGAATTATTATGATTATTGTTGTTCGGTATGGCTGGAGCCGTCAGCAGATTTTGCAGCCACTCCGGCCAAACCGCGTTTGGATCAACCTTCACATAGCCCACGCCTCTTACGCCTGTCTTCACGCGCTCAATGTAAGCGTTTGTCAATTCCTTTGGAATTCTAATTTTAACGCGAAACATCAGCTTCTCACGTTCCGTTTTCGTCTCTACTTGCTTGGGAGTGAACTGCGATTCAGGTGAAACGAACGTTACATACGCTGCCGCTGCTCGGTCTGGCGCAAAATCGACAGTAAGCCTTGCTTCTGCCCCGATTCTCAATCTTGCGGCCTCTTCCGAAGGAAGAAATATTTCCATATATACGTCGTTAAGGTTCACCAGCGTCAATGCTTTTCCGCCGGGAGCGAGAACTTCACCTTCTTCAGCAAGCCGGTAAAGCACTCTTCCCAAAACCGGAGATTTCAGTGTTGCGTCATCGATACGCGTTTGAACTATTTTTGTATTTGCCAGTGCTACTTCAACTTCTAGTTTTACGGTCTTTAATTTTGCTTCTGCTTCAGCAAGTGCTGCGGTGCTGGTCTCCAAATTTGTCTTGCGCACATCATAATCACGCTGCGAACCCGCGCGCTCTTCAACCAGTTTTC
>MHYA01000061.1:0-4611 GCA_001825675.1 Planctomycetes bacterium GWF2_42_9 | reverse complement strand
TTTTTTGCCTTACTATCGCCGATTCGGTAATAGTAACACGTTCCTGTGCCGCCGCGACATTTGCCTTGCTCTCGGCCAGTTGAGCATTTAGAGTATCAATATTTAATTGTACAAGCACTTCTCCGCGTTTTACAAGATCGCCTTCATCTACGAGGATTTTCTCGACTCTTAGCGATTCTTTGGCAACTATATCTACCTGTTTGGCTTCGATTCGACCGTTGCCGTAAGCGATTCCCTTCGGCACAGCATATCGGCTTCCTTCCCAGTACTTATAGCCCAGGAACACAGCGATAATTGCAACAACGGCTATTAAAATTAATATTTTTATAGTTTTTTTAGAATTATTATTGGCCATCGGAGACTCCATTTAAAAAAATATAATTTGCTGTTTCATTTTTGAAATATCACCAATTAGGCTGCTGTAAAATCGGAATATCTCTCGCGGATGCAGGCGTTTCTAGATTTTCAGGCAGCGGCGTAATCGGCATAAATTTATCCCAATTTGTTCTGCGTCGCATTTCATTTTGTATGTTCTCTGCAACAACCTGATCGCCATTACGCAATTCCCAGCCTCCACCTAATGCTTTGTACAGAGATATTAAATTTGTAGCAATAGCCGAACGTGTCTGTGCTAAATTATTTTCTTCCTGCAGCAGCGATCTCTGTGTATCCAGTACGCGCTGATAATCAACAGCACCTTCGCGATATTGAGCAAGAGCGATTTCGACCGACCTCTTGCCTGCGTCTACTGAATTTTGTTCATAAACCGCTTTTTCCTGTGATTTAAGAAAACCTATCATTCCGTCTTCGACTTCCTGCGCAGCCAACAATACCGTGTTTTGATAATTTACTAGCAATTCCTGAAATCTAGCATCCTGAACACGAACATTATTCGCTATGCGACCATAATTTAAAATCGGCCACTGAACTGTCGGCCCAAAAGAATAGAATATACTATCTTTATCAAAAAGATTGTGAGCGTGTGCATTGTTGGACAGTGCTCCGCCGCGACTGCTGGTTTGAACTCCGATACTGCCTGTCAATGAAAAACTAGGATAGAAATCGGCTTTTGCGATTCCGATGCGTGCCGATTGAGCGACTGCATTCAATTCAGCACTTCGTACATCCGGCCGCCGTCTTAGTAATTCAGCCGGCACGCCCACAGCAACATTATTTGAAGCCGCTGGTATGCCTTTGTTTTCGTTAAGTAAAGCCTGTACTTTGCCTGTCGTCTCTCCAAGCAAGGTGCTCAAAGCGTTTTCTGCCTGCTGTAAATTTATTTCGAGTTGAGGAATAGTAGCTTTCGTGCTTGCTAATAATGTTCGTGCCTGCATCACGTCTAATTCAGTCGTAGCGCCGTTTCTGAAACGTGATTCAGCAATTCTCAAGCCCTCTTCCTGAATTTGAGCATTTGTCTTTGCTAATTCAATAAGCACTTCGTTTGTGCGGATTACTGTATATGTACGTGCGACTTCCGCTGTTAATAATACCAGCGTATCATCATAATCAGCCATTGAAGCAAACAGACCTGCTTTTTCAGATTCAACCGCTCGCCTGTACTTGCCCCAGAAATCCAGTTCCCACGCCGTGTCAAAACCAGTATCATAAGACCAGTGGTGTCTGTCAGCCTGAAGACCGTTTGGAGCGTTTTTGCTTCTGCCGTTGTTTATCGCACTTGCCGAAAGTTCCTGCAACTGCGGATATTGCTGCCCGATTGCAATGCCTAAAAGCGCGCGTGATTCAAGGATTCTTATTCCTGCTATTTGCAAAGGAAGATTCTGCTTGTATGCCAGCTGAATTAATTTATTAAGAGTTGCGTCATCAAATGTCTGCCACCATTGCGCGTTAACGGCCTGGTTTTCTATCCGGTGATCGTCTTTCTCATTCCAATTTTCATTAATTTTAGTTTCCGGCCTTACATAATCCGGCCCAACCACGCATCCGGTGAAAAGCATTATTGCCAGCAGCAGCGACGTAAGCCCAACATTGGCAAGGCATTGATTGTTTCTTTTCTTTCTACCGTTGAGCATAAACATTAACAAACCTCCTGGCTATTTTGCCAAACAACTTTGAAGTTCTATTTCACCCAAACTGGCGTTACATTCCAAATATCTCTGGCGTATTCTGCGATAGTCCTGTCGCTGGAAAATTTTCCCGAACCTGCAACGTTTAAAACTGCCGTGCGCGCCCAGGAATGACTATTACTATACAAATCGCATAATCGCTGATCAGCCTCAAGATAAGAGCGAAGGTCAGCCAGATGCATATAATGATCGCCTTTGGCCAGAAGCGTTTCACGCAGCGGGGAAAAAATACCCGGCTCATATCGGCTGAAATAATCCGAATGTATCATTTCTAAAATTTCGTGAGTTTCAGAATCATTATTATAATGCCAATATGGGTCATACCAGCCTCGGCTTTCGGCCACCTGTTTGGCTGTCAGGCCGAAAAAGAAGAAGTTTTCCTCGCCCGCTTCTTCCGCCATCTCTATTGTTGCGCCATCACGAGTTCCAAGCGTAAGTGCGCCGTTCATCATAAATTTCATATTACTTGTGCCGCTTGCTTCGTAGCCTGCTGTCGAGATTTGATTGGAAACATCCGCTGCTGGTATCAGTCTTTCCGCAAGCGAAACACAATATTCGGGAAGGAACACGATTTTTAATCTGCCTCGCACAGCGGGGTCGCCGTCGATAGTACCGGCAAGATTGTTAATAAACTTAATAATGACCTTTGCTAAATGGTATGCAGGTGCCGCTTTGCCCGCAAAGAAAAAGGTTCTCGGCTGAATATCTAAATCGGGATTATTATGCAGTCTTTTATACAGTATCGCAATACGAAGTGCGTTGAGTAATTGCCGTTTATATTCGTGAATGCGTTTTACCTGGCAATCAAAAATGCTGCCAGGGTCAACCGTCATTCCCGTTGTCGATTTGAGCCAATCGGAGAATTGTGTCTTTGCGGCGCGTTTTGCCCAAAGGAATGCGTCGCGAAAACTCTTATCATCCGCAAGCGGTTTGAGTCTGCTTAATTCAGAAAGATCGGTGATCCATTTATCTCCTATAGCCTCGGTAATTATATCGGCAAACGGTCTGTTCGCCAGCAGCAGCCATCGGCGGGGCGTTACTCCGTTTGTTTTGTTATTGAAACGCTCCGGGAACATCTCGGCAAAATCTTTAACCGTAGTTGTTAGCAAAAGTTCGGTATGTATCGAGGCAACGCCATTGGTGCTGTGCGAACCTGTTATCGCAAGATTGGCCATTCGTATTTTACGAATGCTGCCTTCTTCGACCAGGCTCATTCGCGTGATCCTGTCTTCATCGTCATTATATCGGGTACGAACATCATCAAGCAAACGCCGATTGATCTCATAAATAATCTCCAGCAGCCTTGGCTGCAATAATTCAAACCACGCGACAGGCCATTTCTCCAATGCTTCAGAAAGCAGCGTATGATTTGTATAAGCCAGAGTTCTCTGCGTGATATTCCACGCCTGCTCCCAATCGAGATGAGCATCATCAAGGAGAATCCTCATCAACTCTGGAACCGCCATTGATGGATGAGTATCGTTAAGCTGGATGGCCGCTTTTTCAGGCAGCGTATTCCAGTCCGAATTGTTCATTTTGAATCTGCGGATAATATCCGCAAGCGAACAGGCGATCAGAAAATATTCCTGAACGAATCGCAGACCTTGCCCCATACTCGTCGAATCGTCCGGGTATAGTACGCGCGTAACGGATTCTGCTTCAAGCGTCTCCGCGACAGCTCCGACAAAATCCCCGTGACTGAATGCTTTGAAATCGAAATAATCTGGCGCAGCCGCTGCCCATAACCGAAGCGTGTTGACTGTTTTACCGCCATACCCTGCGACGGGCCTGTCATAAGGAATGCCTAAAAGACTTGACGGTCTGCCCGCTATTCCTCGCAAACTTCCGCCGCGCAGTTCGAATGAACAGTTGATTTTTACTTCAACTTTATCATTCAGCCTTTCCACTTCCCACGGGTCTTGCCGGCGAAGCCAGTTATCAGGCGTTTCTTTCTGCCATCCATCGTTAATACTTTGTTTAAAAATTCCATATTCATAACGCAGGCCGTAACCAATAGCCGGAATCGCCATAGTTGCCATCGAATCCAGAAAGCACGCTGCCAGCCGTCCAAGCCCTCCATTACCCAAACCTGCGTCGGGTTCCTCTTCGATCAATTCCAGCAAATCGATATGCTTTTGTTCAACCACGTGTCTTGCAACTTCATTCAGCAGAAGATTAGTAATATTATTGGCAAGCGATCGACCAATCAGATACTCCATCGAAAGATAGTAAACACGTTTGGCGTTTGTTCTGTTATATGTGTCTTCGGTGAGTATCCATCGCTGCGAAAGAACGTCCCGAACTGAACGCGCGATTGCTTCGAATTTTTCTCTTGCGCCTGCATTTCTTAAATCTATGACATTATCAAAAATGAGATGACGCTCGTACAACCCATCGTCCGTTCCAGAAAATTGAACAGAGCCGCACCCATACTGTTTGATTAATTCTGAATTTCCGTTTTTTTCCGCCGCCGTCTCTATCGGCGCAGTCATAATATCCGGAATCATTTTACACCTCTTAGTAGACT
>MHYA01000060.1:5199-5453 GCA_001825675.1 Planctomycetes bacterium GWF2_42_9 | reverse complement strand
TACAGTCTTCATCAAAGAGGTTGCCCATCTCGACCGTTACTGTACATGCCGGCGTATTAAACGACCAGATAGTACCCTGCCTGTTGAACGCACCGCCGCCATCCGAGCCGACTGTATCAACACGCCAGTAATATGCTATGTTGTTCTCAAGACCGGTTATGGACGCGGAATTGCCGCTTGCCACTACAGTCTTAACAATATTCTGCATATACTGGTCTGTTGCGATTTTAACCGTCTGGCTGGTAATTGCAGCG
>MHYA01000060.1:0-5172 GCA_001825675.1 Planctomycetes bacterium GWF2_42_9 | reverse complement strand
TAACTTAGCGGCACACCATTGGCATCGTCAACAGGATTCGGATTCGTCGGCAGCGCAAAAGCCTGAACAAACTGGGAGGTACCAAGCGCAGCACGCGTTACCTTCACAAAGTCGATTTTGCCTTCAAAATTTCTGGTTTCAAAACCTTCAAAACCAGCCAATACCACTTGGCCTGTTGGGTTAATTTCGCCGGTTACATCATTAGCTTCAGCTTGCAAAGAGTAATCGAGATATAACCTCATCTTGCAGGAAGAAGCATTCCTTACAGCCGCGATATGATGCCACTGGCCATCGTAAATATTCGTTGTACCTGTAACAGAGCTGCTTACCGTTGCAGAACTTTGCAGCCAAAACCGCATAAGACCGCTATTGTCCTGAACTCTAAACCACCACTGCGGGGTACTTGAACCATACCAAAAGAAATCATCGGTATTCGACATATTGGAAAGAATAGCATTTAAATTAGTTTCACCTGCATTTAATTTTACTAAAGCTTCAATGGTAAAATTCCCGCCTGAAGGAACAGCTATGCAGCTATCTGCCATCAGTTGATTATCTGCATAACCTTCATACGAAGCCCCGGAACCATAATTTGCATACGGGTTACCGTAAATAGCGTTGCCTGTTTCCTGTATCGGCTCACCAAGGACTAACAGGTTGCGATTATTTCCACTTGAATCAGTAATCTGGTCATTTACATCAATTTGAGTTCCCGGTGCTTGGCTATCAAATTTCCAGTATCCTGAAACGGTTGGATTTGCATCGACCGTCTGGAAATACCACGTCAAGCCTCTTTTATTAAAAGGCGAACCATTATCAGTTCCTGAAGAATTAACTCGCCAGAAATATCTCCTGCCATTGACAACAGGTGTTAGATTGGCACTGTTTGCCGTGCCGTTGAGATTAAACGTTTGAATGATGCTGGTAAAAGCAGAATCCGTCGCCACCTGCACTGCTTGCGAACTGAGCGTAATGCCCGAACCAGATGCCGGTGTCCAGCTTAACGCAACCGATGGAATGGCAATATCATAAGCTCTGTTAGCAGGACTCGGAACTGAAGCCAGTCTATTCGACGGCTGAATAAAATCGGCAGGCAATAATGCCGAATTGCTGATGCGAATAAAATCGATACCGCCTACAAATTCACGGGTGGTGCTTGTCGCAGGTCCCATTGTGCCAATATACCATCTGGATGTTGTGTCTGTAAAATCGCCTGTGAAAAAAGCTTCCGGCGTACTTCCAACCAGAGTATAATCGAGAAATACATACATCGTTGCATTCCAATAATCTCTTATCGCAGCGATGTGATGCCATTTGCCGTCATACAAATTTGCCAGATCTGTTACAGTATAAGTCTTGGTGATATTCGATGTATCTGTAATTGAAAAGCGAATTGATGTCGAGCTTTCAGTTCTGAAATAAACACCTGGATATGTCCCGTTTGTCGGATACTTTTGCACTATAGTGCATATAGCCGAAGCGCTTGTGCCGCCGGGAATACGTATCATCGCTTCGATAGTGAAACTGTCCGTTGCGGCAAAATCGATAGATGAACCCGCAACAGCGCCGCCGTCGCCAAAATTATAACCGGCATCAAACCATAACTCGTCAGCGCCAGATGTCAGATACATCGCTGAACCATCTCCGTACAGCGGATTGCACTGCACAAAAGACGGCGTAGAAACAGTATAAAGGTCTCTGCCGTTGCCGCTGCTGTCAATGATTCGCTGTCCCGCAACGGTTACAGCTCCAGGTACATCATCGTCAAACTGCCAATAGACAACCGTTGCCGCCTGCAAGCCGGAACAAATCAACATTAACATAATAAGATATAAAACCTTTTTCATTATTTAGACCTCCGAATGAAATTTAGAATAAATTATTTTTTCGTTCTGCTGCAAACAGCCGTCAGCCCCAAAGCAAGCAGTGTCATTGTCGCAGGTTCTGGAATCGCTGTTGTTGAGTTATAAATCGCTGAAATTTCCTGCGAAGTCAACGTCATGTCGAAAATGGCAAAATCATCAATATAGCCATCGTAATATACTTTAGTAGTTGATTCCCGTCTGCCAAGCCGAACTCCTAAATCTGTTACCCATGCGTTGGTAGTAGCCGTTCCACCAGAAGAAGAGCCGTCAACGTAAATCAATGGGTCAGCAGCCGTATCACCCAGAGTACTGCTGACTACAACTGCCAAATGATGCCATACATCGTTATCAATGCCCGGCAATGGCAACTGTTCTCTTATAAGAACATCAGGATTTGCACCATTTAGGGCTTTGGAGTAAACCCGAATTTCAGGCACACCATTGAGATTACTAAAACCTATTGTGAATCTCAAATCGCTCTTTCCATAAGCAAATATCACACCGCCATCGGTCCAGTTAGCATTTTTGAACCACAAAGAGATTGTAAAATTATTACCTGCGGCAAGCGCTCCAGGCAAATTACCACTATCATCGCTGTTCATTGCAATATCAACATCGCCATTCATATTCAAAGCCCCACCATATTTGCCGGATACCGAACCGCTGTCAAAAGTCAGTCCATCCCGCAATGTACCGTCATACGCAGGCGATCCAACACCAGCCGTGTCAGCGGCAGTTGTGCCGGCCGTCTCGTTAAAATTGTAATACAACACTAAGGTAGCATTACAGATATTAGCGATGCCGACAACTAAAAACATAACAAACAACTTTTTCATAATTGACTTCTTCATTTCCTGTCCTCCAAAAATTTGTGTTTACTGAATTGACTTATCGCCATTTAGCAGGCAGAAC
The DNA here is from genome assembly GCA_001825675.1 of Planctomycetes bacterium GWF2_42_9. Classification (GTDB taxonomy): domain Bacteria; phylum Planctomycetota; class Phycisphaerae; order Sedimentisphaerales; family UBA12454; genus UBA12454. Next base: position 2,395 of record MHYA01000060.1, on the reverse strand, counting down.
ATATCTGCCGCTCTCGTTTTTTATAATATTTGTTTGGGTATCAAATTTTTCTATATGCCCATCTAAATAACCGGAATTAAGTTTTACCTGCGGAATTGTGCCATTGGTATAACCTTTGAAAATTTTTATACCGGTATTTTTCCCCGATTCGTCTACCGGATAACTTGCATTGCCCAACATTCGCGGTACAGAACCTTTGAATGGATGCGAACTCATACGGTCGCAATCTGTATTGTACTGGTCGGACGGCAAAAACAAATCCGTCAGCATAAGTGTATCTTTACCCATTACTGGATTAAAACCCAACGGGACAATTCCACCGACAGCCGTTCCATCGCTTAGTTTTTGATCCTTATAGTACCCAAGAAAATTCCAATACAGCATATATGAACAATCCAACATATTTACACTCTCATTGTTGATTTCAGAAAGATACCTTTTCTGCCAGTCAATATTGTCATTGCCTAAGGGACAGTTCCAGTTTACCGGGTCTTTCATATACTTACCTAAAATCTTCAGCACCGACCCACCGTTTAGTGCTCGATTCGTCGTAGGTGTGTAGTAATATTTCAGCCTTATCGGCCATGTCCAGTACGTTGCAGTTCGCATATCTATTGGCCTACACTGCCCCTGCGTTGATGGCGGGAGTTTGCCGCCGTATTCCGAAGTGTAGCATATTACTGCCGTCAGAATATTTTTCTGCCGCGTGCCACAAATTATCATCTTGGCATTCATTTTTGCCTTGCTCAAGACAGGCATCAACACCGCAAGCAAGATAGCTATGATTGATATCACCACAAGCAATTCAACAAGCGTGAACCCTTTTTTAAATTTATGCATAAAACTCCTCTATATAAAATTTTTAACACTTCAAACCTTATATCTTTGCTATCGAAGAACCATAATGAAAATTCAAATTAATATTCTTGAAATTATCTTTTATGTGGGTTTTGTGATTTTTCATTTCGCAAAGCAGATTGGCTGCTTGCTGGCCTATTTCATATTCATCCACAACTATCGAGCTGATGTATTCTCTTGTAACAGAATTCCTGTGCGAATCACCAAAACCTATGATTGATAAATCCTGTGGAACTTTAATATTATATTTTTTAACTAGCCAATATAGTCTTTCCGCTTCATCATCGTCATTACAGAACACGGCGGTCGGCTTAACCCCCAACAAAAGTTGCTCTAACATTTTCTCACGTTGATTTTCAGTATCGGAGGATTCACGCCAAGGCCCAAAAACTATTCTGTTGGCAGGCAAGTCCAAACCCGCCTGATTCATTATTTCTTTCAGACCCTTGACATGCTCTTCGGTAACGCTGTATTTATAAACACCGCAATATGCGATATTTTTATGGCCATGATCTATCAAAATTTTGCCGGCCATTCTGCCGACTTCCTGCCTGTCCCAACAGAGAGTTGGAACATTAACGCCTTCTATCCCTCTATGACACAAAACAACAGGAATATTATTATCAATTAGCATTTGAATTTGATAAACAGGTGTATGTCCGCTTGTAGAAGGCACAATCGCAAGACCATCAATTCCTTTGTGCAGCAATCTTAGGATGATGTTGCCCTGCTTATCAATATTATTACCTGTCTGACAAATCATCGTTTGAAAATTTTCAGATGAAAGCCTGTCATCAAATCCCTGAGTTAAAGATGGATACAAACTCCTTCTGATGTCCGGCATAATTAGTCCAAACATTTCAAGCCTCGTCTGATTTTTAGAAGAATTTAACTCTGCAAGAAAAGTACCTTTGCCCTTAACACGATAAATCAGCCCATCGTTTTCGAGTTCGTGAAATGCCTGTCGAATTGTACTTCTTGAAACATTTACTTTCCCACAAAGATAGTTTTCACTTGGAAGCACATCTCCGGGAGAATAATTGCCGCACGAAACCTGCGAAACAATATAATTCTTGACCTCTTGCCATTTATGACTGTCTTTTGTATTTATCTTTCTTTCGCTAACTTTTATGTTTTTAGCCATAATTCTCTTTTCGTTCAACTTGCATGCTCTTGTATTGTACTTGTTCGTACAAGATGAATATAATCCGAAGCATAGTTTAAATCAAGTTTTTTTTATTAAGTTTTTAAACTTTTTATAAGACTATTAAAAACAATTACTTAGAGACAATTAAATTCTTGCCAACAAGGAACGGATATCGGTTTTTCAATATATCGCACTTGCAACCTCTTGCATGCTATGGTGCAATTAAAACCACTTGATCTCATTCTTCTGATTTATATATCTTGCGATAAGCAAGGCGAAAACCGGAATGTGATGAGAATTTTATTATATATCAAAGTATTTTATATAATCAGTTGGCTGCTCTAATTTTATAGACCTGCTGTGAACGGCGGAGCAAAAGTGTACCACATG
>MHYA01000059.1 GCA_001825675.1 Planctomycetes bacterium GWF2_42_9 | reverse complement strand
GGATGATTATTCGTGGGGCGGAGATGTCTATGGCTACTATGATAATGTAATGATGGAAAAATCCATTCGCGTCGAGTGTGGTACCGAAGGGCACCTTCCTCCACCAGGAGATTTCATACAGGACTGTCATGTGAATATGCTGGATTTAGCTATACTTGTCGAAAATTGGTTGGCTTCTTCGATATGAAATTCCAAATGACGAGAGTCTCGCATCCATCATCTAAAGGTCGGGAGTTCTCCAGCAATGGGCTGTTGTTTTGATGTGGAATTTTAGCTGTAAAAACCTGAAAACGGTTTTTATATAAATTGTATTTTTAATAATGATGTAAAGGAAAACATGATGACTATGAACAAAACCGGAAGAAAACCACTGAAGCTCCTTGTGATCGGGGCTCATCCAGCTGATTCATTTGATAATGCCGGTGGCACTTGCTTGCATCATACTCAGCAGGGTGATTCTGTAACAGCGGTTATTCTACTTGCGGGCGCACGCATTCACGATGTTGTGGTTTCTGATGGAATGCGGTCAAGAACCCAGATCCCACAGGAGCAGGACCTCAAGGATATAATGGACGTGAGAAGTGATATCAAAAAGAAAGAGGTTAAAGAAGCTTGCGCCATAATGGGGATCAACGATGTACGATTTTTCGACTGTGATGACTATATTCACCTGGTAAAAGAAAAAACCATCAGTGATATTGCTTGTCTTATAAGAGAGATTCGTCCGGATATAGTTATAACACATTATCCATTTGATAATGGCGGCTATGCCGACCAGCATGCTATCACAGGTCAATGTGTTTTACAGGCAACGTGGGTAGCGAACACGGTCGCTCCCGATGACCCTAATCCACAGCATAAAGTCGCGCAACTCTTTTTCTTTGGCTTTCCCTCAACTTTTGCAAAAGCAGGAAGTGCGTTGTACCGTGAATTCAGCGGGCATTGTGCGGTGTTCGTAGATGTTTCGGATGTCATCCATCTCAAGATACAGGCTCTAGACAAGATGCAAAGCCAGCAATACGACGGCGATTGTGCATGGAAACGAGTTGAAGCAGTAGAAGGTAGTGCGGGTTTCGGTGCATCACCACGAGTACCTTATGCCGAGCCCTTCATAGTTGCCTATTCAGATGTTTATCACACGTTGCCGGTTTCGGATTTCCGTCTGCAAACATCTAATGAACCTGAGAGGAACGAACGTGACAGGACAAATTTTGTAGTTACCAAGTATGGCAGCCTTGAGAATTATCAGGCCCAACTGCTCAAAAAATACAAATAATGCTTACGATGTGAATATTAAGATTACTCAAGCTGACCGATTACAGTCGATCTAAATACAGTCATGAACAAACGAATTATCTGCTGCACGGAAAATTCTACTTGCGGCGTTTAAATCGGTCAGTTTGAGTAAAATCGAATTAGGCGTGTCACATATCGATACCTGAGTTGCTACTGGCGGTAAGCCGGATAGTTAATAGTTAATCAGGAGTGTATGTTGAATTCATATCTGTCTATCTTTGATTACATAGTTCTGAGTATGTATGTGTTTTTTCTGATTTTTACAGGATATTATTTCTCAAGACAAAAAAAACAAACAACCGCGGAGTACCTTTTAGGAAACAGAAAGATGCCGTGGTGGGCGGCAGGCATATCAACCTATGTTGCGCTCCTGAGCACAATATCACTAGTTGCGGTTCCTGGAGAGGCATTCAATCATGGCGTCAGTATGTTTGTTGACAGTCTTTTGATGCCTTTTTGCGCAATAGGCGCATGTTTAATTTTTTTACGTTTTTATTTTAAAGCAGAAAAGTTTACACCATATTCATATCTTGAGAACAGATTCGATATCAGAGTAAAGAACTTTACGGCAAGCCTATTTTGGCTGATGCGACTAATGTACCTCGGCGTAGTTCTTTATTCATGTGCTATGATTTTCGAAGGCGCGGCCGGATGGCCTTTATGGTTCAGTATTTTGCTAATCGGGATAGTATGCATTATTTATACATCTATGGGTGGTCTTAAGGCGATTATATGGACGGATGTTGCGCAGTTTGCAATAATCTTTGGTGCATTGCTACTGGTTCTACTATTGGCAATTGCAAAACTTCCTTTTGGCTTGGGAGGTATTATAGACTATAGCTTTAAGCATCAACGTGGTTTTGAATACTTCAAGGATCCCAATTTCTATTCCTTCAGCCCTTTTATCAGGCTCAATCTGTGGGTGCTGATCATTTCTAACATTGCCAGTCAAATGTTCAATTACAGCGCAGACCAGATGGGCATACAGAAACTCTTGAGTACCTCATCTTACCAGCAGGCAAAGAAATCTGTGTTTACCTATGCCGCGATAGGATTGCCGGTAAGTATCATGTGCTATCTGATAGGTTTGTCAATGTTTGTATTCTATTCCTACAATCCGCTGCCAAACGGTCTCCCGCCAGGTGATATAGCGCTGTTCCATTTTATTTCTACACAATTGAGTGCTCCGGTGCCGGGTCTGATAATTGCCGGTTTTTTAGCGGCTGCAATGACAACGATTGGAGCTGGACTGAACGGATTAGCAACAGTTGCTACCAAGGACTTCTATCTTCAGTATTTTGCGAATGCCGTGGATGAACAACAACAGGTTAAGTTTTCGAAAATCGCCACTGTGGTCACTGGTGTTCTTGCAGTGCTCATCGGTCTGATAATAGCCTCTGCAAACCAACGAATAGGTCAAACTATGATGGAGGTCACTGCGCTGTGGTTTGCATATTTTTTACCGGTTTGGGTGATTTTCTTTCTAGGTGTAACGAGTACCAGGATTACTACCAAACATATTTTTATATGTACAGGATTAGCATGGGCGATTACCACGCTTATGGTTGTCTGGTACATTATTTCTAAAGATACAGACAGGCCTTTGAGTTTTATGCTCATATCGATTCCTGGAACACTGGTTATGATTGTTGCTGGATATTTATTTGCATTATTTTCAAAACATCAGGATTCTTCCAAAATCAATGGGCTTACTCTTTGGACTCAAACAAAGGTAAATGATGACACCCAAAATGAGAAAATATTAGATATACCGGCAATTCCATAAGCAAATTTTAAGTAAGGATTACCGCAATGCAAATGCGTCCAAGCAAGGTGCTTAAGATATTGTGTGCCGGCCAGGTGGCCAGTTGCATTAAAATCAATCTTGCGGATCCACGCGTTGTCGAAATAGCGGCAATGTGCGGTTTTGACTGCGTATGCATCGATATGGAGCACGTGCCGACCGACTGGGCGACAGTTGAAAACCAGATACGTGCGGCGAAGATTCATGATTGCGATACGATGGTACGTGTGGCAAGAGGCTCATATAGCTCGCATATACAGCCGCTCGAGGCGGATGCTTCCGGCATCATGGTTCCGCATGTTATGAGCCTTGAAGATGCTAAAAAAGTTGTATGGCAGACGCGATTTCATCCGGTTGGCAGACGTGCGGTGGATGGTGGTAATGCTGATGGAGCGTATTGCCTGGTGGATTTTAATGAATACATTAAAACAGCCAATGAGCAGCGTTTTGTGGTGATGCAGATCGAAGACCCTGAGCCTCTTACCGACCTTGAGGCGATATGCGAACTTCCAGGTATTGATATGATCTTCTTTGGCCCCGGTGACTTCAGTCAGTGCATAGGCACACCAGGCAAATGGGATAATTTGCTTATCACCGAAACTCGTAAACGCATCGCTTATGTTGCTAATAAGAAAGGCAAGTTTGCGGGCACCGTCAGCGGCACAGGCAATTTACAGGATATCATCGATATGGGTTATAAGTTTGTAAGTGTTGGTGCTGATGTGGTTGGTCTGGCGACATATTTTAATCCTATCGTGGCCGCATTTAACAAGTCGACACAGCAGCAAACACAATTGCATAGTATTTATAGCTAATGCCGACAGAATACAGGCGAAGATCATTGCTGAAGGTGCCAATGCTCCAACGACGCCGGAAGCGGTTGAGATACTGAAAGCCAAAAATGTTTTCGTGATACCGGATATTCTTTGCAACGCGGGTGGCGTGTTTGTGTCGTATCTCGAATATACGCAGGAAACGCAAAGAGAGCAGATGACTGTAGAGCAAGTTGAACGTCGGCTCAGCGAACGGATGACAGAGCGATTTGAAGAGGTCTATGCGTATGCCCAAAAAAATCTTCTTACGATGCGTCAGGCGACGATGGATATAGCGGTAAGTCGTGTTGTTGATGCAGTTACGGCAAGAGGGTTTTTGCCGTAATGGAGCGTCCGGATAGCAATATTTAAAAGCTGGCGTACGAAAAAATTACTACGCTGCCTGCTATCTGACAACACTAGGGAGCCTTGGGAAACCACCTGCTCGTAATTTAGTCTAGCCGTAAAAACTAACCTTTTAAGAATAGCTCGACTATATAGGGTTGCGTTTTTTTCGGTTCGCGTCACGCCGCACGAAGTGGCACTGTTCTTATCTGTGATTTTGCATCACACCTGTTTGGCCCGTTGCCATCCTAAGTTGATGCTGTTGATTCAAATAGAGGAGTTACTATGCAAGATTCTATGCAAGATAGCATATACTATACTGATTTCCGCTGGCCTGAATTGAACATATTTGCAGAGCGGAATGCTATCATTCTCCTGCCTGTTGGCCAGACAGAGGAACATGCCCCCATCTGCCAGTTGGTTGTGACGCAATGATAGGTATGGGAACTGCCGAGCGTGTTGCTAAAGAGGCGCAAAAAGAAATGCCGATCCTTGTTATGCCTGCTATTTGGGCGGGATATTCGGGAAAAGGACTTTTTAACTGGCCGGGAACTGTAAGTCTACCGCCTGAAATTGTCATTGCAACCATTGAGAACATCGTTTGCAGTTTGAATACTTCTGGGTTCAAAAGATTTCTCTTGTTGAATTCACACGGACACCATGAGGGCCTTATAAACGTTGCAGCAAGAAACATTGCCGACAAATGTCAGGTTACGCTTGTTGTATCCAATATATGGAGGATGGCCGAAGAAAGTATGCAAAGGGTGAGAGAAAGTGAAGATGGGGGTGAGAATCATGCGGGAGAATATGAAACATCCTTACTGCTTGAAATGGAAAAAAGGGTAGATATGGTTCAGGCAGAAGATGAACCTGTAAAGCCTCCCTGTCGTTATGTTGGCGGAGATTTAATTACTCGGCATAACGCAAAAGTCTTCTGGTCCACTTGGGGGCATGCAAGTAGCAAAACAGGAACTTATGGATGTCCTACCAAAGCAACTAAAGCGAAAGGAAAAGAGGTAATGGATGCGACTGTTCAAGAGTATTTAGAACTGCTAAGAGAAATACGAAATGCCCGATGATGAAGGAGTTGCGAAAAAGATCAGCCAACGGGTTTTAATAAGATCGCTCAATAGAACCTGATAAAACTTTTTGGATTATGAGTCATATATGCAATTACAAAACAGAACTCGTTACCATGCGGTAGATAATGGCTACGAAATCATTGGCAGTCGGGAAATCTTTAATCGGACTTTATACGGGTCGCACGCCAACGATGATCTTCCGGAACGTTATTTTACGTTTGCAGGCGACTTACCTTTGTTTAAGCACTAACTCATTTACAATGCCGCCCTCAAGAATTGCATATCCATTGCCGCTGACATTTAGTGCTCCGACTACTCCGTTCCGCAATTGCAGCAAACTCTGGTCTGTTAAGAAAATGTTATCGTATTGGCCTCCTGCAATATGTATTTGGCCATTCATAAAACCGTTAAGGTTAATGTATTCTCCTACACTAACGTTTAGGATGCTATTATTGGCTATATCAATAAAATCATCGATCCGCCCGCCACTGACATTGATTACCATGTTATCACGCCCGTGCAACCCCCAAACTTCGCCGCCGCTTATGTTGAAAATGCTGTTACCTCGGCATACGCTCTCATATTCATTCCATCCATTCAAATTTATTTGTCCACCTGATATATTAAAGATTCCGCTATTCCATGATTCTCCATTGCCGTAAATATTGTCAATCCGTCCCCCCGGATATGAATGTCGCTTGCCCATACTGGCCATTATTTCGATAGATAGTTTCTGTTGCGGAAAGGCATAAATACGAGAAAGAAAATCTGTCTAATTTG
>MHYA01000058.1:3448-5320 GCA_001825675.1 Planctomycetes bacterium GWF2_42_9 | reverse complement strand
CTTTGTCCGAAAATAATTTTCTACGTGATTCTGCAACTGGCAATCTTTCCCTCAATTGGGCCATAGTTTTGTTTGGTGCATTTATGATTATATATACAATGGCGGGGGGGCTGTGGTCTGTTCTTATGGCAGATGTCCTGCAGTTTATTGTGCTTAATCTTGCGGTAATTTTTGTTGTGCCGTTATGTATATCTCACACAGGCGGAATCGGCAATTTCATAAAATCCGTTCCACATAGTTTTTTTCTCCCTACCAATAATGAATTTACATGGTTTTTCCTGGCCGGGTGGTGTGCGATACATTTCTTTATGGTCGGCGCCGAGTGGGCATTTGTGCAGAGATTTATTTGCGTACCTACCGCGCACGATGCGAAAAAATCAGCACGTATGTTCGGCGTTTTATATCTCATTAGTCCTTGGCTTTGGCTATTGCCGCCAATGCTTTACCGCAGTATAGACCCAAATGCCAATCCTGAAGAGGCATATATACTTGCCTGCCGGACGGTTTTGCCGAAAGGAATGATGGGAATGGTGTTGGCTGCGATGGTTTCAGCTACTGCAAGTTCTGTAAGTGCGCAAATCAATGTATTTTCGAGTGTACTTACTAATGATTTCTATTGCAGGTTGATTCACCCCGATGCTGGTAACAGGCATATCATAACAGTCGGAAGAATTATGATTGTAGTTTTGGGAATCATATTAATTACTATAGCGATTTCGATACCATACATGGGCGGGGCGGAAAAGGTTATTTTGAGCATAACCAGTTTGGTTGTTGCGCCGCTTCTTGCGCCTTCTCTTTGGGGGTTATTTAGCAGGAAGATAGGTCAGTCCGCAGTATGGGTAACAGGAGGGGTATGTTTTTTTCTTGGTCTGATTTTCAGATTTGGCTTAGCGAATAATAATATCGAATTCCTCAAATCTATTACGCAATTCTGTAAAGATAACAATCGGAATATTGAAATTTTTATCGGTGTTTTGCTGCCTATAATAATCCTTTCGATAATGGAATTGAGAGCCCGCACAGTAAATAGAGGTTATGAATTGGTAGCTGAAAAGGTGAAAGAACAGCTTGCCGAAAAAACTCCGATAGTCAGCGAACTGCCCGCTCTGATTGTAGCGTGCAGCGTGGGATTTTTTGGAATAGTTATGAGCATTCTGGCTTTTGTCAACCCCGGCCAATCTAAAATAATAATAATTTTCGCCGCGGCTTTGTTTTTCCTGACGGCAGTTTTCAGTACTATATATTTCAAAAGAAAAAGAATGCTGCGCAGACAATTTGAAAGGTTTGAATAGATGATTTTTAGATTTTTTAAGATATTGTTCGTACTTTCAATCAGTGCAGTTGCTTTTGCCGGTGAATATAAAGTTGTCGATTCAGGCGATACGATTGCGATCGAGCAGGATGGCGTTACTCTAAACATTATCAAAAAAGGATTTCGTTTTTCATTCAGCAGAGACGATGGAATAGTAAAAACAGCACCGCACAGGATTTCCGGTATTCAGTTTGGCAGTGCAGAAAAGGCTGCCGATGCAGAAAGCACTGAATATCTCGCCTCGTATTCAAATGCTCATAAATTTCGCGTAAAAACAGCCGATGGTCTTTCGGCGATTGTTACGATCAAACTTTCACGATGCAATGCCTGGTTCGATATACTGGCGGATACAAATGAACCAATAGCGATCACAGGGAGAATCGCAGGAGCAACGCCGGGCTATGGGCTTAGCGATTTGCAGGCGAATATATTGTGTCCAAAAGAAAAAGGTACAGATATTATTCCTGCCGGTATGGGGACGGAAATTACAGGCTACGACAAGGAATTTGTACATTCGGAAATTCCGCTTGTTAGATGCGTAAGCAATTTTGCAATCT
>MHYA01000058.1:1511-3258 GCA_001825675.1 Planctomycetes bacterium GWF2_42_9 | reverse complement strand
GCTGCCCAAGTATGAGTTTTTCGGCGTAGGCTGGGAAGCATGGGGAGCGCTGGGCTGGAAGACAAACAGCAGGACAGTCAAAGAGGATGTGGACAAATATATTGAAATGGGCTATCCGCTGCGATGGATGGTTCTGGGGTCGGGATTTTGGCCGGACAACTTGTTTGGAAAATCACGAAAATATCTCGATACTCCGCGGTTTGGCACTACGACAAGTTTTGGTTTTTGGGACAGTGAAAAATATCCTGATCCGAACGGATTTATAAAGTACTTTCGCGATAAGGGTATGAAGTTTTTCCTCGGCCTTAGAATATGCTTCATCGTGGACGGGCCATATTCAGAAGAGGGAGTTGAAAAAGGATATTTTCTGGAGAATAGCAACGGCAGCGCAAAAATGTTCAGATTCTCTTTCCCAAGACAACAGCCTGTTTATCTGCTCGATTCGCAGAATCCTGATGCTGTAAAGTGGTATGTCGATCTGTGCAAAAAATGGAAAGTCGATGGCTTCAAAGAAGACCTTTACGGCTATGACAATTATTATCTTCGCGACGATAAACTTAATCCTGTAAACGAAGCACTGATGAAAGAGGGCTTTTATATTATGGCCCGCAATAATTATATCGGTTCGCCCGCCGAGCTTCAAAGGCTCGAGGATTTCAATTACGATCTTGATCAGGACAGAGGCCCAATAAACGCGCTTGCGACTGCTTATGCGGGTATGCCCCTTGTGTATCCTGATGTGATAGGCGGCAATTTCGGCGGCCGATCGTTCGATTCCGAAGTTTCTGAGAAGGTGAAAAAATATTTGATGAGAAACGCTCAGTGGCTTTCGCTGCATCCTTCGATGGCGGTCGGCAAGGGGCCGTGGAATTATAAAGATAAACTTGTCGAAAAAACAATCCTCGATGCGGCCGTTCTGCACGACAGACTTATGCCGTATTTTTATAGTCAGGCCATTAGGTTTTATCACGATGGGTATCCATGGCCGATGTGTCCGCTGCCGATAGCGTATTATCAGGATAAGGATATTGATAACCGTGAGAACAATGTTGCAAGAGGTTATCAGTGGATGATAGGCGATTCTATTATGGCAACGCCGCTTTACGGCAATGATTATGAAACCGCTCAAAGCAGAGATGTATATTTGCCGCAGGGAGATTGGATAGATTACGATTCGGGCGAAAAATACACCGGCCCAAAAGTTTTGAAAGATTTTTCGCTTCCGTTCGGCAAGACACCGATATTTATCGGCGGCAGCGGTATTGTTATCGAAAAGGAAAATGTTTCGCTTGTTTGCCGTCTGTATCCTGTGACAGAACATTCGCAGACAATTTTTTATTCACAGGACAGTGTTACCGCGAGCAGAGTTACCGTAAATAATCCTGATTGGAAACAACCAAAGGTTGTTGATTCGACGACGGGAGAATCGGTTGAAGTGAAAATGGTTCGTTATGCCTGGCAGTTCGATTTTACCGCAGGCCATAATTATTGTGTGGAGTAAGGCAAGATAAAAAGCTATGAACGAGAAATTTGCAACATTAGAGCATAAGGTGGATTTTTGTGTGACAGGCGGAGGCCTTTCAGGAATATGTGCGGCGATTGCAGCGGCGCGTCATGGGCTTAAGGTCGCGATAATACAGGACAGGCCTGTGTTTGGTGGAAATGCGTCCAGTGAAATAAGGATGTGGATTTGCGGTGCACAGGGACGCGATAACAAAGAAACAGGAATAATTGAAGAGCTGATGCT
>MHYA01000058.1:635-1413 GCA_001825675.1 Planctomycetes bacterium GWF2_42_9 | reverse complement strand
TGAATTGCACTTGCAATGATGTCGAGATGAGCGGCAGTCGAATATCAGCGGTCAAAGCATGGCAGATGACAACGCAGAGCTGGCACATCGTCAGGGCTGATTATTTCGCCGATTGTTCAGGCGATTCGGTTCTTGCTCCGCTGTGCGGTGCGGAATTTACGGCGGGACGCGAAGCCAGAAATAAATATAATGAAAGCATCGGCCATGAAACTTCTGACAAAAAAACAATGGGCAGCAGTTGTCTGATACAGGCACGTCAGATGGCCGGGCCGCAGCCGTTTACACCGCCGAAATGGGCGCATAAATATGAAGATTGCAGTTGTCTTGGGCATAGGAATCATAGTTTAAATGAAACACAGAATTTCTGGTGGCTCGAAATCGGCGGCCAGATGGACACTATACAAGATGCCGAATTGATTCGCGATGAACTTCTGAAAATTGCGTATGGCGCGTGGGATCATATAAAGAATCATTGCAAAGATAAGGACAAGGCCGCTAACTGGACGATCGACTGGATAGGGATGCTGCCGGGTAAACGTGAAAGCAGAAGATATATCGGCGATTATGTATTAACACAAAACGATATTTTAAATCAGGGACGCTTCGATGACATAGTTGCTTATGGCGGCTGGCCGATGGACGACCATCACCCGGAAGGTTTCAGATACAGCGGCGATCCGACCAATTTTTATAAAGCTCCTTCTCCTTTCGGCATACCATACAGATGTCTGTACAGTAAGAATATTGAAAATCTGTTTTTCGCGGGCCGTAATATCAG
>MHYA01000058.1:0-591 GCA_001825675.1 Planctomycetes bacterium GWF2_42_9 | reverse complement strand
GTGCGCTGCTCGGCCAGGCTGTCGGTACTGCATGTTCGATCGCCAGCCGAGAAAAAATTACGCCTCGTGAAGTTTATACGAAAAATTATGTACAGGAATTGAAACAATACTTGATGGCAGATGACTGTTTTCTTCCATGGAATACGAGAGAAATTTCTGCTCTGGCATCTGGCGCAAATTTGACTGCTTCCTCCGGCGATGCAGAGCCGCTTAGAAACGGTATCGATCGTGCCCTCGGCGAAAATGAAAATAGCTGGAGATGCAAAATCGGAGACTGGATCGAATATTCATTCGCGAAAAAATCCAGAGTAAACCAAATACGTATAATATTCGACAGCAATCTTAATCGGTTATTGCGAAAAGAAAAACTCTCCGCAAAACATGTAAACGGCGACGGCGATCCTGCGGCGACTGCAACGCGAGAAATGCTGTGCTGTTATCCGCTTAACGCAGAGCCTAAAATTGTGCCGCCTACACTTGTGAAATCATTCAGGATAGAGGCTAAAGACGCAGACGGCAAATGGAGCACTGTTTACAGCGAAAAGAATAATTATCAAAGATTTGTGAAGGTACCTTTGAATATTGAAACGG
>MHYA01000057.1 GCA_001825675.1 Planctomycetes bacterium GWF2_42_9 | reverse complement strand
TTCAGCGGGGTTTACTTACGAACAGTATAAGACTGAAATTGACGCGGGCAGGGGCGTACTGATACAGGTTAAAGGGCATACGATGTACGGGTATGGATATATAGCCGGTACAGATATGATAAAAGTTTATGATACGTGGGGGCCGGGCGGCCAAAATCCGGGGACTATGGTATGGGGCGGCTCTTACGGTGGACTAAAACATTATGGGGTTACGGTTTTAGAACTTGCGGCGATCCCAGAACCTTCAGTGCTAACGCTGCTGGGGATCGGATGTTTAATATTTATCCGCAAAAGATAATGGCGAATATTATTTCGCGGGCAAATTTATCCTTGAACCGACAACAAGACTGCTCTTTGCTGTAAGTCTTGGATTTAGCTTAAGTATTTCCTGGAAGCGGGTGCCGTTGCCTAGCTGTTTTTGAGCGATACTCCAAAGGCTATCGCCACTTTGGATGGTATATTGTTTTGAGCCGGCCGGCGGGCCATCCGGCATTTCATATTGAAGTGTTTGGGACGCGGTTGATTGCCTTGCGACGGGTTTTCTGGTTACAGGCTGTGATTGTGGGGCAGATGCAGTGGTTGTGGATTCTGTTGTTTGAGCGGAAGCTGTATCTAAAGATTCCACAGGTGCTGTGCCAGATTTGTAGGTATCGAGTTCGAGTTTGGCGATTTGCAGTTGGCCGTTTAAGTTATCGATCATTATATTATAGCCGCGAAGGGTTTCCTGTGTTTTGGTTATTTCCTTTTGGAAATCTGCCTGCATAGCGGTGAGAACTGTTTTGTTTTTTGAATTTGTTACAAAAAAACCGCCAGCGGCACCAATTGCCACGCAACCTATCACTAAAACCACAATAATGATGTTTTTCTTCATTTCTATAATCCTTTAATTGTTTTCATATTTCCATATATTAGCTTAGAAGCTATTAATAGAATATCAATCTATTTTGAAACATCAAATATTTTTTTAACGTTATACCGCAAAATGATGGATTTCATGGGATTGGCCGTAACACAGGCAACCGCGAACCCCTCGAAATCCGTCTTGCCTGCGACGGCGAGGACAGGTGAATCGAGGGGCTAACAGTAATCTTAAATGAGTATTTTTTTGCAGAAAGTGAGAATGTTCAGAATGAATAAAATGTTATATTTTCGAATATTACTTAAAATAGCCTTATGGATGATGGGATGCAAAAATGATCAAACAAAAATTCACAAAAGTGATGTTTCTGGGTCTTGTTTTAATCACTTCAATGGTTTAAAATGCATATTTGAATATAACTTAAGGCAGCCTCTAATAATTTGGAAAATTGAGATTGCTTCGTCATTTTTTGTGTTTAAACCCACAAAAAATTCCTCGCAATGACATTTTTAGAGGTTGCCTTAATTTTAGTTTACTTCAATTCATCAGGTAATAGGCTGTAACCCTTAATTTCAAACGGAGAATTTCTCCAGCGTGTTTCATCTTCATCATAGTATGGCTGTACAATTGCCTGGCGGATCGATTCTTCATCGATTTTTTGCGGATCATAATTTATTTTAGCATTTACAAAACCGGCCGCAGGGGACGTATAGATTTTAAAATAGCCTGGGATTTGGTAAAGGTCTTCTCTTTCCATAAAAAATACAAATAACTTTGCTGATCCGGCGCACGTAATACCTTTAACTTCAAAATTGAAAGATTGAAGGGATTCAGGGGCAGGTTCATTTTTTTCATAGATAAACGTTGGAATGTAAATCAGGCCTGAAGCAAGAATTAAAATAACAACAAAGAGCGGAATAGCAACAGCAATAGTCGTTTTTGGTTTTGGAATATTAAATTTACCAAATAATTTCCAGGAAAGCGGTTTGTCTTTTTTTACAGGGCACGAATCAATGCATTCCATACAACTGATGCAGTTGGTTGAAGTTACTGATTTAACGGAATGTACCTCTATGGCCATCGGACAGCTTTTACTGCAAATTTTGCAATCGGTACAAGATTCGGTATTTCTGAAAATTTTGGCAAAACTGAATTTTGAGAAAATATTCATAACCGCTGCGAAAGGACAAAGCCAGCGGCAAAATGGCATTGAAATGAAAAACGCGCCAATTACAAAAACACTAAACGCGAGATACGCCCATTTTGTTTCTTCCTCGCTGCCAAACCCAAGAATCGCAAAACAGGGGTCGACATCGCGAACCACCAATGTAGATAATTTCCATGTGAAGAACAAGATCACGGCGAGGACTACATATTTTAATAGCGATAGTTTCTTATCTATTGAAGCCGGTATTTGAAACTGCTTAAAACCTATTTTTTTCGCGGCGGCGCGTAAGAATTCCGAAATAGCGCCGAGCGGACATACGTAGCCGCAGAAAACACGTTTGAAAATTATAGTCATTAGAAGAACGGCAATTAAGGCGAAAAAATTGGTAGCAGCTAGTGAACAAATCATAGTGCCATTTGAGACGTAGCCGTATAAGCATTCGACGCCGCCCATAGGACACCACGCTTCAGCGTTGCGGTGCAAAACGAATACTGAAATAAGAGTGAGCGATAAAAACGCTAATAAGAATAAATGCCTTGTTTTCATAATTTTTATACCATCTTCCAATAATTAGTTTTTAGTTGATGAGCATTTGCTTCTGTTTTTGCAAGAGCCGCAACTTGAACCGCCTGTACAGCCGGACTGCTCAACTTTGCTTTGTGTTGCCAAAACTTTTGTGAAATCATCACTGCCATTTAAAGATGCAAGATCAGCAGTGCGTTTGATCATAAGACGCTCGGCTTCGATTTCGCTGGGTAATGTATTTTCCAAAAGAAGCTGCAGATTGGCCAAAGTTTTTTCTTTGTCGCCTGCGGCATTGTAAATTCTTGCGATATCAAAATATGATTTGGAATCTAATTTCGGATCAATTTTAACGGTCTGTAACGCATCTACTGATTCTTTGGCTTTTCCGTTTAAGGCCTGGGCGGCTAAAGACAATGTTTCGTATCTTACGATCTTATCTTCCGTTTTCTTTTCTTCGATGAATTTTACAGCTTCTGCGTTTTTGCCATTGAGAAGCATTGTTTCAAGTGCGTTGGCGGCGAATTCGCCAGTGTTGAATTTATTTGCGGCCTGGAGATCGATCGCAAGAGCTTCAGAATAGAAACCTTTATTGTAATAGTATCCGCGGATCGCTTTTGCGTAGGATTTCCATTTTTCGAGATTGATCTCAGTTTTAATGAGATTCTGCATTTTCACAACTCGCTGGAGAACAGCATACTGCTGACGGTAATAGACTTCCTGCGGATTGGCTTTTGCAGCGGCGACATATTCATTTAAAGCGGCTGTAAAGTTGTGGTCATTGACAATCAAATTCTCGACCTTTGCTTCAAGCTGTGTGATTTGGTCGTTCATTAAAACAGGGGCTGCCTGTTCAGCTAATGCTATTTGCGAAGCGAGAACAACAACACTAATCAATAAATATTTTTTCATAACGTATCCTTTCAATTTTTAGTTTTTAATCTTGCATTTGGTATAAGACCTTTAATTTTCAGGTCGTTTTCTATTATATCAGCTTGTTCGGATTTATCACACAATTTTAAAGCGTCGCTTAACCATAAAGAGGTAAGCGATGATTCTTTGATGAGTTGTTTTGCGTTTTCGAGAATCTCGGTCGCCATTGTTTTGGCATTATTCTGGTAAAGCGCAACAGCAAGTAAGGAAAGATTCTGGACGGCTTCGTCGCTGGAAATTATATTTTGATTGTACTGGCTTTCGATTTCACTTTGCATAAGAGAGAAAAACTTAACTATCTTATCTTCAGAGCCTGCGGACGATGCCAATTTTGAATAGTCCACAAAATATTGACGATTTGAGACTTCTTTTAATGCCAAAAGTTTTTTATAGTTTGTCATAAAAGAATCCGGGTTGTCGGTGGAGATGTAATATTTCAGCAAATCAAATCTAAGAGGATTATAATTTGTGTTGTATTCATCACTCCAAATTACTTTTTCGATAGAGCTGATTCGCGTTTGGTAAATATCGGCATCGCAGTATTTTTGAATGAAATTTGTTTTTGCGGATTCAAAATCGTCTCTGCTGAAAGTAATGCTTTCGGGAGCAAGCAGCGGCATTAAAAACTCAACAATCTTTTTTGTATTTGAGTTGTCGAGCTGAATCCAATTATCGATGTCGTCGAAAAGAGACGGCAACATCGCTTTTTTCGCGATTTGATTGAGAGAGAGCAAGGTGTAATATTTCGCGGCTTTTTCAGTTTGGTTGTTAGTTTTAGACGCTTTTGCGATTATTCGCCAGGCATCTGTGTTTTCGCCTGCTGTTATATTTTCAAATTTTTCGATAATCTCATTGTCAACGTAATTGCCGGCATCTGTTTCATATTTTAATAGGCACGATAATAAAGTTTGTTCTTTTTGTGTCAGCGGTGCGTTTAGAGATTTCTGGATTAAATCATCTATACGTTGTTGTGATTTGTTTTCTGAAAATAGTACATAAGCGTAGACATCGGCGAATTTTTCAAAGTCGCTGCGCTGCGGGGTTACTGAATTCCAATATCTTTCATAATCCGGCCAAAGAGCGGAAGTGGAAGCTAAAGCGCGGTATAAATCTATACGTTCGCGGATTTGCGCAAGCTGATATTGCCTGATTCCGCCTAGGTCTGTCCAGTCCGGCCAAAGAGGCGAGAAGAATCGTTCGTCAGTCCGCATATCCGTTTGGTATTTGCGGAAATAGCGAACTAATTGAGGTATATTGTTTGAATCCTGATACATTATTAAATAATTCAAATTGTGCAAGGGAGTTGTATCACGTGCGGCGGCGAATGCCATTTTGTCGTATTGGCCTGTTTGGAAATACAGACGTACGAGATTACGCCACTGAAGGGTTGCGCTTAGGCCGGCATTATTTATATTGCTGCTGATGATGTCGGCGAGTTCTTTTCGGTAGCCTGCGTTATCGTATAGCAAAGTCATCATACGTATAACGCTGAAATTATCAGGAATACGCATAAAGCATTGTTTGATCTGCTGTCTCGCTTTTTCTTCCTCGCCAAGGGTTTTATACAGAGAGGCGGTGATAAAATAAAGCTGTGCGGATGAGCCGATTACTTCCTGCGACATTTCAAGCTCTATAATAATGCTTCGGATTTCATCGTGCGATAAAATGCTGGTCATATCTTTTAATATGTTGTTGAACTCGAAATTGATTTCATTGGCTCTTGTTAAATTATCTATTACTTCCGCGGCGAGAGCACTTGCTTGTTCTTTTTTGCCTGCGTTGAACCTTGCGGAAGCAGCGAAGGCGTTTACAGACAGATTATCCGGCAATTCACTTAGCAGGGTTTCTGCGATGTTGGATATTAGAATGTTCGATTCTGCATCGCGGGTATCTAGGCGCGAAAGAGTTATGTATAAAGCCTTTAAGAATTTTATTTGAGGCTGCGATTGGAAAATCTCAATGTATTTTTGCTGCTCAATTTCATTTAGATTATTCTTAAGTTCAACGGCTAAATTGAGCATAAATAACCGCTTTTGTGAAGGCGGTTGCGCGTTGACGGCTTGTTCGATTTGAGCGATTCGAGTATTCGCATCAGAAGAGAGGAGAGTTTTGGCAAACAATCTTGCATCTATGGATTTGCTTTGTTTATCGTTTTCTTTTTTCGGCATTTCTTTTGGTTTTGCCAAATCTTTTATGACGCTTTGAGCTTTTGCATCATTTTTTGCGATGATTGCGTTCAGATTTGAGTCAGTTACTACTGATGAGTCGCTATCTTTTACGATCTCGGCAACGGCCGGGAATTGTTCGATAATACTGTTTAATGCAGAGGCTGAACCGACGGATAATTGCTGATATTCATTGCATAATTGCTGTAATCTGGATTTATTATCTTCAACAGATGAGAATTTGCACGTTTCGATAATTTTATTTTCAACGAATTTCAATATCTCATCCTTTTGAGCGTTGTTATCCGCTGTTGCAAGAATTCCGCTTAAGGCGATTTGTCTGAAACGGGCATCATATTCAACGTTCAGAGATTTTTCTTTCTGATTTGGATCTTTGTTTTCCGGCTGGGAAATTCCATTCAATGATAGCTGGTATGCTTTAAAATATTCTTTCGCGGCCTGCGGGAAATTGCCGTCAATTTCGTTGTAAGAGGCGGAACGAATAATTAATTGCAAGTCGTCCGGTGTTACGGAAATAGCTTCGCGGATAACGAGTGCAGCAAGGTCGAATTGGCCGACGCTATCGTAGCCGTTTGCGATATCCAAACTTAAATTGCTGTTTTCGAAAATAAAGTTTGTTTTGTGGAACAGAAACCACGCGGTTTTATATTCGCCAAGTTCGAGGAATGCCTTTGCGAGTTCGATGCATACGGTTGGCGAAAGTTTGCTATCCATATAAACCAGCACCATACCATAATCAAGGGCATCGGTTTGATTTTTCAGAGAGCCTCTTTGTGCTTCCTGAATCCAGGCGATGCGGCCATCGGCAGAATACGCGGACGCGGCGAAAAGAAAATCAGAAAAATCGCCGCTCTTGGCAGTTTCGGAAAGGACATCTATTGCCAATCGATACAAGAAAACCTTTTTGGGGTTTTCAGCTATGCGAATATAAATTTGTTTTAACGCCTGTCTAAGGTATGTGTCTTCGGCATCGAGATTTAAAAGAGCATCGACGGCGACGGCGAACAAATCATCGGATGTGTCGGTCGCAAGGAGTTGCGCGAGGGTGCTGACGGCGATGTCTTTATGGTTTGCTTTTTTGGCGGCTTCGGCCCAAAGCAGCCAGGTTTCAGAGGCATAGGAATCTTTCTGCAGCAGAAGGCCGTACGTTTGCATCGCGTATTCGGGCTGTTCGAGCAAATCCCAAATGCCTGCGACGTATTCTAAATCCTGCGAGCTGGAATTTTTGCGGGTCTGTATGGATTTTATAACGTTAATTGTGTCTTTTTCGTTGCCTTTTTCGACAGCCAATAATGCTAACTGACGAAGGTAATCGTTGCTGTGATTGGGGTCGGCAATCATAAGCTGTTTGAGAATGCGACGGCAACGGCCGTATTCGTGGCTTCGTAGATAAATTCTATACTGGCGGTCGAGTGAGGGTGTGTCGGCTTGGCCGCAATATTTTTTTACTAAATCCACGGCGGAGAATGAATCGCCGACTGAAACATAAATATCGACGAGTAATTCGAGCGTTTTGATATCAAGGCCGGATTTTTCGATTGCTTCTTCTTTTTGCACAGTTAATTCAGCGAGGTGGGATGTTCTTGAGGCGATCTCAAGCAGACGCGGCTGAACCTGGCGAAGCAGAGAGTCCTGTCTGCAATCTTCCCAGATTGTGAGCCAAATCTGATACGCTTTTTCAAAGTCGTATTTTTTTTCGTAGAGCCAGGCGACACGCATAAGCACATCCATTGCACCGGTTCGGCTGTAAATTTTTTCATATCTTTCAATGGCGGTTGGATATTGGCCCATCTTTTCATAGTATTGGGCGATCTCATATTCCTGCCTGTCGTCTGGTTTGATAGTTGACTGGAGATTGTCAAGCAGTTTCGCGGCTTTTGGCTGATTGCCTTTCGATAAAGCTAAATTGATGCGGAAAATGCCGGCAGCGTAGAAGAGTGAATCCTGCGATGGGATTTTTGCGGCGGCTTTATCAGCTAATTCATAGAAAGCCATTTGCGAGGCATTATTTGCGATGAACAGAAGGTGCAGCGATAAATTTGAATCGGCAATCATTTTATTGAGGAGTTCTTCGGCTTGCGGTCGATTGTTGTTGATCAGATATTTTCTCACCTGTCCTAATAAAACTGTGTTATCAGGGTTTGCGGATTGTTTCTGGAAGTCGAGAGTATCTGTATTGCCGGTTATCGACAGATTAATGATTTCCTGCTGTAACGCGTTTTTATCGAATTCGTTGAAGCCGGGCAGATTTTCGATTTTTTCTCGTAAATGAATCAGGCCATCAATATTATTATTGAGGGCGTAGAGTGAGCAGAGGATTTGGCAATCGTGTCTGGAAAAAGAATTTGAATCAAGTAACTTTGCTTCCAAATCAGCGGTTTTGCCGGCTTTTTCTGCCATTCGCATTGCCCATGCGAGCGCGAATTTTTTGTCCTGTTCGGCTTTTGTGAACTGTTCTGCTTTATAAAATGCTTCGTAAGCCTGATCGAATTTTGAAATCTTATAGAAGTTGAAGCCGCAAAGCATCGAGTTAAAATATGAGTCGGCGGGTTTTTTGTTAAATTCCGCTTCTGCGAGATTATAATCGCCGCACAATAAAGCAAGTAACGGGAGATTGGCATTATTCTTATCAAGGGAGCTGGAAACTTCAGCGAAAGCGGTCTGCATATTTTGGGCTACAATATCGTTAGAGTCTGAAGTCTGCGCGAAAAGATTATTTTGGCAGCTTAGAATTAAAATGAAAGCCAGTGCAGAGGCAGCGACTTTGGATTTTATCGGCAGTCTGCGAACGGCGATATGCGCAAGGAACATTATGAAGCCGGTAATTAAACATTGAAGCCAAAGCATTGTGATTTTAATATTTTCATTAATGTTAGAATTTTTCTGGAGCGAATCGGATATTCGTTGGGCTTTGGCAATCAAAGCGGCATCGGATTGGCACGATTTGATTTCCGCAACGCTGTTGAATCCAATCGAATCCCGCGCTATAACGGTTTCAGAATTGTCTTGTGCTTCGATAGAATAAATACCGTTTGATAAATCCTTAATATTTGCTGTGTAGGTTTTATTATCGCGATTGAATAAAGGCATTTTCAAATCGTCTGCGTTATGCGAATGAATGACGAGCGTTGACGGTTTATTTTGCGAATCAGAGTCGGCGGCTGATTGAATTTTAATTTCAAGTTCATCGTTTATCTGCATAAGCTGTATGTTCCAATCTGTGTTCCATTGCTTGTAGGTCTTGCGAGCCAGATTCGAGATGATGCCGGAAAGAATGCTGCGGTTTGTAGAATTTTGGTGGAATATGTCAGATGCACAAAACGCGACTTTGCCGATGCCGTAATTCCAAACCGCGATGAATGGCTGACCATTGGAAAATTCGACAGCGGTTTGCGCGGCTGTTTTGGGCTGCGAGGCGAGATATTCAAGATTTACGGCAACGTTATCAACGGTGATAATTCCAGATGGATATTTAGATGAGAGCGGGGCGGTATTTTGCTGGAAGGGCGAGCCGGCTTTGTCAAAAACCGATTTGAAATTAATGTCGGGAAGTACGAATCTATCTTCGGCGTTGAAGAAACTGCCCTGTCCCCATTGCGACATTTCTGCCATAAAGTTTGTATGCGTAGCCGGGCCGACGAGAACGGTTGAAACCGATATTCTGCTGTCTGCCATTTTTCGTACAATCTGTTCATACGCTGCGTGTTCGACTCCGCCATCGGAAATAACGACGATATGTTTTGTTGTGCTGCTGACATTCAGCATCGCATAATAGGCTTCTTCCATAGCGGGCATAATTACGGTTCCGCCGCCGGGGGTTAGTCTGTTTATGGCGCGGTAAATTTCGACCTGATTTGCCGCGGACTGGATAGGAGCTGCCCATCTGCGGTTGCCGTAGAACTCGACGATGCCGACTTTATCGTAAGGCGACAAGCGGCTGATTGCCTGGCGAGCGATTTCTCTTGCGATTGCGATGCGTGCGCCTGTCATACTGCCGGATGTGTCGAGGATGAAAACGACGGTGGTGTCTGGATTGCTTTTTCTGCCGTACTGGTGAACTTTCACGGGCAGAAGGTCGGCAAAATCATTATCAAGCAGTAATTTATTTTGAACCATCTGGTAGCCGGGGAAAACGATCATTCCCATTCCGTTTTCGATCGCTGTTTTGATTGCAGCGATTTGAGGCGTTATGGAATTTGTATCCCCATCGGCCATAATCAATGCATCAGCTTTATTTAATTCCTGCAAATCAGAGAGGGGTTTTACCAGAGCAGAATCGGTTAACCAATTTTTTATTGTGTCCAGCGTTCGCTGCTGCTGGTCTGTTTCAAGGACATATACAGTTGGTTTTGGCGTAATTTGAATTGCGGCCTTTTTAGCGTTATTAGTTTTATCAGTATCTTTTTCAGAAATCACCGTAATTTCATAAGATGCGGCTGGTGGGCTGGAAGTATCAATCGCAAGGCTGATCGTGTTAAAGCCTTTTTGAATGTTATAATTGAATACTTCTTTTTTCTGATTCTGCAAATTATTCAATTCAATTTGAATTGACGCGGCATCGGATGATTCAATCATTGCCTTGATCGCGGTATTTTGCCCCTGACGAACCTGTTGGGGAATCAAAATATCAGAAAGAATCACTTCACTATTTTGCAGCGAATTGATCGTTTCAAATTTAAAATCAATATTCTGGCTTGCACATTGGCTGATGGCTGCTTGAAGTTGTCCATTTGTTTCAAGGCCATCGGTGTATACATACATAATACCATTTTGCTTTATTAAAGTTTTCGCGAACAGAATACCTGATTGGATATTTGTACTTTCGTAATAATCACTCGGAAGCTGCGAGAAAATGCCTTGTTTTGCTTGCCGCATTTGAGCGATATTCCATTTGTCGTCCTCAATTTCGGAAATCGGCAGTTCGACGGGATAGGCTGCAAAACATATAATCGCTTTTCTTGAGTTTTCAGCAGTGTTTTCAAAATTCTTTTTTATGGATTGAACGGCAGAGGTCAAATCCGTATCGGAAATACTTCGCGAGACATCCAAAAGAAATACTTGCGTTTGGTTTTGATGTGTTTTTTGGGTGATATAAGGTTCCGCAAGGGCGGCTAATATCGCGGAAAGAGAAATTATGGAAATTATAACCATAATGACTTTGTGTAAGCCGGCAAAGCGTTTATTTTTATAGCCGATGAGAACCGCGAGCAATGCGGCCGGTATAATTAACCATAAAAAACTAATATTTAAAAAATGGAGTGTCAAACTATAACTCCTTTATAAAAAGCATAACCTTCAACGCACAAAAGCAGCAACGCTGAAATGATAAGATATTTGTATAATGGGATAGGCTTTTGCGAATCGGCAATGATCTGCAAATTCTTAAATTCGCCCACGTTCCATAAATTGGCGTAAGCGGCCTGTGTTAATTCGGATTTTTCTGCGGAATTATTAATGAATGCGGATTCGATAATCTGCTGCATTAACTCCGGGAATTGCGGCTGTTTCCAGAATGTTGATTGTTCTGTGAATAAACTGTTTGCCAGCAATATTGAATTGCCCTCGGAAGCAGCAAGGATTTTTCCGTCTTCTGTTGATAGGAGCGGCAGAATATTTTGCGACATATCACTCAAAACGCAACCGCCGATAACGAAAAGATCATTGCTGATGGAATCTCGTTTGTTTTTGTCGGCGTATAACTGTTCGGTTGGAATAATTTTCGAAGTGGACAATACGGGCTGTCTGTTTCTGATTACCGATATGGATACATCCGCATCGTTAGCGGATTTTACGGCTTTATATGAAGGATTGGCATCAATATAAAATTTAATGGCAGCAGGTGCATTTGGCTCAAGGTAAATTTTACGTGCGGTATCCTGCGGTATGATAATGCTGTTATCATTTTGGAATTTATCATCGCAGATCAATTTTGCGGATAAATTATTGCCCGATGAATTCTTTATGGCGAAATTATATTGTTCGATAGTATTAGGCGTTAAGGATATATCTTGTTTTTGAAGCAAATTATCGTTTTCGTACAGTTCAAGAACTGCGTTTGAATTATTTTCGCCCCAATAACAAACTGAAAGAATTATTTGAGATTGCTCTGATTCTGCGGCGGCTATTTTTGATTGAAGAATAGCGGCGTTGGATAAAGGTTGTGAAAGATTTACGATTGAAAGATGCTGCTTTGTTTTTGCAGGCATATTATTAAGTTCAAGGGCGTGGTCGGTGTAAACAATGATATGGGTATTGGGATTTTGCGGCATTGATGATCTTGCGATTTCTATCGCATCGGGCAAAACGCTGCTTGTCAGGGACTGTGATACGTTGATATGTTTTAAAGCGTATAGGCCTGCGGCTTTGTCATCGTTAAATCCTTTGATTACATTTACTGTGTCGCCTACGGTAATTATCATTGTTTTATCGAAGTCTGAAGAATTTTTCAGGAAATCTTTGCACAAAGCGACAGCTCGTTCGAATCGGTTTTGACTAAAGCCTTCATCTGCGATTTGCATCGATGCTCTGCAATCCAATATAACAGCATATTGCGAGGGAGTGCGATTTGCGGACAGGAACGGACGTGTCATTGGGGAAATCAGAAGCAGTAAAATAATTGCCAGGAAAATGAATGTTAAAAGCTGTCTGAATTTTTTCCAAAGACGATTATACATCGTGTTTTGTGTTACGGTCTGCCAGAAGATGAGCGTGGGGACTTTCACCTTCGTATAATTACGATATAGAAAATGCAAGCCAATCAATGCGGATAAAGCACCGATAGCGATTGCAGTTGTTAACCAAATTGAAATGCCGTTAAAAGCCAAAGTAATCCTTTATTATAAAAGCAAAAAACCGTCGGGTGCAAGCATGCGAATTTGCTGTGTTAGGTCTAAATCATCAGCAATGTCGCTGTAAAAACAGCCTGAACCTAAAGAGAATTTGCGAAGACTATCGTAGTACCGATTATAATTTTTCTTATACGTTTCTATGTTCTGTTGATTAATATTTGTCGATTGTTCTGTATTCAGTTCAGAATCAATAAGAATTAAATCGCCTGTGAAGGGCGGGTCAATTTCTGATTTCGAATATACGTGGACGTAAACGCTGTTCTTTTTGAATCGCGAAAGGATATTTTCCAAGTGGTTATAGCCCTTTGAGCAGATAAAATCCGAAACGGCAATGATGTTTTCGCCGTTGCCGCGTTTTCCAAACGATTGAAGGACATCTGTTATTTCGACTTTGCCGCCAGCGGTGTTGTTTTCAAGATGATCGAGGAAATTCGGCCACTGCGATGGGCTGGAGAATTTTCTTACCGGTTCGTTTTTTCCGACAGGCCAAAGCGAAATTTTATAGCCGTGCTTTAAAATTACAAAGCCATAAGCGGCACAGAGTTTTTTAATGCTTTGAACTTTCTGCTGGCCGCTGCAAACGATCGAATCTGATAAATCCATTAATAAATTAAACGAAGCTGCTTCGTATTGTTCGTATTGGCGGACAACTAATTTTTTGTGTTTTTGGAATTGATGCCAGTCAAGCCGTCTTATGTCGTCGCCCTGGACGTATTGACGATAATCGGCAAATTCCAGGCCTGTTCCTTTATCGACGGAGCGCAGGTCGGAGAACGGCTGTTTGCTTACTTTCGTACGCATTTGCAGTCGTAATCTTGCCAACGTATGTAATTCAGTTTCGCTTAACAGCATTTAAATAACCTAATTTTCTGGAACAGCTTGGAGAATCGCTTCGATGACATTGTCCTGCGTTATTTTCATAGCGACGGCAGAGAAATTCAGAAGAATTCTATGACGCAGAGTTTGATAAGCTACGCTCTTTATATCGTTGCAGGAAATTGAAGTTCGGCCATCGAGCAAAGCTCTGACTTTTGCCATTTTGACTAATGCCTGCACGCCGCGGGGACTTGTGCCGAGCAGTACGTTTGTTTTAACGAAGTCGATATTTGTATTTTGCGGCTGCGAAGCAACGACGAGGTTTATCGCATAGTTCAGGACTTTTTCGCTGATCTCTACTTGTTTAACGATCTTGCGAATAGCGGAAATTTTGTCGGCGTTCATCGCGGTTTCAATGTGCGATTCGAGTGTGCCGGTAGTTTGTTTAATAATCTGGTGATACTCGTGGGGTTTGGGGTATTCGACCCTAAGTTTAATCAGAAATCTGTCGAGTTGTGCTTCGGGCAGAGGATATGTACCATCCTGCTCAACAGGGTTTTGGGTAGCGATGAAAATATTCGGCTGCGGAAGGGGGATTGTACCAGTGCCGACGGTTACCTGGCCTTCCTGCATAGCTTCTAGCAGTGCGGATTGTGTTTTTGGGGTTGCTCTGTTTATTTCATCAACCAAAATGAAATTTGCAACGACAGGGCCCTGACGATATGTGAGTTTGTGGCCGCCTTGTTCGGTATCTACCAATGTCATACAGCCGATAATGTCCGGGGGCATCAAATCGGGCGTACATTGAATTCGTTCGTAACTTAATTTCAATGCCGAGGCGAGAGTTTTGGCTAAGACAGTTTTTCCCAGACCGGGTACGCCTTCAAGCAGGATATGACCGCCGGCAAAAAGGGCCGAGAGAACATCCTGTATGAGATTGTCCTGGCCGACAAAGTTTTTGCGGATTTCGTGCTGAATCGCCTTAAAGCCTTGTTGGAACTCGCTAATTAGTTCGCCGGCATTGCGAAGTTCATCGTCAGTACAAATGTCTTTTTGCATAAAATTTCCTTTTATTTTGATTCTGATTTTCTAAGGTTCATAAAGTAAGTTTTAATTATTGATTCCCATTCGGCATCGGGGATGTATGACGAATTTGGATTTTCTGCCGCTTTGCTGTTATCAGCGTTGAATGACGGAAGGGTGTATTCGCCCGATGTTAGCGGAAGTAATAGCGAATATGATTTTGATTTTCCGGGCTGAATCTGACCTTTGATGTAAACAGGAACTGTCATTGCGCCGAGCGAAGAAGCGGTAGCACGCGATTTTTTTACAAGGCCTGGGCCGCCTCGACCATCGCCTGCTTTATCGCCGGGCTTTCCTGTCATACCCAGATCTCTGTTTGGTGCGGATTGTTTATCAGAAAGTTCGGGACGCTGGCCCATAGTTGAAAGCGAATTTTGCGGGCGATCCTGCTGGTTGTCGTCTGCTTCATCGTTGTCTGGAGTTTCGCCGAGACCGCCGGAGACGAGAGACGCTTTAATATCGGATTCTGAATTTGGAGAGGAACCTGCCATTCCTTTTGACGCGGTGTTGGACGAATTCTCCTCTGTTTTTGGTTCTTGGGGTGTATTTCCTGATTTATTATCTTTACGAATTTTCTGCGCAGAGTCAGGAGTTTTGTTTTGTTTGCTTGTGTCTTGCGCGGAAGCGGCTGAGCCGGATTGAGTTTGCGAGGACTTGCCTGTTTGCTGGCCGGTGTTGTCGTTGCCGAAACTTCTTTTTCCAGACATATCTGAAATCGGCAGAGCCTTTTGCGTGGATGGTTCGATTTTTTGAGTAAGCAAAAGTTTTTCTATTTGATTTTTGGAAGTTTCAATTTTTTTGTTTTTATGATTTAACAATTTTGATGAAGCACCGTTCGGCCGCGGGAGAGTAATGAAAGATTTTGCAAGGGCGGTGAAATTGGTATCGTTTTGAATTGCTGATTTTGCGATCAAGAATGATGACGCGTATAGTACGGCGGCGATTGCAAGCCCGGTGATTATTCGGCCTAGCATAATACGATTCGGTTTTTGTTGCGAAATTTGATTTGTGTTGGATTGCAGTAATTGAATGCCGCGGTGGATTGAAAATTTCGCGAATAATGTTTGTGTGTCCGAATTGCTATGTTCATAGGCAACGGAGACGATGTTGTGAATGTTTGTGGAGTCGTCGACGTGCTTTGTAACGCGATGCCAATCTGGGCGGGAGAGTATTGCTCTTAAAATTGCTAGTACAAGCCAAAAAGCCGCGAGGGCGGGTATGATTACAATGCCAAGGATAAAATATTTTTCGGAATGTAAACCAAATAGCATCAATACCCAGATTGCGGCGGAAGCTGGCAGGATGAATAACATCTGATTTGCCGCATCGATTAAACTATTTTTAATCAACTGATTGTGCAGGCTCTTGCGAATTGGGCAAAGCATTTTTTGGAAAGCAGATTGGAGATTAGTGTTCGGCATTGTTAGAATCCTGTCTTAAATCTTTTTTACCAAACGCTAAAAGTTTGCCATCCGCATCATAGATTTTAGCAACTATATAACACATATTCGAATCGATGTAATTCGGTATGGTTGTAAATTTTATTTTTCGTGATGTTTCCATCACGCTTATATAAGCGGCGTTGTCGGTTTGTATTTTATTTAAATTCGTCGTGAAAGTAATATCTGATGAATCGCTCTGTTGGCTGTATAAGCAGCCGCGAACAACGTTGTGATACATACCGAGACTTGATGACGGCAGCATACATTTGCGCTCGACCAGATAAACTTCGCAAAACTTGCCATTGCTTTGCGATGGAATTGTGATTGTCCAGGTGCTGTTGTTTGCATCGGATTTTTTTACCTGCGGAATAAATTCCGTGATTGACGGCTGTTCTGTTGCCGCGATTGCAATCAAAGTGTATTTTGGGTCTTCGGGCGATTGCAACTGGTTAGAATCAACGCTAACGCCGTTGACAACGATGGCAGGGAATTTATTTATTTTGTATCTTTGGGCGGCGGTGTTCGAATCGGCGGTTTCAAAAGGATCGCCGGTTTGTTTGTCATTTTCTATGTGATAATCTATTATGGTGAATTCGTTAATATCCGCGATCGCTCTTAACGCAAGCTCAAGCTGGGCGGGGGGAGCACCGTTGACGGACGTGAAAGCCTCAATCAAAGTTGTTTGCGGTTTGGCGAATTTATCAGGAATTTTCGCGGGGTTATACGATGGTATGCTGTCTTCGAGATATTCTTCCGCATCCTGCATTGAAAATTGGCTGCGGAAAACGGGATTGTCATTCAACTGTCCAATAGCGGTAAAAGATTCCGGCGGGGCGTTTTCAGCGATGCAGGCTTTCAAATATCGCGACCAAGCGCGAGTTAATTGACCTGTGCCTTCGTAATATTGCCCCATCCAATAATTAAACAACGGATTGTTCGGCTGGCCAAATAATGCTGAAAGTAAATGCAGACGTGCTTTCGGCCAATCTTTTTTCAATATCATATATCGGCCGAGACGACCTTGCGCCTCATAGCTGAAAGGCGTGGCATCGGAATTTTTCATAGCGCACGTTTTTGCTTCTTCCAGCAGAAGCGGAATAATGTCGTTATCGTATTGCTGCGATCCAAAAAGCTGATCGGCATAGGCAATCAGTTTTTCGGAGGCGTAACTTTCGGGCATCGACTTAACTACGCGGTCGACGGCAGGCTTAATATCTTCTTTGGTTGAGGTTGGGTCGGCTAATTTTAATTGCAAAAGATACTCGGATGCTTCTTCGATAAGTCTTGATGACGGATTTGAATCGACGTATTTTTCCATAGCGTCAATATCTTCATCGATAAAAGCCTTGAAAAAATCCCGCTCTTTCAAATCAGAAATTTTCCGGCCCTTGGGTCTTAACCAAATCTTCTTTTCGGCGGCATCGATAATAACCTGGAAATTCTGCCAAAAGCTGTTGCCGATCAAAGCGTCGGGATGGGGGGATTCGGATTTTAGAGGTCTAATGGCGGTATATTCCGCAATATTGACAGCGCCGAGGGTGTATTTTTCAAAATCGGCGGCTGGGAAACCTGCGATGGCTGCGCAAGATGCATCGATCCAGGTATCGTAAGAGCCGGTGGTGATAGCGGCAATCAGTTTATAATCCTGCGATGGGTAAACTTCAACACGATAGCCGCCTGATTCGGTTTGTACCATATTGATGGAATACCAATCGTCGCCGGATGCAGCTTCGCCGTATTCGAATTTGTTTGCCTGGATATCTATCAAGACGGCGGCATTTTCAAACGCAGGTAAACCAATTATTCCGCAAATTGGTATTTCTTTGAGCTGGGTCGCATACTTTTTTGTATATTCGCGAAGTTCTCTTAATTCGGTGGACTGAAATTTAATGTTTGTAAGTTTGCTTGATTTTGAGAGCAGTACGGTTGTGGTATTATCTTTGGACTCCAAGGATTTGGCAAAATCCGAATCAAGAATGAGCGGGTAGGGCATACCTAAATCTACAATTAAATTGGCGGCAATAGTATCATCACCAACCGCGACATCGGTTGTAATGAAAACTCGCCCCCCAACATAATTTAGAGTTATAGCATCTGCCTGAAAACTAAAGACAAAAACAGCGAACAGGATATATGAAATGAAACCAGATAATCTCATATTGTATACTATTATTTTTCATTACTCTGAACTTGTAGTTTTTCTTTGATTGTAGCCGATGTCCGCAGTTAAATCAAAATATAAAATGTTGATACCCCTGGTTTTATCCACGCCAGTACCATTTTTTTTATAATCCCATACATGCGGAAAGATTCTTTTATCTGCATCTATTGTGTATCCGGATTCAGACCCCCCGGACTTCCATCCAGGTGTATAAGGTTTTAAATAATAATTATCCCATACAAGCCAATTGGTTCCGGCTCTTTTTTTCAGATCATAGATTTTAGTATAATCAAGCATAGCAGCAATACTGAATGCATAGGTGTTGCCTAATTCTTTCATCCATTTTGGTTGTGAGTCGCAAATCCAAACTTTGGAATGGCCATCCACATAAGCGCTTTGTGGAGATTTGCCCCAAAGGTCGCTCTTGCCAAGAACGGCGGCAAGGCCAAATTTCTCCGGCAGGCCGCGAGTGTCTGTCGGATTTTTATAGCCCGGAGCCGCGCGGAAACATGCGCCACCAGTAACTGATTTGCCCGGAAATAAATCTCTGTTGTCATTGGCATACACAGTCATAGCCATACCAATTTGTTTCAAATGAGTCAGGCACACCACTTGGGCAGTTTTCTTGCGTGCTTTGGATAAAGAAGGCATAAGCAATGCAAGCAGCAGTGCAATAATAGAAATAACTACCAAGAGTTCTACAAGGGTGAACGCTTTGTTAAATTTTGGTTTAAATTTTACGTTTTCTGATTTTCTAATTCTATAGTTCATAACTTTCCAACCAATTTTCCGCTAACAATCCAATATCACTGATATCTGTGTTGTCATCAAAATCAAAATCGCCCTGTTTCCAGTTTTTAACTTCAGATTGATTGAAGTTCTTGGCCAGATTTGCGAAATCTACAAAATCTACTTTGCCGTCAAAGTTTGTATCGCCGGGTTTAACAAACTGATAAAGAATTTCGGCATCTTTAGTTGTAACACAGGCGGCAGCCATACCTGTTTTGTCGGTGTTCAGTATGCCTGTTCCATTAAGATCAGCCTTGATATAATCAAGATATGATTGACCGTCGGCTATCAAAGGAAGCGTTCCGCTTGATTTTTTAAATTGAGCCTTGAAGAAATCCATATCGGCTACATTTACTTCGCCATCGCGAGTAAAATCTGCAGGTTTATAAACGTTGTATCCAATAACGCAGGAAGCCGAACCTAAAGTTGCCATCGACATAACCTGTAGAATTTGCTCATTTGCATTGTAAGGCGCAGGTACCATTCTTGTATCAAGGCGCAGGTTTGTAGCTGTTGTCGTTGATGCGCTTGCTCCGGCGAACTGGTTGAAAGAATATCTAAGAAGCCTGCTTGAAAGAATGCTGAATCTACCCTGTGTGTCATATTTAGCTAATACATAAGCAGGGCCCCATGCATCGAAATAAATATTACCTTCCGCATCCGTAATAATTGACCATACTTTTGGCTTGTCGCCGGCAACAGTTGTATCCGGGTCGATCTCAACGAATCTGCAGAAGCTGTTTCCATCTACAACTTTGTAGACAGGCGGATTTACGATCGGGTTTGAAGTGCCTGCTTCAATTCCATTATCAACAATAGCGTTGATACCACCTATATTTCCACTTACTTCTGTACCATTGAAAAGCACCTGATTCAATCCTGAAGCATAGGGCAATCCAGTGAAGTTTCTTGTACCGATTGCTATCGCAGCCGGTTCTGTGCATGTTCTTATACTAGCAGATGCAGTATCGTTAAAAAGAAAATGAACTGTTTTGGCTGCCGTTTCAACTGACCACACGCCTGCTAATTGCCTTGGAGAAGAACTTTGCATAGAAACGAAATAAACTTTAGAAGCATCCGTTGAAAATGTTGATCTGCGTCCGCCAACCTGATCTGTTGTAGCTAATGGCGGCGAAGCGCCGATAGAATTAGCTAAATCACCAAGCGACATCAGGCTTCTGAAGCAGTCGTTCCAGTTTGTGCATCCATAACCATATTCTGGTCCGAACATGTCAACTTCCAGCATACCATCAACAAATTGCGCGTTTGCAAGGTCGGGCTGCTGTGTTGTAGGCGACCAAATTTCTCGCAGATCCCAAGAAAGAAGTCTTTTGGTGGATGCAAGTGTGGCCGCCTTATTGTTGTTGTTAAGTACAGCCATCTGGTAAGCGCCATAAGAATAACCATTAATTGTCATAGGCGCCGGATTTAGGATTATACCATTAATAGTCGCTGCGCCAGCGTCATACGAAGTAACAACACCGCCTTCAACATCGGGCGATACGCAAATTCTGTTAAGATCTGATTCTGTAACAGCTTCCCATGAGTTGCCATCGCCATCGCTAACAAGGTTTGGATGATAAGCGTTAATAGGATTTTTGCCCGCGAAAATACGCATTGTTTTACCCGCACCGTAAGTTACAGTATAAAAATATCCATTGATGGGATTGTAAGCAAAGGCACCAATACTAGTGCTGGGAGTTGTTCCAGTGCTTTTGATATGATTAATTGTTACTGCTTTGAGCATGTGGTCGGGACTATCGACCGCATAAACTGAAGCTGTTGTTGAAATAACCAAAAGCAAAATTGCCAAAACAAAACTTTTTACATTCTTCATAAATCCCTCCAATTATCTAATATCTAATAACCAATCATCTAATAGAATTTTGATATCTTTTAAATCTACACTGCCATCATTATTTATATCTTTGCCGCTGCAATAATTATTGCCTGTTGTGCAATCAGTGCTGCCATAGAGTGCGGATAAAATATTGTAGTCTGTAAAATTGATATAATTGCTGTTATCTAAATCGCCTGGAATATAGGGTTTTACAACAAACACATGTTCGGGGTCTGATGAACCTTTTTTGCCGTCGCCGTTTACATCGA
The DNA here is from genome assembly GCA_001825675.1 of Planctomycetes bacterium GWF2_42_9. Lineage (GTDB taxonomy): Bacteria > Planctomycetota > Phycisphaerae > Sedimentisphaerales > UBA12454 > UBA12454. Next base: position 10,827 of record MHYA01000057.1, on the reverse strand, counting down.
ACCAGCCCGTAACCGTAATAACGCCGGCGTTATTTATACCTTCGGCCTGGCTGTATATAACAGGTATGCCGAGTGTGGGATCGGTATAGCTGTCGGCCGAGGTGTTTAAATTTATAATTCCAGTATTAACGCTCCATACAAACGCGGAACGCAATGAACTGTATATATCCCATTCGTAAGTTCCGCCGACAACTTCACCGCGGTTATTCATTGCTCTTACATATGTATTTCGCACTGCAGCGCCGAAAACATCATACTCTGATGATTCGACGATTCCGTTATGATTGCTGTCTGTCCAGTAAAAGCCCTGATTTTTTGCACTGGAATTTTTAAAATAACCGCAGACATCGCCATTGTTGTTGATGCTGTTGCCGGTCATAGATGTTCCGCCTGTCGGCATCGACATAGTTTGTTTTTCAGTTTCTTCGTAGATGCCATTGCTGTTTAAGTCCGACCATAAAAATAATGTTCCGCTGGACGATAGAAGTATTGTACCGGAATCATTGATTGACATTGGATTTAATCCCGAAAAATACTGCTTTTCGCCATCATCATTTTTATTATTGCTGTTTAAGTCTGTCCATACCCAGCCGGTTGAAGTAGTGCTGTTATAGCCAACAACCTGGTTTCGATTATTGATATCGTTTCCTGTGTTTGAACCGCCTTCGGGGTTCAAGTTTGCTAATTCACAAGGATCAACAACTCCATTTGAATTTGCATCATGGTAGAGAAAAGCTCTATATTGCCATGCTGTGCTTGAGTTGCTGTCGCGGCCAGTAACGAATCCTTGATTGTTTATAGAATAGCCGTTTCCGCCATATCCATCGCCGTTAAAATCACCGGCGAGATTTCCAATATTTACGAAGTATCCTGTTGCCGGATTGTATAAATATGGTTTGGCATTTGTATTTCCCGGCGGGACGCCGTGGCCGGCAACCATGCAGGCATCGTTAATTGCATAACCATAAGAAGGAATTATCGGCGCACTGTTATCTGTCGCAACTTTTGTTAAATCGGTGGGATGATATTTTATACCCCCAAAAGCAACCGATGCAATCAAAGTCAGAAATATAAATAATGCCTTTTTCATAAATGGCCTTAAAAAAAAATCCGGCGACTTTTATCGCCGCCGGACTTAAGAAATCATTTTATTTTTTAAATCTTCTTAAGAGTAATCCGCCGAGCGAAAGCAAGCCAATTGTTGTTGGTTCTGGGACTACAACGCCCATTATGTCGCCGGTATAAGCGTGGTATGTTAAATAATCAACGCCGCCATTGCTGTACAGGCCGAATGTATTTGCACGGCCGCTGGTTTCAACAAGGATACTCAATGTTGCTTCTGGATTACTTATATTGAACTGTAGAATGCTGTTATCTGCCGCTTCATAAAAATACATCCAACCGTTAGGACCGGCAAAGATGTCGTTGAAAGAAGCATTTGTCTGATTCGTTAAAGCATAAACTTCAGAAGAAGAAATAACGGCTTCAATCGATCCATCTGTGGCTTTACGATAGATGGTGTCCGCGGTGTTGTCGCCCCAATAAACACGGCCTGCGGAATCGTATGTCAAACCGCTTATAATTGAATTTTCAGTAAAACCTGCTGGTAACACTGTTGTCAGATTTCCACTCAAATCTACATTTAACATTGTCTTTGTTCCGGTTTCCATAAATGTTAAACCACCATTCGGAGCAACTGTAAAGGCGCCATTTGTCGCGGCTGTTCCGCCAACAAAACTTCCAATAGCAGTCTTAGATACAATGTTAGTTATTGCTCCCGTTGTTGTGTTAGCTGTCCAAACAGCATCCGATGCTGTATCTGTCCAAATTAGATTATTTCCTGACATTCCAAAGCCGTAAAAAGCTGTCAGACTTGCTGAACCACCACTTGCAGCAGCCCAATCAGTTTGTGTGAACAGAACACTCGATGTCTGTACGCCATTAATGTTTTGTATCTTTGTTACGCCACCTTTCATGAATTCAACGTAAGCGGTCTGGCCGTCGATCACGTGTGAATAGGTGTTGCCTGTAGCTGTGCGTGTCTGACCAGCCAAATAGGTGCTTTCAGAAATTAACGATACCGGAGCCGCATACGAAACTGATGCAGTCAAAATCAAAACTAACAATACTTTCTTCATTTCTTCTTACCTCCAAAATTAATTATTAAAATTTTCTTCTTCCCAATATAAATTCGTTACACGCAAAGGGCGTGCCATACTTCACTAACGTTGCTATTTATTTAGGACGCAAACGTATGAGCGTCCAAAAACAAAAAACGCACTTTTTGCGCGGCAAACAATAAATAGCTATGAATTTTATATAGAATCAAAAGCTGCAATGGACAATTCAGCAAATACCAACAAGCAAATTCCTTTTCGACACGTTTCAGTATTTTGCTGCCGTTGCCCCCAAAGGCGCAAATCTTCTTAAGTTTTAAAAATACCTCCGGTTCGTCCGGCGGTAATAATTTTTACCCCAATTAATAAAGCACTTTCCATCAATGGAAAATACAATCATTAATAACTCTTAATATATAATATAGATAAGTCTTAGTCAAGCGCTTTAACGTAATAATTAAAGCGCTACAACACTTTTTTGGAAAAGGTATTAAATTGTCGACAAATTTGTCTTCATTATTGTATTTTTGAAGGGTTTATAATAGTTTGTGTCTACAAAAACGTATATTTTCGGATTATTTCAAACATAATTTTGAATCGACCGTAAAAATTTTTTAGTTCAATTTTAGTTTGCATTTTGGATGAAGTTGTTTCATACTTGCCAAAACATTTTAAATTGGGATGCTTTAATAAGGGTTATACTATGCGAAAGTTGATTTTTTCGTTTTTTTCACTGCTTTTACTTCCGGGAATTTTAACTGCTTCAGATTCGGGCAAACTTTTTGATTATCAAAAAACTGTATTAGATAACGGGCTTACCGTAATAAGTCTTGAAGATTTTTCCTGTCCGATTGTCGCTGTTCAGGTTTGGTATGCGGTCGGCAGTAAAAATGAGGATCCAAATCGACAGGGGTTCGCTCATATGTTCGAGCATATGATGTTTCGCGGAACCGATAGGCTTGGGCCGGAAGAACATTTCAGTATCATTCGTTCTGTCGGCGGTTCGGTGAATGGCTATACGAGTTTTGATAGGACAGTGTATCTTGAAACTTTGCCGGCAGAGCAGATCGATGTCGCTCTTTGGCTTGAAGCTGAAAGAATGGCGTTTCTAAAAATTACACAGGCAGATTTCGATACGGAACGAAAGGTTGTTGAAGAGGAATTAAGAAAAAAACTTAACAAACCTTACAGCACAGCTACTGAAAAAATATTTGATAAGATTTTTACGCAGGCTCCGTATCGTTGGATGCCGATAGGTCAAATAGCTCATTTAAGGGCGGCTTCCGTTGAAGAGTTGCGGAATTTCTGGCAAAAATATTACGGGCCGGAGAATGCAACGTTAATAATTGTTGGTGCTGTAAAACATCAACAGGCACAGGAGCTTGCTAAGAAATATTTTAGCTGGATTCAAGGAAAACCAAAGCCGGCGCAAATTTCTGTTCAACAGCCTTATCCCGATAAAGCGATCGATATAAAGATAAATGATGAAAGAGCGCCTGCGCCGTTTGTTGGTGTTCGATGGCTGACAGTGCCTGAAGTGAATGAAGATACTACAGCGTTGGACTTGCTTTCTGTTATTGTCGGTGCGGGCAATTCGAGCAGAATATATGTTGATTTAGTTGATACCAGACGTTTGGCGGTAAGTGCTGACGCTGGTACTTATTCGTTGCAGCAGACGGGGCTATTTGAAGTAGATGCGGTACTTCCTCAAAACGGCGGCGATCCGAATAAAGTGATGGGACTGATTGATGAATGTATCGCGAAGGTACGAAGCCAAGGGGTTACGCCGGAGGAACTTGAAAAGGCGAAAAACCTTATGCTTCGCAGTGTGGTAACGCAGAATCTTGAGATAGAGAATAAAGCGAATGCGTTGGGTACTGCTGCGATAGATATGGGCGATGTAAATTATGCAAATCGTTCGATCGATGATATTAAAGCGGTAACAACAGAAAAAATAAAGGAAGTCGCAAATAAATATTTAACTCCAGATAAAGTTCATCGAATCTATGTGTCGCAAAATATTAACGGGCCGGTTTCCAGCAAGAATACAGGTCAGGAAAATGCCAAAGTTGTTGAGCATAATTCTGTTGAGGAGCCAAAGCCCGGTCGTGGAAATAGCGTCAGACCTGATGGCTATCCAGCGACAGCTCCGGTTGCAAAATCAAACATCAGTGGTCTTAAGCCGCAAGTTTTCAGTCAGAAACTTTCAAATGGTTTGACTGTTATGGTTGTGCCTAATAAGGAAGTTCCGTTTATCACAGTGCAGCTAGGTTTGAAATACGGCGGCTGGACGGATGAGTTGCCTGGGACTTGCTCAATGGCTATGAATTTGCTTGAGAAGGGGACAAAGAACTATTCAGCGGGTCAGCTTGCCGAAAAATTGGAAAGCCAGGCGATTTCGTTATCTGCATCGGGCGGTATGGATACGAGCAGTGTTTCTATTAGCTGTGTTTCAGAGCGAATTGAAAACGCAATGGAATTGATGGCGGAAGTTGTTTTGAATCCGACGTTCCCAGCGGTTGAATTCGATAAAGAAAAAGAAAAACTGCTTACGAATTTGGCTGTAAAGCAGCAAACGCCTGAATATATCGCGGACGAACAATTCCGTAAACTTCTTTACGGCAGTCATCCTTACAGCAGGACTTCAACTGGTGAAGTGGAAGATATTAATAAGTTGTCATCGGATATATGCAAAACCTGGTGGAATAAATTTTCACAGCCCAGCGATGCGGTAATGATTTTTGCAGGCGATATTGAAAAAGATAAAGCGATTTCGCTTGCGGAAAAGAATTTCGGCAAATGGCAAACTTCCAGTGAGCCGAATGTGAATGCTGATTTCGTAATCCCGGTACACAATGAGCCTACACAAATATATCTTGTAGATTGTCCGGGCAGTCCGCAAAGTCAAATCAGGATCGGGCAGATTGGTATAACGCGAAAACTTCAGCCGGATTATTTTACGACAAGAGTTGTTTCCGATTATTTTGGTTTTGGATTTAACAGCAGATTGAATAAATCCATTCGCGTGGAAAAAGGTTTAACTTACGGCGTTTGGGGCGGTTATTTCGCGAACAAATTTTCAGGCGAATTTCAGGTTCAGACATTCAGCAAAAACGCTGTAACGGCGGACGCTGTAAAAGCATTGCTTGAAGAGATCAATAAACTTAAAACAGTTCCGCCGGAGCCTAATGTGCTTGCTCAAAGCAAATCATATATCGCGGGTAATTTTGTGATTAACCGTGAAACGCCGCAGCAGGTTGCGCAGGATTTATGGCTTATTAAATCACAAAACCTGAACGATGATTATCTCGATAAGCTGCTTGCCACCGTTCAAAGCACGAAGATCGAAGATTGCAAAGACGTCGTAGAGAAAACGATTAAACCAGATAAGCTGATAATCGTTGTTGTCGGCGACGCGAATGAGTTGAAAGAGCCTCTTGAGAAAATTGCTCCAGTAAAAGTTATTAAAAATTCAAACTGACAGATGGTCGATTGTACAATTTGTCGTACAGAAAAGAGTGTAAAGGTGGATATTGAAACGAAATTAATTCATTCAGGATTTGATAGGAATTTATATCACGGTGCATCGAGTCTTCCAATTTTTCAAATTTCGACCTACCATCAAAAGGATCCTGAATGTCTCGGTGAGTATGGATATTCGAGATGCAATAACCCAACACGTCAAGCGTTGGAGAATGCTATAGCGGAACTTGAAGGGGGGCAATGCGGTTTTGCGTTTGCTTCGGGGATTGCGGCGATATCATCGGTTTTTATGCTGTTTCAGCCGGGCGATCATTTAATTGTGAGCAATGACGTTTATGGCGGAACTCATCAGGTGTTGACAACTGTTTTTAAACAATGGGGTTTGAAAACCAGTTTTGTTGACAGCACGGACCTTGCAGCAATTCAAAAAGCGATAACTCCGCAGACAAAAGCGATATTTGTCGAGACACCTTCGAATCCGATTTTGAAAATCACAGACCTTGCGGCGATTGCGGAAATCGCACATTCGCATAAACTTTATGCGTTGACAGATAATACGTTTATGTCGCCATTTCTGCAAAATCCTTTGGAACTTGGGTTTGACATTGTAATACATAGCGCGACAAAATATATCTGCGGCCATAGCGATGTTGTCGCGGGTTTAGCTGTTACAAAAGACGCGGAGCTTGGAAAAAGGCTGCGGAATATTCAAATCGCTTTCGGGGCAATCCTTGGGCCGCACGATTCGTGGCTTGCACTTCGAGGTATTAAAACTCTCGGGGTTCGTATGAGGGCTCAACAGGAAAACGCTGGAAAAATGGCACAGTGGCTTTCGGAGCAGCAGAAGGTTAAGAAAGTTTACTATCCGGGATTGAAAACGCATCCCGGCCGAGAGATTCATTTCAAGCAGGCAAAAGGCGGCGGTGCGGTGATTTCGTTTGAATTGGAAAGTACTAAAGGCGCGGTTAATTTCCTGCGGTCGGTTAAAATTCCACTCGTAGCGGTAAGTCTTGGCGGTGTGGAAAGTATTTTGTCGTACCCGGTAACAATGTCGCACGCTTTGATGCCGCGTTTGGAGCGTGAAGAGCGGGGTATTAATGGCGCATTGGTTCGTTTTTCTGTTGGAATGGAATCTACGGAAGACATGATGAAAGATTTTTCACAGGCTTTTAGTAATTCGTAGCGATAGTAATCGGTATATTTTTTGCTTTTTGGAAAAATTTTGCTTTTTTCATAATATTCTGGTAATTTATATGCCTGTAAATTAAAGACTTGCGGGCGTAATTCAGCGGTAGAATGTCAGCTTCCCAAGCTGAAAGTCGAGAGTTCGAATCTCTTCGCCCGCTTTATGACATAGATTGACCAGACCTGCCAATAGTTGTCTAAACTTGCCACAACCCAAGACTTACAATGCAAAAGGCTGAAAGTCGTGCGTTTGTTTTATGCCCACCAATTGACTGCAATTGCCAGCAAAAGTCTCAAGCGGTATATTTTAACTGCAAGCGCAACTGCAAGCGCGGTTTGTTCTATTTCTGATGTAACAAAAAAACTGCCCACGTTTGAAACAGTGGGGTTTTATAAAAAAACCGTACCTTCTTGCGAATTGAAGATTTTGTCGCCACGTGTGGCATCGTGTGCGATTTTGCAGAATATTCTTAAGCTTGTGCTTATCTCGGCAAATTTTGGCATGGCATTGATTGTGCCATCAACTATTAGGATTAATTATTGGATATTTTGATAATATCGTCAAAGTTTTCGATCCGCGTGTCATGGCAACATAAAGGTTCTTTCTGTCCATGCCGTCAGCATCAAGAATTATCGAATGGTCGAATTCAAGCCCTTTTACCAGAAGCGTAGTGCCTATGGCATGGTTGCTTATCTTTCTTCCTATTCTCCTGGTTATATTTCTTATCTGCCATGCTGCATCCTTAAGAGAATCATAATCTCCTCGCTCGAATTCCTTTATTGCCCTGATCATCTCATAATAAAGCTCTTTTCGGAAAATTTTTGCATTAGTATTTTCAGAAATTGCCTGTAAAGCAGAAATCACAGGCATAAGAGACTGGCTTTCCGCTACATATACAAGCGATTCGAGTTGCTCCTTATGCTGATTATTTGATTTCCATGATGGAGTCTTATTATCCCGTAACGCCTGTTCTTGGACATTGCTGAGTATAGTTCCAACCTGTGTTATGCATCTCTTTGCAAATGTAATAACTTCAAACGCACGAGCGCCGCCATTGGAGTTATATATCTTTTCGGCACCATTCATCAGATCCTTACAGTTTATTGCCTCTATGCAACCAAATTTTCCCGCCAATCTTTGAGCCAGATAATGACATTGGTTGTTTACATTATGGATAGCTATCGTAGTTCCTTCATCACCCGATTTAAAACATACATCTCTTTGAACGTTAGCAGCTGCACCATTTGCAGGAAGCTTCCTCCATTTAATTGAAGAAGGAAGAGATTTTAAGTTGATCGGATTGCCATTTTCAAGGCTAGATCTTGCTTGGCTCAGCCAATCTCCAAGTTCCGGAGTATCTTTCCAACGCCAGGGTTTCAGAAGGTCATCTTTTATGTAGAAATATGGAACGACATCCCGTTCCCAATCTATAAGCGCACTTTCACCGATATTGAATATTCCCTGCAATGGATCTCCAAGTATCCTGCAAGGAATGAGCTTTCCAAGTTGAAGTATAAGCTCATGCTGATTTACAGTGCAATCCTGGTATTCATCGACATAGACCTTGTAGTAAGATATCGGGACAACTCCTCTGGCAGCTGAATTCTTAAGCAGCTTTGCGGCGGCCAAATAGACGTTTTCCCAATCATCATCACCCGGCTTTGTGATTTCCAGGCCCGAAGTATTCGGAAACGATGATGCATAACGCAGTGACCATGCAGCAATTGTATCCACATGATAAAATGATTGTGGCACGCCATTTTGTTCGAGCTTTTTACGGAGTGAATCTACCCCTGCATGGGTATGTGTCAAGATAAGGCATGGGCGGCGTTCGCCGGAGTCTGTAACTTTCTTGACTGACTCTGCAATACGAAATGTCTTTCCGCATCCAGCAGCCGCCTTTATAGCCATGTGAGAATAATCTAATCTTTGTCTATCCATACCCTGAGTTCACATATTTTTTTTGCAATGTCCTTTTCAGGAATATTCGCTATATGCTTAATTAGTATATTCCCAAGAAATTTCCCACCGTCTATGCTTTTAAATAGTCCTTTGCCCTTCGGATCATCATCTTTTTTGCCTTCTTTAATATATTTTCCTATGGCCAGACGTAATTCGAGACTATCCTGCCATGAATCAATAATATCGGACAATTCCAACCCCAGCCGCTTCCTTACAGCATCACAAACGCATTTTTCACAAGATGAACGCTCGGCTACATCTTTAATGATTTCGATGACTCCTGGCCAAGGAAGATCAAGCGTCAAGCGTTCTTCTGTCGAGACGCTATCGCCCCATGTAATAATATTAATCCTTTTTTCCTTTAATTTTTTCTCATCAGGATTAAGAGGCTTATCTGAATCAACGAGCAATGCAACATCGTAATCAAGATCTGCAAGAGAAACCGCTACCTTCGGTGCTTCGTGCCCACTACCATCAACAGGAACAATTCCAAGATATCCGAATGATTCTTTCTTTTGACTATGCCACCAGCTGTCAAGGCTATTGCAGAATCCTACCTCTGTCCTGCCTTCGCATACAATAAGTTTTCTGCCAAGAAAAGCATATGATGATCTCCTCACTATATCCTGAATTCCGCCATCTATATTTTTCACATCAATAAAACCGTCCTTGACTGATCTTACTATCCTAAGATTTTTTGCTTCAAGTTCAGTAACAACAACAGGTGAATGAGTTATCATAAGCACCTGGCCGCTGTCTTTTTCATCCAACTGCAAGGCTTTTAAAAAATGCAGAATCCGGTGCGGTTCAAGACCATGTTCGACCTCATCTACAAGGGTGATTGCTCCCTGTTTGGTCAGTTCTTTTTGTATTGCTGAGATAAGTAGTCGTCGAGTGCCCATACCTGATCTTCTTACCGGAACTTTTCCGTCATGAAGTGTCACCCCTCCAACATTGACAGTAGTTGCCTGCACATCGAGGCCTGGGCAGTATTTATCTTTAGACGCAACGCCTATTTCTTTTCCAAGCTCCTGAACCTGGTTTGCAGTGGCTTGAAGTTTGGACACTTCACTAGGATTAAAGCTTTTTCTGGCTTCTCGGTTAGCCTCTGCCAGAAGCCCTGAGAGTCCGTCAATATTACCTGTTAGCTGGGACAGGACTGAGCCCTTTGTCCAACTGAGATGCTTATCTATGGACCCGCCAAGCCGGGTCACATTGAAACTTTGTCTTTCATATGACGATATTCTTTTATTTTCAGAAGGACGGTTGTTAATTACGGTCCATATAGGTTCAAGCGATTGAGTTACACTTAAGTTGATAGTCAGCACAAGCTCATCATTATCCTGTGGCTCATCATTGAGTTTGCCATCCTTCCAACCTCTTGCTTCAAGGCCAAACTTACTTTCTTTTAGAATCTTCTCATCAAGCTGCCCGATAGTGACATTTATATTGATATTCTCCTTGATATCGCCATTATAAAAGTCAGAATCATCAAACATTATGTTCCATCTTGGAGATAATGCCAGCTCGATAGCATCAAGTATAGTTGACTTTGTTGAATCGCCTGCCCCGACAAGGCAGACAAAATTTCCGTCAATTGTCCAGTCAAGCTTATTAATTCCTCGAAATCCCGCTATCTCAACTCGGTATATTCTCATGTTAAAACGTCCTTTAATTTTATCTATATCCATCAATTTTAACTAATTATAGCCAAAATACTACTATTCAAAAGGATGTTTATATGCAACTGACGGATAACTTAATAAGTTTTGGCTCTGTGATTTCTTTGCATTCTACTCAAAGAATACAAAATCAGTTTTTAGCAATTTTGCTAAGTCATTGGTCAATAATGAGTAATGAATCGCAATTTCCTTTTTAATTCATGCAAACACTGCACCTTTACAAACAATCACAGATACTGTTTTTTTGAAAAAGTGTTGTTGAATAATGCATTTATAGTTAAAATATATAGACTATGTAACTACTTTGATTAGGATTTTAATGCTAAGAATGGCAAAAGAGGCTAAGGCAAGAATTAAAATTAATAAACTTCTTGAAGAAGCGGGCTGGAGATTCTTT
>MHYA01000056.1 GCA_001825675.1 Planctomycetes bacterium GWF2_42_9 | reverse complement strand
GCCCGTATATTCATGCGACTGAGGTTTCTCTGTAAATGGACACACAACGCCGCCTCCAAGCCGCAACTGTGTGTTTTCCACACCTTCCAACGGCTTTAGCCCGCACAGCTTAGGAAACTGTATTTGCAAGTTATGAAGATTAACGTCACTTTCGATTTGACAACTCATCATTACCGATTTTCCATCAGCAGAAGCCTTCAGATTGACCTGTGCTCTTACATTTGCTTTACCAGAGTTGTTGTCAGCCGCAGCAGGATTCAGATGATCCCATATAATATTCAATCCACCAGTAACTTCTTCAAAGCGGGCTTTTGTAAAATCCGATGAAAAGCTAAGTGATTCATTTGCGTCTGTTACACAGACAGCATCTAGAATCCCGGCATATTCAGGTATTGATTCGAGAACCGCTCCGACAGAAGAATGGGAGAGGTACACAATATTGCCGTTTTCCTCGTTGAGCCAGATATCTAATCCATTGAGAGTAATTTTACGCACACCGGTAACACTGTTTGTCCATGTATCCTTGTAAGGAGTGATCCAAAATTCACCGCTTTCCCACGTTTGTCCGTGTTCGATAGTGTTTTTATGTTCCCACATCAATCGCAGACTCGTCGGGCTGCTCTCCTTGCGATGGGTAAAAATTCTATTTAGATTTCCCTTTCCGCTGTTTTTTTGAAAAACGGTTAAACCGCTGTTTGTTCCACCTATAGTTAACCTGCGCAACGCATTTGGGTTATTTTGCGGAACGGCATACTGTGTTAAACCAAGATCAACGTAAAAAGTTGGATCACCTGGTTCGCGAACAGGCCCCGCAAAAGGGGTCACAACTTTGTCGCCGACCCATATTTGGGTTTGTTCAGGGCCATTGAATGGCTGGATACCACGCAGGTCAGGAAAAATAATCTGTGGAACGGCTGTCGCAGAAAGATTTTCTATCCTGCAAGTCATAATTACCGACTTGCCATCCGGAGCAGAACGCAGCTTGACCTGGGCACTGACCTTTCCGTCGGGCAGAGCAATATTATTGTGGCTGGGACCAAGTTGATCCCATGCAATCGTCAATTCGTTATTATCTTTTATGAGCCGAACTTTTGAAAAACAAGTTGCCAGCCGCATTGTGGGAAACGCATCAAATGGATAAGCAATGTCCAGCAGTCCTGCCGATTGTGGCCCAGCTGTGATAATCATCCCCGTAGCGGGATAAGAAAGGGATACAATACCGCCCGTCTGTTCGTCAACGCCAAAATCGAGATCATTGATTTTCTGGTGGTAAACGGAGGCCTTTGCTGAAGAACATAAAAAAAGTAATGCGATCATTATGAAACCATTAAGCACGATTTGTCGTTTTTGTAACATCATCTGTGATGTTCCTGTTTATAATATTCGATATTTAGTTATTCTGATGAGCTGAGGCAGACCTTGACGCAGGTAAATGATGGATGGTCCGATGGTCCACCGCATGCTAAACAATCGGTAATAGTAATAGTCCCACCCATGAACCTCAATTGCCTGGTCAGCCATCATCTTGGGAGCCTGCTGTTCTCTTTCCGTAAATCACGCAGCTGCTTGATCATATTCTGGACTCATGCCGCCGTACTTGTTTCGCAAGCGATAATTAAGTCTGTGATGTTACCCCGATCTCACGGCATAATTCTGGCACTGTTTTGCCTTCAGAATCAATACATCAGCCTGCAGTAGCTTTGATAGAATCTTCATTCCACTCATCCATTTCTTCTTGTCCGATAAACTGGTAGCGCAACATGGCGGCTTTTGTAAAGGCAGCTATAACATTGCGTTCATATAGAATCAACAGGTCTCGGTCTTTTCGCTCAGCCTCATAACGACCCTTATTTTTAAATTACAATCCGTTTATCCTGAAATGTAACAATGTTCCTTCAGGATTGGTAGTCATCATACCATCAATATAATTAGTGATGGGGGTTCCTGCACGAGGCCTTGCAAGGTATATAGCAAATGGTGTCGCCGTATTTCCATAAGCGAGGTATGTTGGAGAATTGAAGGTTGTACCCATAGAATTATTCGCTTTGTAGAGTGCTCCCCATTGATTTGAACTGGTTGTCAAAACATAGAATTGACCACTGGAATTTTGGAAAATACGAGCATTATATGCATACAGCCCTGCAGGCATATCCACATCAGCCAAGATTGTTCCATTCTGCACAACCATCTGCCGCATTGTAAGAGGAGTCTGCCAATCGGTGTATTTGTATAGAATGTGTATACGGCCAGCGGTATCTCTGTACGCATCAATCGCATAGCAATAAACATAGTCTGATGTGCCAGGCCGCTGGACAGCTTGCTTTAAATTAACATAATTATATCCATTCTTCCAGTAACCTATTGAGTTGTAACACCATGTAGTATAACCAGGTGGTTGGTTGTATCCCAAGTCAGTCCAAAGTACATCCCTGTTAGCAATCCATTCAGTATTGTAAAGGTCGATGGGAAATGCAAATAGATAAGCATGCCTTAATCCGGTATTAGTCGTCCAACTAAACCACTCTGGAATTGATTGCCGATAAGTTTCCCACCTTATCGTAGCATCTTCATAGCGGCTTTGTGAGATAAACACGTCTCCATAGGGGCTAACACCCATTGCACAATAGTTCATACTGTCAGGATACCAGTTGCCGGGGACATCAAACTGAGTCTGATATGTCCCATTGCCATTAAAAAGCCAGCAATGCGGGACGTTGTTGGGCCATGCAATCAACCAAAGATAGCCGCCAGTTTGTGACCAGATAAGATTAGGTGGCAACACCCCAAGAGGGCCCTCTCCCACTTGCTGCCAATTATTCGCCCCTATTCTCTTTCTAAGTCTCCAAAGTTTTTGTCCCCCGCTATCCACTGAATATGCTACATATACACCATCTGCATTTCTCGTAATTTTGGCTGTGTGTTCCCCCCACGAATTACCTGCTGATCCAATACATACAGGTACATCAACTAATTCTGTGTAATCTACATACGGAGTTGCATTGCAGGGATTGCCTAAAAATATTACGACGCAAAAAGCAAATATAAACACCATCACAATCTTCATGATAACTCCTTTGCAATATCGTAACCGTTTACGGGTATTTTCATAGTATTGAGCAACACACTCAATACTAATAGGATTACAGTAATCGCAATGAATCTATGAAATCTATCTGATAAACACTTTTCGTGCAGGCAGGCAAATAGATTTCCAAAATCAATCACATGTTGAGTTCAAGGCTGTAGGGCAGCAGGAGTGTAATAATACGTGATGACATTAAAACTTTATGTAATGGCAAAAAAAAGCGTGACAGCTTCGTGCTGTCACGCTTGCCAAGCAACTTACACCTGATCAGAAAGCCATGCACCGGCCATTATAGCAAAGTCTTTAAAATCGGTTCTGCAATCGCCATTAATGTCTCCGTCAGGCGCGTTCTCAGTAGTACACAAAGTCGTAAATCTCCAAACGGCACCTGTGCTCACCGTGCCATTACTCTGAACTTCGTCTATGCGCCAAAAATAAGTTTTTATTTCCAGATTTGTGGCACTATATGAAGTTGCAGTTTGGTTGCCTTTGAATGTAGCTGGCATGCCACTGGTCACATCTGCTTCGTTATCTCCGAAGTAAACATTATGGCTCACTGCACCCTGACCCGCTACCCACGTGAGATTCCAAGTTCTCCCGGGTGTCCGGAGCGAAGACCCATCCGCCGGATCTTCGTCTTTTGCAAGAAGTGGCGACACTCCCATAATAATCCGCAGATCCCCTGCACCCAATTCTTCATCATAAACACGGAATTCATCAATAGCACCTGCAAAATTTCTATTGGGACTCACATCATAGCCAGTACCAATATATAAAGGGGTGTTGGCGAGGTCTGGAAACGCTGCAGTTTTTCCCGTCGCACTGCCAAGAAGAACAGCATTACAATATACTTTCATGACACCGGTAGTTGTATTTTTCGTAAAAGCCCAGAGATTCCATTTATTCTTATATTCGGTCACGTTACTATCACCCGGAAGAGCACCGAGTGAGTAAGCACTTAGCGGTACAAGCACCGCTTCTGCATTCGTTCCACATGCCCAATAAGCCCAAGCACCAACATGCGGCACCATCGTCTGAACAAAACCGGAACCCATGCTGAATAGTTCATTGCTTTTATTAGTGGCAGTTGGCAGTCTGTCATTGCCCTTCATCCAGAGCACAACTGTCATCTTATCGGTAATAGCTGCTAATGCTGCCTTATTTCCTTGCGTCCACTCATAGCCAACATTTCCTGTATCATAGTCAATCGCCCAGTCTCCGGCCTGCCCGGTGTATCCAGGTACCCATTGCACAGCAGCAATATTATGCAATACTTCTGCGTTTGCATTGCCCGGGACAGTATCGTGAATAACTGTACTAGTACCCTCATTGAACTGATAATGCAGTAAAAGTGCCGCACCTGCATTACCAATCAGTCCCAATGACAAGGCCAAAGAAACAACAACCAACAACAATTTCGTTCGCATAAAATCCTCCTTCTACAAATTCTAACAGCACTACAAATAATTTCTGACTACGCCGCCAAAAACTTTTTCGCCTATGTCCGAAAGCTCATGTTACCGTTCACGCTTATTCTACCACCCTCAAATCGTAATGCAAGGATAATTTTCTGAAATTAAGGAATACAACGCTCATCCCCATATTAATCTTTCTGTAAACAACTATGTGTCCGTTACTTAGAAGCCTTTACTGTTGTATTATTTATGAAAGACAATGCACTGCTTTTTTAAAACTAGTTTCTTTGGGGGATATCTTTTGCCACCAGAACAACAACTGCCCCTTTTTCCAAATCGACAAAACAAGCAAAATCATGCACTTTTGTCAAAAACATTGGATAATTGTAAAAAAATCGAACGATTTGAGAATAATTTCTTTGTTTGTTGCGATATATTTGTTATACTTATGTGAACGGTATCATTCATCTATGTTAGTATATTATTTATGATGTGTTCTTGTGTTCTGTATTTAGACTTTTGACATTTGAATCAGGATAATGACAAAAATGGTGCCGCAGCTATAGAACAAACAAACATTTATTGCGAGCATATTAATAAAAGGAACTAACCCTATATGGCTAAATTCTATGTACTTATAACGTTTGGTGTAATCCTCTCACTGTGTACAGGAACGCCAAAAGTATGTGCAAGTGCCGATATGAATGGTGATCATTTCGTCAACTTTGCGGACCTCTCATTATTTGCAGGCCAGTGGCTGACGTCAGTCGATAATGTGCTTGCAGGTGACGACCTGATGATTAAGCGGCCTTGGGTGGATGCAAGATTTTACGGTAGCTCATTAAATTCCAGCACAATTTATTCGGCAATTAATTCGATTGGAACAAGTGAACTTACGTTGCTACTAACACCGGGAACATGGCAAATGACAGGGACGGTAATAGTTCCGAGTAATATCACATTGCGGTTGGAGCGAGGATGCAAAATATCTGTAAATTCCGGCGTTTTTGAGGTGGATGGCCCAATTGAGTGTGGGACAAATTATGCATTTGATGGCGATGGAATCATCAAAC
>MHYA01000055.1:5978-6120 GCA_001825675.1 Planctomycetes bacterium GWF2_42_9 | reverse complement strand
TGCTCAGTTCTGCTTTTTGTTTTTCACAATCCCTTTACATGCAAGAGACATCCCGTCACGCAAAAATATCGTATCCATTCCTAGAGCGACAAATGTATAACCCATTTTAACAAGCTCTTTAACTTTTTTTTCTTCAGGCTTT
>MHYA01000055.1:5715-5857 GCA_001825675.1 Planctomycetes bacterium GWF2_42_9 | reverse complement strand
AAGGGCCGATAAATATGGCGTCCACACCGTCCACTCCTAGTATCGATTCGATGTTCTTCACGGCTTCTTTGGTTTCGATCATTACTAGCACTGAAATATCGTTGTTGGCGTCTTTGACGTATTTATCGAAATTCCGACCGTA
>MHYA01000055.1:3947-5642 GCA_001825675.1 Planctomycetes bacterium GWF2_42_9 | reverse complement strand
CGTTATTTACGAGAGGGATGATTATTCCGCGCGCTCCGGCATCAAGCATTTTCCTTATTGCGAGAGCCTCGTTTTTTTCCACCCTCACAAAGGGAATAGTGCCGTAAAGCTCCATCGCCCGGATAATCGAAGATGCGTCGGCAATCGTTATCGAAGTATGTTCACAGTCGATAGCGATCCATTCGAAATCGGAATCGGCCATTATTTCAGCGCTGTCGGCGCTCTCGGTCTGTATCCAGGAGCCGAAGGTTACCTTTCTTTCAAGAAGAGCTTTTTTAACTTTATTCATGACTGCGCTCCGAAAGTATCTTTTATCGCATCGTAACTCGGTACGTTGCCTGAAAGAACGGCAATGCTGTTTTCAGCCGCGCCCAGCTCCATGAGGTAGCGTGACAGATTGGCCGATGCCGCGATATGCGCGGTAAGTACGACATTGTCGAGTTTTACCAGCGGCCCGTCGTAAGGTTCCTTGGCAAAAACGTCCACGGCCGCCCCTCCGAGGTGCTTCTGAACAAGAGCATCATAAAGAGCGGTCTCATCGACTATCGGACCGCGCGCGGTGTTTATGAGCATTGCGCCGGTCTTCATCCTCGCTATTTTTTCTCTGTTTATGAAATGATGGTTTTTCTCGTTGAGAGGAATATGCAATGTTATTATATCGGATTCTTTCAGGATGGTCTCGAGATCAGTCCACGTGGTATTCGGGTACTGGGTCTTCCTCACATTTTCATCGGTATCATAAGCGAGAATATTGGGTTGGAAAGTCTGGAGCAGATTTATTACGCGGCTGCCTATTCTCCCCACGCCTATTACACCGATTTTAACTTCTCTTATAAGATAGCCCATAAGCCGGTTCCACGCTCCTTCGCGCACGGAACGGTCTGACTCGTGAATATGCCTGACAAGATTGAGCATGTTGCCGACCGCCAGCTCGGCGACTCCGTCTGACGGGGCGTCGGGAGTATAAGCAACGCCGATATTGTTGTCGCGGCAGTACGCGAGATCCACGCTGTCGAGTCCGATTCCGACTCTGGAGATCAGCTTGAGCCTCTCGCAGTTTTTCAGAGTTTCCTCATTATATGGTTCCGTTCCGGCGATTACGGCATCGACGTCTTTTATCAGGTCGTTGACTTCTCCTGTCTTGAGGCGTCTATTGAAGGGATTGAACACAAGTTCGGCTCCGCATTCCTGAAGAATTGAAAGAGGTTTTTTCCCTGTTTCCGCAAAGGGATAAGTCGCTATAAAGATTCTGTATTGTTTAAGGTCCATGGCATTCCCCCTGAAATCTTTTTATTTTGAGTACATAGCGAGAAGTTCGGCGAGCCTGAACGAAAATTCGTTGTCGATATCAATCGCCTCCAGATGCGGAAGCGGGTACATAAGCGGTTTTTCGCCGATTCGCCTTTTCTTTTTTGCAAAAGACTCTTTAGTAAATACATAGATGCAGGAATTCTCCTCGTAAAGCGGCGGCAGATCCTGAGTCCTGATAAGGTTTTCCGGGTCATGGTTAATGGGACTTCCGTCTGTTTTGTAGAAACGGCTTTTATGCTCCGTCACGGAAAAGAGGCTGTCGTGCTTGTCTTCCCCGGCAAGATATGCCTGAACAGCCTTCGCAATGCTTTCCGATTTCAGAAGCGGGTTGGTCGCGTGAGTCTGAAGATATATATCGGCATCCGAATTGGCAAGATCGTAAGC
>MHYA01000055.1:1627-3932 GCA_001825675.1 Planctomycetes bacterium GWF2_42_9 | reverse complement strand
GCTGACAAAGTCGCCGCAAAGTTCTTCGGGCCTTTTTATCACGCGTACCTTATGAGAAAGCTGCGGCGCTTCCTGTATTACGCGGTAACTGTCGGTATTGATCAGAATTTCATCGACTGCATAAGTATTTTCCAGCGTTGCGATTATATGATGATAGAGGGGTTTGCCGCAGAAATCCCTAAAATTCTTTCCGGAAACCCGTTCGCTGTGGTCTTTTATAGGGACCAGTGCCGTCACTTTCTTGTCATGTATCATAGTTTTGTCCTCCTGCTGTTAATTTAACTCATTTTTCGATATAGACATCTATTATCGGCAAATTTTCTCCAAATAAAGAACGGCATTTGCAAAAATTTGCTTCGCTGTGCCAGGGACTGGAAAGTACCAACGCATCCGCCCGCCTTATTGCTGGTGATTCCGGAGTTACTGTCTCATAACCGGAAACCAGCCCTGACATAGGGCACTCGTCTATAAGAAAGATTTGAATGCCTGGAGAAAGCAGATCATTTTCCTTCAGGGTTCTGATAAGCCTTACCGCATTTTTACCTGCGCCGAAAAAAGCGACTGTTCCTGAAAATCCGGAAAAATGCTTTTTCCAGTTTCGAACGGCTCTGTCCTTTATATCGCCGGTAAAAGCACCTTCACTTGAATTTATCTCCAGGAAAGCGGCTTCTATTTCAGAAGTATCAAACCCGCAAGCGGCCAGAAGCCCGGAGAGTTTTCCCGAATATTCAGAAAAACATTTTATCCATTCATCCCAGGGCTTCAGTAATGCCCTTGTGAAAGCTAATATGCAAATGTCCGCAAGCTCCTGAACACTTATTCCATGCACTGCGCCAGAATACTTTTTCACGAGATCATCCTTTATTGCGCCGCTGTGAATGACGGTCTGAACCGCATAATTCAGAGCTCTCTTATAAAGCGTTTTTGCTGCGAGTCCCTCGTCAAAATCGCTTCCCATAAGCGTTGGGAATATTTTGGAAGAATTCTCGAGATACTTCTCCATATCCGTGAACATCATGCTGCCGGCGTGAAGCCTGTAGAAACTCAGAGCACTGAACAATGGATTGAACGAAATTCCCTGTCGGAAAAGACGTATCCATAACTCTATATCTTCGGCTATTTTAATTTTCTCGTTGAAAAAAGCCCCTGCGCACTCAAGCCCTTTCTTTTTTATGCTCAAGACATTGGGCGGAAAAGGGCATTCGTAAAAATCAGAAAGCCCCAACTTCCTGGGAACTCCGAGAGTATAGGGGATCAAATGTTCTCCGGCCTGATTGATATACACGAAACGCCCCACAGCAGCGGCACCATCCTGAGTATTTTGAATGTGAAATTTCAGATGTGCCCGCAGAAAATCCTCATGATAAACATCATCCGAATCAAGGAATGAAACGATTTCGCCCTTCGCTGTTTTAAGTGCCGAGTTTCTCGCGGCGGAAAGGCCCAGGTTGGACTGATTTATGAGAACGAAACGGCTGTCCCGGGAACAAAAGCTCTCCGCTATTGTCCGGGAATTGTCCGTACTGCCGTCATTTACGATCAACGCCTCAAAGTTTCCGTAAGACTGTTTAAGCAGCGACTCGAGCGCGGCGCCCAGATACGCCTCCGAATTGTAACACGGAATAATTACACTGAAAAGAGCATTCGGCTCCATTTATTTTCAGCCTCCCGGCTTGATACAGCGTTTACAGATAAAATCGTCCGGGGATTCTATAATGCCAAGCCCCATATCCCGGTGTTTACGATACAGGTCTGAATGGAAATATTCCATGATGCTCTGCTCTTTCATATCGCCCAGAACATATTTCCGGCTGTAGTCGTTACAACAGAATATCACGCTGCCGTCATATTGCACCTGCAGCCAGGTATCAACCCTGTGGCAATATCTTCGGCTAAGATCAATGATGTGACAATTGAAATTGTGTTCTCCAATCGCGCCGGCTCTGTCATGAAAACGGAAATATTCCACCTTTATCCTGCCAGTCCCCCACTTTCCTGCCAGTTTCCCGAATAAATCACGATAAGCGTCTTCCGGAAAAAGTACTACCGAACGCCCCTCATGCTTGTAAGATTGTCCGCATCCGTGAACTTTGTAATTTATTCCGTTTGCCTGCGCTGACTTGATAAACTTCTCCAGATTCTTTAACGAACGCTCAAAATCCAGCCCCATTATCTTTTCATACGTCTCTTTGTCATGACCCTGAAAACTTACCCAGACCTCATGAGGAATACCTTTCAGCAGCTCAATAAGCTCCTCGAGCCTGGAGTCCGTTAGAGCCGCGATATTTGTGGATATTTCGAAAAG
>MHYA01000055.1:1316-1533 GCA_001825675.1 Planctomycetes bacterium GWF2_42_9 | reverse complement strand
AGCCTGTAATGCTCAAGATCCGAGACGATCTTGTGATAAAGCCGCATGCTCATCTTTCCGGGATTTTTCTTGTGCCATGAAACGGAATAAGGACACATCAGGCATGATGCGTTACAGCGGCTCTGCGTCTGTATCTGGACATTCAGCGGCCAGTCCCTTCCGGGCAAACCGTTCAGGTCTTTCCGCTCCTTTGACAATTCAAATCTTTCAACACGCT
>MHYA01000055.1:0-1255 GCA_001825675.1 Planctomycetes bacterium GWF2_42_9 | reverse complement strand
TTTATCCGCATTCACAAGGGGAGAAAGTATTATCACGTCGATATTGTGAGCTGCTATTTCCTGGGGTCTGATGACATTCCCTTCCACAAGGCTGTTTTCCGGAAATTCATCAATGAAAAAATCAATTTTCAGTTTTGCCCCTGAACATATCTTAGTTATCCAAACCGAGGCAATTCCTGCTCCGGCAACAGCTATTTTAGCTGTCTGCGGAATTTCCGTCACAGCTTTTTCGATAAGCTTCCGGTAAAGCAGCTCGCCCCATTCAAAACTTTTTCCGTCGTAATTCATTTTCTTACAAGCTCCTCAAAATCAACTCTCGGAAAGACTTCGAGCTTTCCGCCAGCTGTCGCATTAAACACAGTTCTCCCGTCTTTTTCGAAGAATTCTTTTGCAACACGGTAAGCGGCTTCCATCCGGTCAACTCTCGGATCATGCCAGCGATAGCCTTTTCCGAAATAATCCGGATGAAAATGGTTTGGATCATTTTTTACGGAAGTAAAGATTTCCCCTCTTTTACAATGCTGGGAATCGTCTATGATATAATCATGGTCCACGCCTGTGAGATAAACAGGATTACAGCCCAGATAATAAGCCAGCTGCATCATCGCATAAGTTACCGTATAGTTAATCTCGATTCCTTTTGTAAGGTCTGTAGAGAACTTGTCACTCGGCCATGTCCCCGGAA
Organism: Planctomycetes bacterium GWF2_42_9; assembly: GCA_001825675.1. GTDB lineage: Bacteria > Planctomycetota > Phycisphaerae > Sedimentisphaerales > UBA12454 > UBA12454. The sequence continues at coordinate 570 of MHYA01000055.1, read as the reverse complement.
TAGTTTTGATAAATATCCCGTTCTTAAGCCATCCCGAAAGTGACGATGGGAAAAACTTCACCCAGTCGAGCGCATTTATTTTTCCCGCACGGTCCTGCGCGAGTACCGGATCCTCGGCTGTATAATAAGCAGGACAGAACCCGTCCAGCAGGAATATATTATTGCACCCTATCGTAATTTCATTCATTAATCGCCGGGGATCTGTTTTAAGAAGACTCGGGCCGTTCCCGATTATGAAACAGCGCTTTCCTTTGTGAATATCCTTGTAACTCCTTATAAGTCCACTATCCGAGATTATCTCATTTTTTGGAAGAAGATGACTGAACGGGTCTTTAAGCGAAAGGATTTTCCCGGTAAATCCGAATCCCGTTAAACGCTGCTTCATCCGGCCTTCAGCACATAATGTACCAAGCAGTACGGTTTCTTTTTTCAGGGAAGATTCCGCATTATCCGTTTTCAGAACGCGAACGCCTTCGAATGTTTCTTTCCCAAAATAATCATCAAGTATCGCCAGTACTTTTATTTTTCTTTCGGCACATAGATAAAGAAGAAACCGTACTGCTTGGTACA
>MHYA01000054.1:5694-8215 GCA_001825675.1 Planctomycetes bacterium GWF2_42_9 | reverse complement strand
TAAAATTTTTGCCTGCCCCTCGGGCCAGGCAGGAGCATAAGAAATAGCTTATATGGAGGTCTTACCAAAAAAGCGAAATATTCCTTGCACTACCAAATCGTCTCAGGCTTAACAATACTGACCACATCTTGCAGCATATCCTTGCTCATGGCCAATGCTGCTTCAACCAATGTCCACCGTTCGTCATCTGTAAATACGATACGTCCTTTGATTTTAGACTTGAAAATTTTGTGCTCGGTCTTGAGATATTCGTTCTCAAGGGTAAGTTCGCGACACAACAATCGCGTGATAGTTGCAATAATTGGCAAACTTAACCAGCTTCTTTTAATCTGTTCTTGTCCTTCTGTACTCATCACAGAAACATTAGCATAACTGCTTGAAAATTCAAGATTTTATGAGTATAATATTCATACTAAAAGTGGCATACTAATATTTGGACCCTACGGGCGCATCCGAAATTTATCTTACGTCATCATCAGCTTGGCGTTTTTGCTGCAGGAGCACCCTGACCTTGCCACCATAATCGAGATTTGGGGCACACTGCCCAAGCATATCAAGACTACAATAACAACTTTAGTAGAAATGGCAAGAGAATCGAATGAGCGAACTTGAATTGGCGGGAAATGGCTGGTTGTCAAAATCGGATTTCAAGACCACTTCGATTTGTCGGAAAATGTTTAATAATAACGAACTTACGGAAGGAATCATTTCCGATTCTGCCACCAGCTTGGTCATTAGCTTGCAGAGACATCCCGAGCTTAGCACAATAGTTCATATTTGGTCAGCACTTCCTGAGCATATAAAGTCGGCAATTCAGGCATTGATCCAAACATGTATCAAATAACTTCGACAACTTATTGGCGGAGAGGGGATTCGATACGCCCTCTTTTGTAACCTCATAAAAAACCCGTGCTTAGCACTTAACCCTAATAACAACAAAGATGTAAACGGCGGAGTAAATGTGAAGATATAAAGAGACGCAATTCTTCCCTTCCATGATGCAACGGCCGTATTTGCCTTCGCCGCCGGTTATGAGTACGGTTTTAATTTAGCTGAGAAGATCATTTACGTTCATGTATTTAGTCCTTGTAAACACCTTTGGCCTGGCTTGTGTTGCTCTTACCAAATGCTTCCAGAATTGGTTTAAAATATACTGAAATGCCGACCACATCGGCACCGACGCTTACAAAATTGTATCCCATGTTAATGAGGTCATGCAGATTGCCCGTGCCGCCGACAGTACCTGCGAATTTGCCTTTCTTAATAGCCACTTCGGCAATTCGTTTGCGAGTTTCGGCGATCAGCGGATTATCCCACTTACCCGGCGTACCGATACCATGGCTGAAATCGCCGGGACCAAAGAAGATCATATCGATGCCCGGCAGTTCGCATATCGCCTCAAGATCGTTAAGAGGCTCAGGGTCTTCGATCTGCACCACGACGAAACGCTCCTTATTTGCAGTCGCGATATATTCATTGAAATCGATAAGACAATAGGCTCCATCGGCGTTGCCGCCATCGACTGCCCTGCGGCCGATTGGATGGAAACGGGTCTGCCATACGACTTTTTTGGCATCCTCAAGACTCATTACGTGCGGCACCATGATCCCCGCCGCATCCGCCTCAAATGGCTGGATATGTGAACTGTATGAGCCGCGAGCCACACGGACCATTGTATCGCAATCGTGAATTTTTGCCGCCCGGATCTGGTTTTCGACAGTTACCCAATCTGTAGGCACATGCTCCATATCGAGCCATATGCAATCAAACCCACATATGGCCGCGATTTCTGTAACACGAGGGTCACTCAGATTGATTTTTACACAACTGGCGACCTGACCAGATCGCAGTTTATTTAACACCCTGCTTTGACGCATTTCCATAGCATTCCTTCAAAATAATTTCTATTTATAATAAGCCTTTTCCATCCACGCCAGAGTTCAATAATCATCGACCAAGGATTTTTCACGCAACTGCTCAATTTTGGGTTAGGTTCATGAATCAATTCGAATGCCCGGCCCCAGAGAGCCGGGCAACTTTATGCGAAATCCACAATAATAGTAAACCTCAATAATTAACATCAATTAAAAGGTCCTCAAGCAAAAGCGTTGTTTTGCCAGCACCCAGAGTCATGCCAATTGTGTTCCAGCCGTCAATAACGTCAGCGGGGTTCACCGAATAGTTAATCCACTTGTCATCAAAGGTAAAGTAGGATGCATTATTACTATCAGTGGTGTCAATATGCAACATTTGCTGACCATCTGCACATTGATATACAGTGCTATAGGATTCGCCTGAATAAACCAAACAACCTGTGGTTCCATCATCGTATGAACATGCTGAAGCTGACGATGGACGCGAGGACCCCTCATATTTAGATGTCCAAGCCAGTGTGCCTGAAGCCTGAGCACCATCATCAAATACACGCACGTAATCTACATAATAGTCGGCATCCGCTGTGCTTGTTAAATCACCGTAGCGGAGCGTGTATGGCCCTCCTGAATGAAACGCATGTGTAGCG
>MHYA01000054.1:0-5657 GCA_001825675.1 Planctomycetes bacterium GWF2_42_9 | reverse complement strand
CGGGATTGTCCTTATCGCTATCAAGTTGAATCTGACTGCCATCATTGAGCACTACCCAGTTTTTGTCATCATGCTGAAGAACAAATACATACCAATATTTGTTTACTTCCGGGCTACACCTTATACCAGCATAACCCCCTGTTGCAGCATCAGCTTCCATCATCTTTATTCGCCATTCGACCGTATAACCTGTGGTCGAGTTAAGCTCCAGTCTGTGATAGCCTGTCAATGATTGATTATTTAAGGTAACTGCCAAATCGCCTAAAGCAACAGGAAGAGCAGCGAAACGAAGTCTCAATAAAACATTTGGCAGTTCGGTTGCGACATTTTCACCGACAAGAATTGCCATGCTTTGCGGTGTGGAAGCAGGAAGACTCAAGGTTTTTTCAGGGGCGACAAAATCATAGTTCCATAAATTCGTACCGCCTGAATATAAATATTCGATATTGCTGTAGCCAAGCATGGACGTGCTATATGTTTTGTCCAGCCCTGTGAGAGTATTGGGATCACCCATCTTACGCAAACGCGGGTAAGTGTTTAACATGGCAGAAGAAGCATGATTTATGAAATAATTAAATGAATAAACACCATCAGCGCCGTAATGGAACCAGTTTTGCGACTCTGCATAGTATGCGCGATCTGTTTTTCGGGAGCTTTGGGCCTGATCATCCGACATGCGGCATTCGGCCATGCATGGGTAAACTGGTATGTCATACTGATGACCAAGTGCAACAATATCTTGCATGAAATCCATGCGGTAATAGCCGGTAGGAACCCAAAGGTCTATCAAACTGTTTGCCATCCAAGTCTCAATATCAAGACCAATATTTTCTGCATAGGTTATATCGTCAGGTGTCCTGGCAGCAATGAGAATGGGCTTGCCACGTTTGAGGCCTTCCCGGTCGGCCATCTCGCGGATGTCTGTAACAAGGTCGGTCATCATCTGTCTTTCAGTGCTGCTGGCCACCCCGCCATCAGCCTGACTCTGGAAAAACACAGGATGTCGGAAAAAGTCCAGCATAATACCATCGACATCGTAATTTTGACATACTTCCTCAAAGAGCGAGAACGCATGACTGCGAACACCGGATTCGGTATAATCAACGCCAGTCCACCATCCGTTCACAGACGGATCACCGATGGTCCCGAAAAGCCATGAAGGATTATCTTCTTTGAACTGATTGAAATACTCCATATAGCCTTCACCATCATGCATGTCGTTCATGCGCATTGAGAAAAACACCTCGAAATCATTTTTCCTGCAGAAATCCACAGTCATCTTAAGAGAATCCGTACCCTGAGCAATATAATCTGCAGTCTTATTATTGGAGAGGGTACCTGCCTTACTGGTAAGAATATCGCCTATAGAGGTGTTGTACGTGAATTGACCAAAACCTGAACTAATTGGGCAGTAAACGATCGTATCCGTTTGTGTACCAATCAGTCCGGTCATTCTGTCGTCCCAGAACTCTTGAACAGTAGTGCCCTGCAATTCCAAAGCCATGTCACAGCCGTCGTTATCAAAAATTACGCGACGATTTCGGTTCTTTGCAGGCTCTCTAAAATCTTTGGGTGTAATTCCACCCCCATCATAGATATAGAAATAATCTGTTAGAAACTTGGCATCCGGATTAGTGCTGGGGTCACCAAATCTAACCTTATACACAGTTGCGTAATTGTGTAATGCCGCATGGGAAGCATATACGCCATCAACATAAAGTGTTGCATAACCTGCTTCCACGCAAACACGAAGAGTATGGTAATCCGGATTTGTGGCATCTGTGTCCAGCATAACTTCACATGGTTCACCAACAACATAATACTGGTGCGACCACACTTTATTGTTATGGATTACCAAACCTGCAACCCAGCACTTATTAACTTCCGTATTGGCGCTGATAGAACATGCACTGTTTTCAGTTGATGTATCCGCACTGAGCAATTTTACTCGCCATTCAACAGTATAGCCGGTTGTCGAATTAGGATTAACATGGACGCTGTTTGAAGGACAAAAATAGCAGCCGGTATTGCAGTTTGGTGTATATGTATCTATTCTAAGATCATTGTTTTCAGCCGTAGCATAGGTTGGGTTGCTGCCCGACATATACCCTGTTGTACCGTCTGCGTAAACTACCGCTCCCGTGTCAGTAGGTTTCTTATTCGCAGCATCATACTGCATGGTCCACGGTACCCCACTTTTCACTTGCCTGGTTGTACTACTTTGAGAACCATAGAACCGAACTTCACTCAATGAATAATAGCTTCCGCCGCCCCAATTGCCATTGATGCTTTTCGCAGTAATAACAACATATCTCGCTTTTGCACCGTTGAAATTGCATGCAGAAAAGCCGGGGTCGTTGGCTAAACCGGATGCCTGAGGGAATGTATAATCGCCGAGTTTAGACCATGTTTGGCCGTCAGCGGAGTATTCGACAGCAATATCCCTAAGCCCACGATTCCTGTTGGTCGCTCCGTCATTGCAGTTCCAGACCCACATATTCTGAAGTTCGCACACATGGTCAAATTGAAACATTACCCATGCCGGACCTGATGTGGTATCGAGGTCAGCCTGGCTATTACCAGATGATGCAGCCAGCCACATGTCATCAGGATTTGTTGAGTGAAGCAAACGTGTAACATCGAAACCGCTACAGTTTTTTATCAATGACGCAGGATAAGCACCGCTTGAATCATTGGATGCAGTTGCCGTTATACTGCTCCAATGGATCGATGCATTAAAATCAGTTGTGAACTGCCGAACACAACCCTTCCATGTGTTGACACCGTTGACCTCATCAACACGCCAGTAGTAGGTGGTATTATAAGCAAGCGCACCCGGGTCATAGTTACAACTCGACCCCGTGCCCTTGTAAACACTGCACGGGTCAACAGTGGGTGTAGCGTTGGAGACTCCGTAATAGCTGGTGCCAAAGTAAATTTGGTGGCCATCGGTAACAGCAGCACTATCACCTTTAAACCAACTCAGGTCAGTATTGATCGAAACATCAATTGAATGATTTTTCGGGTTTGCCTGCGTAGCATAATCGCTTGTGCCATTGAATCTAACTTCGCTAAGCATATAAACATTGGGATATCCCCAGTTTCCATCGATATCGGCAGCAGTAAAGGCAACGTATTTGGCACTTGTTCCATTGAAATTACACGCGCTAAAACCCGGATAATTTGTTTCACCGGTTCCTTTCGGCAATTCGTATGTACCTTTATTGTACCATGTATTCCCGTCCAACGAATACTCAATTATAACATTTCGCATGGCGTAATATGCGCCGATACCGGACAAGTTCCCGTTCCAGACCCATACTTGACCGAGTTTATAGGTGTCATCAAATGCGAATTTTACCCATGCCGGCCCAGGAGTTGTGCCCGCAGCGGCACTAGTGTTAGCGCCTGAGTGCACCGCCTCCCAAGTTCCGTAGTTCTTATTTATATGGTACAAACCGTTAGCATCCAGCCCCATACCATTTACAAGGTTGGATGCCGGAAGTTGCCCCCAATCATCATGAGACTGGGTAGTAGTAATTGCGCTTCCGTCAATCACTGCCGAACCAGCATTACCAGAAAGTAAAAAAACAAGGATACAAATCAGAGATAGTTGTCTTTTGCACATGGCCACACCTCCTAAAAAATATGCCTATTGCTCACAAATAAGCTCGAATTCAACGATTGAATTCGATAAACTTCTAATTGAATGGGCTAAATTCTTGTTCGATGTACCTTGCAAACAATTTCTCGCTTCGCTGATAAAAATTACTCCATAATAGCAAGGGGTAGAGACCTACCGCAGCACATGGTCGCGGATCTAATGCGCAAAAGATGTGTCGAGCTTACTTAAATTTCATTATGCGTAAAACAATCCTGAACATAATTAACAAATTCTGTAAATCATAGCACTGCCAATAAAAACTTTCTCTCCTGGTTGGAGACCCTGAACGTGAACAATCAACCGCAATGTTTTTACCTTTTCTCCTCTGATTACTTCATCTAATTCACCCATTATCGCCACAGTATTCCAATCTCCAATTTTAGGTTCCGCGAGGATCGGTTCCTCTGGCAAAAATCGTCTCAGCGTTTTCCCATCTGAATTCAAGGGGATCATGGTTATCCAAACCCTTGCTCCTTTTGTTTTACTTGGATAAAATATTTTGGTGATCGCACCATACGTTCCAGCAACTGCAGGAATTTCTGATTGCAAGAAGCCGCGATTCACACTCTCGCACAAAATGCTGAATTTTCCAGTGTTGGCAATTTCATCAGTACGATGCATCCTGCTCGAGTTTGCATCAAAAACAAAGTCCCAACCAGCGGCCTTATTCCCAATTCCTTCTTCAAAATAAGGGTTCACAGAAACTGGTTTGGATTCAGGGTCATGGCTCATCAACATAAACTGCATCTGTTGACGGATTCGCTTGTTCGGGCTCTTTTCAGCAAGATAGTCGACTTGCTGTTTTACTTTGGCGCTTTTCGAATACCAATCAAACGCACTCCAAATAGAACTTTCTCCCCAGTTTTTTCCTGTATTTTCAGGTGATCGGGTAACATCTTGAGGTTGACAGAAAATGGGATCTGCGGCAAACTCCTCTAATGACATTTTTTTTCGCTTATCGACCATTTGGAAGCATTGAACGCCTGCGTCGAGCGAATCCAGTGCCCTTGCTTCTGATTCTACTACTTGATTTAAAGTGCTTTTGCCCTTCATATAAGCCAGTGTGGATATTTCATAAAATTCGAAAGCACGCAGGAATACTCTAGCTCGACTTTTTTGCAGTTCAGTTTCAGCATTTTCACAAGCTAATCCCAATAATTGGCGTGATCTTGTGATGTCATCGCGGGTTACGAAGTCTAGATAACCAACTTGCTCAATATTTAAATAATCCATTTTTCTGTTATACACACTGAGTTCCATATCCTGGCGAAACCAAGCAGATGTTGTAATACGTTTTGACCAAAACTCTTCCCACATTTTAAAATACTCCGCTAGATACTGTGCCGCATGTACCCCAACCATCCTGACATACCACTCTTCCAGAACAGCATCAACATCAATGTATGGATTCCACATAAGCTTCAAAGCTAGGTATAGTTTCGGGCCCTCACCCCAATTCGGGTAAGCCTCCGCGTAAAACACCTTGACGCCAGCTTCATAACCTAAGCGAAAAAATTCAGCCATTTGGTGAAAATATATCCTTGGTACTGAATATGGGGTACCATAAAAATAATCATACCAACCCAGCGTACCCACAGTTTTCAACCAATCCTCTGTTTTCTGCATATTCACCTTGCGCAGATCGGTATCAGCATATTGCAGACGATCATAAGTCATAAATGGAATTATGTGCTTATCGACTTTCGTGTGTTTGGGTGGCTCAACCAACTCTCCATATGCAAGACAGCCAAAGTATTTACCAGGATGTTTTTCAAGCACTCCTTTAACCACCTTGTTGCACCATTCAAAGTAATAATCTGAAAGATCCTGAGCCCCTAAAAAATTGGTTTTGTTGCCCATTTTGGCTTTACACTGATCACACTGACAAAAGCCGCCACAGTCATTTACACCTAGTGAATATGACACGGCCTGCTTGTTTTCGTCAAAATAAGCACATATGTTCTTGACCGCTTCTTCAACAACTTCATCATTG
>MHYA01000053.1:8101-8709 GCA_001825675.1 Planctomycetes bacterium GWF2_42_9 | reverse complement strand
ACGTGCTGGTCGGCTGGCTGCCCGGCGGTCTGGCAATAACGAGCGTAACAACATGCGCCTTGTTTGGTGCGGTATCCGGCTCCACGGTTGCCACCTCCTTTGCTGTCGGCTCAGTGGTTATTCCTGAAATGAAAAAGCAGAACTACAGCAATGCGTTTATCGCCAGCATTATCGGACCTTCCGGTGTGCTGGGGATGATTATTCCGCCCAGCATCACTATGGTTATCCTGGGCGTCACTACTAATATTTCCATCGGGAAGCTGTTTATCGCAGGCTTTATTCCGGGTATCATGCTGATGACCTTGCTTTGCATCTATGTTGCCATCACTGCTCACAGGGAACACATGGGCATCATTAACCGCGAAAAAATTTCCGTTAAGGAGTTTCTGGTTATAGCAGCCAATGCATTTTTTCCTTTGATGACCCCGGTAATCATTCTCGGCGGTATTTTCAGCGGTATAATGACATCTACTGAAGCGGCTGTTACCGCTGTCATCTATGGGATGATCCTTTCCCTGGTTTACGGAGAACTGACCTTTGAGCGTTTTAAAAGTATTATGGTGGATTCGGCAGTGACTTCAGCCACGATCCTTATCGTAATCTCAATC
>MHYA01000053.1:6800-8066 GCA_001825675.1 Planctomycetes bacterium GWF2_42_9 | reverse complement strand
ATAATCCAATCACAAGGACTAACTTAAACCCGCAATGGTATCCCACGCAATCGGGACACACGCGAAAGATCAGTATGCAATGGAATCCTGATTCGGCAGTAACAAAAATTTCGCCTGCAATATTGTTCAATGGAAATGCTGTCGAATGCAGAGTAATTTCGGTCCGGCTTGATCCTGCACAGGCTCAACCAACCTGGCAGTCAGGGGTTAATACAAGAACGCCGCCGGTGCGTTATGAAATAGATAGTGCGCAGCCGGTGGAAGATACTGCTATGCTGACAGCCGTGCAGCTTGACCGCAAGTTCGTTAACAGGCCAAGAGCTTATCCAAAAGTGGTAGAAACTAACGATCCGTATAAAGTTGAGTTGCGTGTCAATAATTTGCCTATTGATCCTGTGGTGTATATGTCTGCGTCGGCAGGGTATACATCATCGCATTTTGGTGAGATGTATAAAGCTGGTGTAAATATAGCTACCATTACAATCAAGGCGGGACCTTCGACAGATACACCGGGTGCTCCTGCAAATCTTTGGCTTGGAGCGAATAGTTACGATTTTGAACCGCTTAGGGCGGCAATTCGATATGCGATTGCCCGTGCCCCCGAAAGCTATATTATGCTGAATTTATTCGTGAACGTTTATAATAACTGGGGTGTCGAGCATCCAAACGATGTCCACGCCAATGAAGCAGGCGAAAAAGCTATTTATTGCGGCGGCAGAGTAATTCGCTACGGGGGCGATCCTCCTGGATATATGGAAGGTTGGGAAGCATCAAATCATTCCGCACAGTTCCGTACAGACGGTTCTAATTTCCTTTATGCTCTCGGTCAATGGCTTGCTTCCGCGGCGGAAGGCAAGGTTGTGATTGGTGCATATATTAACGGCAGTACTGATGGCCAATGGCTATATTCATCGGATAATTCTACCGGCCAGGTTGAATTCGCTTGTTTTAGTGTCGGTGCTTTAAATGCGTTTAGGGATTATCTAAGAGAAAAATATGTAACCGACGCCGCATTATCCGCTGCGTGGGGATTCAATGTTACTTTTGATACTGCGCAAATGCCGTCTTATGCTGTGCGAAGCGCAGATGCTATTTCAGGCAGTCCTCTTATGAGTTATAATGCTGCAAACTGCCAAGGCGCTGATTACAATAAATTTCTTTCAGTAAGCAATACCCGCAGACAACTGGCGTTTTGTAAGGCTTTCAAACAAGGCAGCGGCGGAAGATTACTTAGCGGAAGCTATTGGCCGACATTGCCGGCTGCAT
>MHYA01000053.1:3094-6788 GCA_001825675.1 Planctomycetes bacterium GWF2_42_9 | reverse complement strand
ATACTGATTTGCGCAGTATGCTCACAGATCCGAATGTTGATTTTATTTCAAGAGGCGGTCTGCTTGGCGCAGGTTTCCATGGCAAACTTACCATCGATGAGCTTGATTGTCGAAATCTCTCCAGCGGTGTCGAAACCTGGCAAGCTTATGATCTTGATTTCATTCCTAAATCGCGCGGCGAGTACAAACGTCAGATGGATGCAATGGTATTAAGAGCCACTACATCGGGCGGCGGTTATCATTTATATGATATGTGGGGTGGTTGGTTCTGGCATCCAGAAGCGATGCAAGCCGTGAAAGATGCTGTCAACAATATAGTTGCAAATGCAAAGGAAGCTCCATCTTTAGGTTCGGATTATGTCGGCGTGTTTGTCGATGAAGATGCCGGCGATTATTGCGGCAGAGTTGGAAGATTTTTTATGCTTTCGGCTGTGGAAAATACAGCACAGGCAATGGGCTGGGGCTATGCGGCCGCATGGGGCAGGGCTGGAGTACCAGTTAAATTTTTCCTTATGCAGGATGCTCTTGATCCAAATCTTACTTTGCCGAAAGTGGCGATATTTCTTAATCCATTCCGAATGGATTTGACAATGGCCAACAATATTAAAACAAGATTTTGCAATGATGGGCGAGTTGTTGTTTATATGCTTGCACCGGGATTAGCGGCAAGCGGAACATCTAGCAATCCATCGATTATTACTGGCTTTAATATTAGCGAAAGCACAAATACAAGAAATCGACCGCTTGTTATCAAAGCAGGTGTAAGCGATAATCTTCTGGATGGAATCAGAGCGGGCAGCTCGTTGTGTTACTGGCGCGAAGAAATGGGTTATTACAATAGCTTTATATCCTCAAGCACCAATGGCAAAGTATTAGGTGTTTATGGCGGCACGAACGTTGCAGGTCTTGTTGTAGAAAGACGAACGAGTCCGGATAATCATACCGTTGTCTGGATAGGTTTTCCAGGAGCGTTATCTCCGCAGTTCATACGCAATTTAGCTAAAGAAGCGGGCATGACGCCTTTGCTTGAAAGCGATAATGAAATCCTGATTGGTTCAGGTTTGCTCGGTGTGATCGGAATCGAAGGCGGTACTCAAGTAGTCCATTTGCCTGCCAACTGCAAAATTGAAAAATGCCTTAGTGGCCACAGTTACACCATACAGAATGGAATACTTACTTTTGATTTAGGATATGGCGATTACTATGGAGATGTCGCGGTATTTTCTGTAAGCCCGCAGCAGATAATCAGCGGAAATATTGAATTACTCAATTATGACAGCTCTAAATTGGCAGGAACAGAAATGGAATTTGAGGTTCGACAGAATGGAATCTTGATCGATGCCAAAGTTGCAGAACTGGATTCGCAGGGGAATTTCAGTTTTGGAACATCGGCGCAAGGTACTGTTGAGATTTGGGCGAAAGCTTCGCATTGGCTTGCTCAAAAACAAACTGCTCAATCTCCCGGCACGGTCAACTTCTCGCTTATAAATGGCGATGTAAATGGTGATAATGTGATTAACTTTCTGGATTTTGCTGCTTTAGCCAATCACTGGTTAGAAAATGAGTAAATTTTTTAGGCATGAATTATGGATCATCAGGATTATTTAAAAAGACCAATATTTTTCGAGCCCAACCGTGTTTGGAGATGTTATACAGGCGGCAAATTGATGGATGTTTTTACTCACCAGGATACGCCTAAAGACAACCATTTTCCAGAAGACTGGCTTGCTTCAACGACCGTTGCAAATAATGGCGCACATCAGCAAAGCCCAACTGACGGACTTTCGAAAATAAGATCGGGAGATAAATCGGCTGCAAAGCTATTTAAAGACATTCTCTCCAGGTATCCCAGCCAATCGCTTGGCCTTGAACATTTTAGTGAAAAAGAGGGTATTGGAGTCTTGTGCAAGTATCTGGATTCCGCGGTACGTTTGCCGATTCAATGCCATCCTGATATTCCTTTTGCTCGTAAATACTTCAATAGTGAACATGGAAAATCGGAATCATGGTTTATTCTCGGCACACGTGTTATTGATGGTCAGGAACCATATATCTTGATGGGTTTTAAGGAAAACGTAGATCCTGATGGTTTTAAGAAGGCTGTAAAGAATCAGGATGTTGCTTTTATGGAGCAGTCTCTGCACAAAGTAAAGGTCGTGCCTGGCGAAATGTACTTTATACCGGGTCGTATGCCTCATGCTATCGGGCCGGGTATTTTTCTTCTGGAAGTACAGGAGCCCACGGACTGGGTCGTCCAGCCGGAGGAATTTATCGGCGATACACAGCTTAGTTATTCTGATATGTGGGGACCATTAACGCCGGAAATTGGGCTTGAGTGTTTCGATTATCAAGGCCGGGGCGCGCTTGAAAGTATTTTAAAGAAGGTCAAGCTTGTTCCTCATAATGTGAAGAATTTCGGCGGAGGCTACCTCGAAAAGATAATTGATAAAGAAATAACGCCATGTTTTAGAGTTGATCAGCTAATAGTCAATAGTGAAGTTAAACTTAGTTATGACGCTCCCTGGTACATCGCGGTTGTTGCTGACGGCAATTGCGAAATAAAAAGTGAAGCTGGAATTGATAAGGCAAAACAGGGCGATTGTTTCTTTGTGTCTAACAGAATATCTCAATTGAATTTTAAGGCTCTAGATAAGACTGCCAGGCTGTATTTGATAACCAAAGGCCAATAAGGAAAATGAATGTCAGAAAATAATCAGCAAATTACAGTTATGGATAGTTCAAACGTTAACCAGGGAAAACCTGGAGCGAGTCAGGAACAGCTTAGCACCAAAGATGTGAAGCGCAATATGCTTGTATTGATATTGCTCAACGCGACTTACAATACAGGCTGGACAGATTTTCAATTGGCCATGCAGCCTTTTCTGGTTTTTCTTGGTGCGTCAAATTCCAAAATAGGGCTAATTACAGGTGCGCCATTTATGGCTTTGATCGGAGTTATAATTTCACCATGGATAACAAAGTTTTTCCCAAGAAAGAAAAAATATCTTTTCGCCGCCAATGTTCCTTATCTTGGAATGTTATTGCTGATTGGTTTGGCTGGGATATTTGCTAAAGAATTAAATATTTCAAACGCACATTTGTTGACTTATGTGTTTGTTTTGACAGCGGCTCATTGCTTTTTTGCAGGGTTTGTTAATTTACCATGCCAGGAGTATATGGCCGCCTGTATACCTATGAGCCATCGAGGGAGGTTAACAGGCTATTCAACTTCCATCGCTGGGATTGCATCCATAGGAGCAGCGGCTTTAGGCGGCTGGATGCTCGCGCATATTTCCAAACCTGCGGCGTTTGGATATGTAATTGTGTTGGGCTGGACGATTATGCAGGGCGGATATGTAGTCGCATTATTCGCTAAAGAACTTCCAACACCTGTAGATAAATCTCCGAGTCCTTGGTCGCTTACGATGCTCAAAATGGCGTGGAAAGATAAATGTTATGTGCGTTTTATTCTTATGTTTTTTTTGTACACAACTTTAGTTACACAGACATTTATTTTTGTTAATATTTATGGTTTCAAAAGCCTTAAGATGGCAGCAGCCACCGCTGCGGTTATAATGATCATAAATCAGGCAGTCAGGATTTTTGTCAGCATTCCATTCGGACAAATTACAGATAAGCTTACGCCAAAACGTATATTGCCGTATAGTTTTATACTGGCTGCTATCGCGATGTT
>MHYA01000053.1:0-3066 GCA_001825675.1 Planctomycetes bacterium GWF2_42_9 | reverse complement strand
GTCTTCAGCATTTGGCGCTTTGATATGCACTGCTCAAACGGCGTTGCTGCTTGGCATCCCATCTCCTGAAAATAGAGCAGGATATTATAGCTTGCAATTTATCGCACAAAATATATCATTGGCACTTGGCCCTATTCTGATTGGCTACTTATGTGATTTGTTGTCGTACAATTTTGTATTTATTCTAACAGGAATTATTTCAATATTAATGATACCGATGTGCAAGTATATGTTAAGATCTTTGCCTGACGAGATAAATTCCTATTCATAATTCATTGTAATGAACTATGCAAAAAAAACAAAAATTTTCAATGATTGAGTATTTTAACCGCAAAGCTCAAGCTATTGAGCCGAAATATAGATTTAAAGGCCAAAACAAAGCAGATTTTTTAAAGTGGCAATCCGCTTTATTATCAGAATTAAAGCAGCTTTTAGGCAAAATGCCTACGCCCGTTCTTTTGGATCCAAAAATTATAAGTGAAGTTGAAGAGGACGGACTCATCAAGCAACGAGTATTGCTTGATCTTGAAGAAGATATGTCTGTAACTGCACTTGTATATATGCCAGCATCTGCTCGCAAAAAATCGTGCCCCGCAATTCTGTGTAATCATGGTCATGCTTTCAGTAACTTTGGAAAAGATTTGGTAATGGGCGTCCTTGACGATAATTTTCCGCAGCGGCCGTCCGAGATTCAGCAATTTAATTATGACTATGGCCTGCAAATGGCTAAACGAGGCTATGTTACAATGGCCATTGATTACCGCGGTTTCGGCGAACGCTCCGATGGCGGCAACCCATATCCCGGCAGAGATAAGTGCAATGTGCATTTTATTCGCGGCAATTTAATGGGATATAATCTGCTAGCTCTTAATATTTTTGACGCAATGCGATGTATCGATTATCTCTGCTCGCTTGATTTTGTAAACGCCGAACGCATCGGTAGTATGGGGCTTAGTTTCGGCGGCACAATGACAACTTGGATAGCTTTGCTTGATAAACGCATCAAAGCTGCTGATATTATGTGCTATAGCTGCCGTTTTAAAAAATTTGCTGTTGCGGATGGGAATTTCTGCGGCTCACAATATTTGCCAGGACTTTTTACTTTGTGCGATGTTCCCGATTTGCATGGGCTTATTGCTCCTCGTCCGCTGCTTGCGGAAATTGGTATGCATGATAAATGTTTTTTAGAATCTGACGCTTTAAGCTGCGGCGAAAAAGTCAAAAAGATATATGCTGCTGCCGGTGCATCTGAAAATTATGAAGTTGATCACTTTGATGGCGGCCATAAATTTGCCGGCAATAAAGCATTTGATTTTTTTGATAAATACCTAAAAGGATAGATATGGCTAAAGATATTGTTAAAATTGTTCTTATTGGCGCAGGTAATAGGGGCAGAGGAGTATTCGGGCAATATGCATTGGATAACCCTCATAGGGCTCAATTTGTTGCTGTAGTTGAACCTGATAATGAGAAAAGAAATTCTTTTGCGGCAGAACACAAAATACAAGAATCAGGAAAATATAAAACGACGGAAGAATTTTTCAAGAAAAACGGCAAGATCGCTGACGCTGTAATTATTGCTACTCTGGAAACAGAACGGCTTAATATAATTCTCGAAGCTATAAATAAAAATTACGACATACTTGTTGAAAAACCTCTCGGCTGCTCAATCGCTGAAATTATAAAAATAACTGATGCCGCCACGTGCTTTAAAGGGATTTTCGCTGTTTGTCATCAGATGCGCTATATGGCAGGTTATGCTGCAATTAAATCTCTTCTTAGTTCAGGAAGATTTGGCAAAATTATAGCTATGCAGCACAGTGAAAATTTAAGCTATCACCACATGGCGCATTCCTTTGTACGCGGGCTTTTCAATAATGATTCAATGACGCCGATGATTTTAGCCAAATCCTGCCATGATATGGACATTATGCGGTATTTGATAGGCAAACGCCCGCTGAAGATTTCATCGTTTGGAAGTTTAAATTACTTTAAAAAAGAAAATGCGCCGAAAGGTGCTCCTGATTTTTGCCTGCAAGGCTGTCCGGCGTATAAAGATTGCCCTTACGACGTTCAAAAAATTTACTTTCAGGAGAAAACAGATTCTGCGTACATTCGGCAGATGGGTGTTATTAAAAATAATGACCAGTTATTCCAGGCTCTGCTCAATAATCAATTCGGACGTTGTGTTTTCAAATGCGATAATAATGTTGTTGATCATCAGGTTGTTCAAATTGAATTTGAAGATGGTATAACAGCCAGTTTTCAAATGGCAGGGCACAATTTTTATGAACGCAGAATAACAAAAATATCATTGACTAATGGCGAGATTTATTTCGATTTCAATGAAGGCATGATAAAAGCCTGTACTTTTTCGCCAATTAGCGAGGATGTTTTTAAACCTGCCGGTATGGAAGGATCGCACATGGGCGGCGACAAAGCTATTATGGATGCATTTGTAGATGCGATAGCAACAGGTGAAAGAAGCCGAATTATTACTCCTGTCGAAATGTCGCTTGATAGCCATTTAATGGCATTCGCTGCCGAAAAGGCTCGTCTGAATAACATCGTTATAGATGTTAAAGAGTTTGAAAGCCAATGCAGAGCTAATATCTAAATAAATGGGAATATGCGATTGGAAAATTGCTTTGTCAAAACATTTTTTCTCGATTTACCCGCATCGGCAGCCTTTGTTTATAAGAGCTATAATAATTGTGTGCAGGCAGATTACGGTCCGTGCGTTTGGAAATATACCGCATTTGAAACTGCCTTTACTTCACAGGATGTAGTTATTGTCGGAGACATTCCAACAAAGCAGTATGTTTTAATTGGAGCTGTAACGGCCTTTCGCTCTTTTACTCATTTCATCGTGCATAAAAAGCAGGGACGTTTTGAATCAGTTACTGCTTATCAACCAGAAATTCGCAGAGATGAAAAACCTGAAGAAATAATCGTATTGAATGGCAGTGATTGGCGACTATTGTTGATTGATTACGCGAATACTGCTGCTAAACGTATGGGTGCGCGGATGGCGGATACATCTAAAAATTGCACAGGCTATTGCAG
>MHYA01000052.1 GCA_001825675.1 Planctomycetes bacterium GWF2_42_9 | reverse complement strand
TACTGCATCTTAAAACTTAATCCTTCCACAACTCTGCGAGCTGTGAATCGAACAATTGTAATTCATAAATTGATGGACTGTTTTCACTCGATTTAAGAATATTCAGTCTGACTTTCTGTGCGGCTACAGGCATCGGCAGCATAATAGTGTGCCTTATGCCAATGGTTGTTCCAGAATGGAAAGTTTTCCATTCGTTTTCAACTTCCTGCTGCAGTTCGTAGCTTTGTATTTTGCTGCCGAATTCACTAATTAGAATAACAGAGATTGTTTGCTCTTGGCCTAGATCAACTTCCAGCCGGGACTGTCGAGCATCATTCGAATCTGCCGCAGCCCATCGTGTACTGTCATCATCGTCAAAAGCCTTATCTGCTGAAAAATCCATATTGTATGTCGATGAAGCCGAGGCCGGTTTTGTGAACGCCAGAGACCCCGAACTCAAATTGACTGGCACAATATCTTTTGCGGAACCATCGATTGTGATTTCAACAATGGTGTCGATATCGTGACGATTTTCCTGCGGGACTGAAAGCACAATCTCAGTATCATTCTGCCTGAATTCCATTTTGCCGCCGGTCAGGAGTTTGGCGCTAATTATTTTATTATTTATTGGGGGAAGTTTTACCTCACCATCTCGCCAGCCGAATAAATGCAGAAAAATATTATTGTCTCGATATGTACTTGCCGCCCATTTACATGGTTTAAATGGCCCACCGCTGGTTCCATAAATAGTTTGACCATACTTTTCCAGCCATTGGCCAATATTTTTTAATCGTTCCACTTGACGCTGTTCAATTTTTCCATCAGGCACTGGAGCGATGTCAAGAGCCAGATTACCCCCTCCGCCGGCACACTGAATAAGGGTGGTTATACATTCATTTGATGATTTTAACTTATCCTGCGAACGCCAGCTCCATTGCGTTCCCATTGGAATACACGATTCCCACGGCCTGTCTACCTGAAATCTGCCGACAACTCCCTCCGGCGTATCAAAATCTGCCGCCGAACCGCATCTGTTATTTATGATAATATTCGGCTGAAGGGACCGCATCATACTAAACAACTTTTCCGTGTCATAACTTGTGGGAGTTTGATTATCAAACCAGATGCCGTCAATTTTGCCGTAATTAGAACATAATTCTTTGATCTGACCATGCATATACTCAACATAGCGTGCATGATTATCTGAACAGAAATCCGGGTGATACCAATCTGTGGGAGAATAATACCAAAATATTTTTATCCCCGCTTCCTGACAGGCTTTTGCGAGTTCTGCGGTTATATCTCTGCCAAAAGGGCTTAACGGACTAGTGATTTTATAGTCTGTCAATTGAGTATCAAAAAAACAAAAACCATCATGGTGTTTTGTGGTAAATATTATGTATTTTGCACCCGATTCTTTTACATACTGTATCCACTGGCGTGCATTGAACAAAATTGGGTCAAATTGCTTATATAAATTATCATAGATATAAGCAGGTATTGCCTCGCCGGCCTTAGGCTGCAATTCTTCTGGAAATCCAGCCCTGCATCCGCCTCTGCTCCAACCCATTTCCATTCCCGTCAGACTTGACGGATTCCAGGAAATAAAAATTCCGAATTTAGCATTCTGCCACCATTCCATCTTCTGGTTAGGATTGATATTTGTCTTGGTGTTTGGATAATATTCAGCCCCGGGGCTAAATGAAAAAAACATAAATATGACACATGCTGCAAACAATACGTTTCGTAAGGCCAAACACATAATGAGTACCCTTAAATAAGTAAAACTAATGTGCTTCCACTTTATTTGTAAACGAAAATAAATAGAACGCCATTTTGCGTTAGAATAAAACCATTTTGCGCAAACATCCTGTAAAAAACAGAGTCATTTCTTAACGCCCCAGTTTGGTAAATCTACCAGAAATATATGCTTATTATACCATTTTTGTGTAAGTTAAGAACAAATTTTTACAAAATTTAAATTTGAGTTTTGCGCAATTTGGTTATACTAAAACGCAAAATGGTTGAAGTGTTTTATATGTTTTATAGTACCATTAATGCTTAAAAAGGACTATCTATGAATAACAAGGCCTCAAATGCAATCTTATTGGCATTAATTCTGACCGTTTCTGCTTTTACAATCAGCAACGCCTCCACATATTACATCAGCTATTCAACCGGTAATGACGATAATAACGGATTAAATCCGGCATCTGCATGGAAAACTTTTGACAAACTTAATTTTGCAACTTTTAACGCAGGCGACGAGATATATTTGAAACGCAATGATGTGTGGAACCAGACTCTTAAGCTGCAAGGCTCCGGCACTTCCGAAAAAAGCATTATTTTAGATGCCTATGGCGATGGGAATAGACCGCAGATAAAACTCAACTACTGCGCCAAAGATACTTGTGTCGAAGCAAATAATATTAGCTATTGGACAATCCGCAATCTCGATTTGCGAAATGCGCTTCGGGGAATGAACATTCGATACGGAATGGTTAAGGCGTACAAAGTTCAGATTAGCGAATGCGATTTCTACGATATGAATTACAGTACACAGGATGGCAAAACCGTAGGAATCGGGCTATGTATTGAAGGAGAGGGTTCGGATAGATTCTACGATGCGGTAGTAAAAAACTGCAAATTCACTCGCTGCGTAAATGGCTTTGCAATTAACATTGGCACTCAAAATCTTCTTTGTGAAGACTGTGTTGCGACGGGGGGATTATCTGCCGGGTTTGCACTCGTAAATGTACGCAATAGTACAATCAGGCGTTTCACTGTAACAGATGGCGGCGGAAATCTTCCGTACGGAACTTGCGCTGGTTTTATAGTATGGAGCGATGGAGTAACAATAGAAAATTGCGAATTCGCAAGATATAAAAACGATGGCGGCCACGATGGAGTCGGGTTTGATTTTGAAGGCAACAGCAAAAATATTAAATTCATCAATAACACCATACATAATAACTCTGGCGCGGGAATAATGGTTATGAGCACTTCAGGCCATAATTCAAATATACTCATTAAAGATTGTAAGCTATACAACAACTGCACATCTTCATACGATGAAAAATCAAATTATGAAATGCTTTGCTGGAACAACGGCAGCACCGGCACAATTGAAAATTGCACGATCTACAAAGATAAGGCTTCTGATTATATACATCCTGACTTTTGCAACTTTACACAAAGTAATAACCAATTTAAAACTTACCAAGATTTCATAAATCAGCAGAAGAAATAAATAGTTGAAATGGAAGAAAAAGATAAATATTTTTGAAAGAGAAGCTATGAAAACTTACGCAACACTTTTATCAGTAATAATTTTTAATTTAGTTTTTGCCCCCTGTTTTGCGGCAACAAAATCAGCAGACCTGACAGATGACGGGCAGGTCAATTTTGAAGATATGTCCATAATGGCCGAACAATGGCTTTCAGCGAATTTACTCACCCGCATTTCAATCAATGTCAAAGATTATGGCGCAGTAGGCGATGGTGTTACAAATGATTCCGCGGCAATTAATGCTGCGATAGCAGCACTTCCCGCATCGAATGCCGTTTTATACTTCCCTGCCGGTGTATATCGCTGCGGAACAGTCACTATTACAGGCAAAACAGCATTAACTGTATGCGGCGATGGCTGGGCATCATCAGTCATTAAATCAAATGCGTATTTTGATGCCCTCGACGGTTTTGGTGCAACTCCCGGCAGTCAGGTAATAAATATCAGCGCCACGTGCAACAAAGTCTTGGTTTTTGGCTTAACATTCGATGCAAGCTGCACACACCGTAAAGCAGGACAACACGCTGTTGTTATCGATGCAGACAACACAACTTTCCGCGACAATTATACAATAAATTCAGGCGAATTCGCCAACTGCTTCGGCAGAGATAATCCTGCCGGTATGGACAATCTCGTTGTTACAGGCAATCGAATTGGTTTGAACTGGGCAGATGGCATTAACTTATATAATGTTGATAATGCCCTTATAGCCAATAATATAGTTAACGGCGCTAACGACGATTTAATCGCTGTCGGCGAAAGTTCGAATGTTGTTATTAGCGGCAACACCTTGCGTTCGAGAACTGATTTACCCTCGAAAGTCGGACGCGGAATCGCAATTTTGTGGGGAGCAAACAACGTACACGGTACTGGCAATCTAATCGAACAGGTAAAACAATACGGCCTTTACATCGCATCAGAACAAAGCGGTGCTCGTCCAAATAATATCACATTTTGCGGCACAACTGTATGTAACGCCGCTATAAATTCCGGTAGCGCAGTTTTTGTTGAACGGGCAGATAATGTTACGCTTTTAGATACGCGCGTTTTCAATCCGGCAGGAGGTTCCTGCATATACATTGCCGACTGGACTAATCTTACCATTGCAGGCGGCGAACTTACTCAAACATTGAATCAATACTGTAGAGGCATTCACGTCGCGGAACAGAGCGGATATTCACCTGTTTGGTCAGGCCTTGTAATCAAAGACATCCAAATCAATTTACTTGGTGCATCGACAAATGAAGCCTTATATTTACGCCCTCACAGTTCAGTAACTATGGATACAGTTTTAATAAGTGGAATAACCGCCAGAAATGCAGTTTATTGTGATTACATTTCAGTCGATACCTCACGATGCGCAACTGTATTAAAAATTGTAAACAACGTTTCATTGAGCGGTCGTCCCATCAGTCCTTCTTCTTCCGGCGGCATAGTTACTGTATCTAACAATTATTAATTTATGAAAAAAATACTATCAATAATTGTCGTAATCGTTTTAAACTCGTCAAATATGATGCAGGTATTTGGTGATAATGAGCCAAACTCTCGTTATCTCATTTTAAATGTTTGGACAGGCGATAATACCGCAACAGCATTAGAAAAGTTTAAGGCAGAAGTTAATGCTGGTAAAAAAGTAGGTTTCAATGCAATAAAAGTACATGCGTCCTGGCAATTATGCGAATCCAATCCTGGTAATTATGTTTTCTCACAGATAGATGCTCGGCTGGATTATGTAATAAAAGAGATGCGTCTCCCTGCTGCTTTGTACATCGACCTTACGCGAGCAGTCGAGGACGGCAACAATAGTTCATTTATTGGTTCTGCTGATATTCAATGTGATATAAATGGCGATTTCTGCACGGGCGGATTAGGCCGACAAATTATTTCATTTAGTTCTGCTGCTGCGATATCACGTGCAGTTGCTTTTACCCAACAATTGACACAACATTGCCATACCCGGTATGCTGATAAAATCCTTTTTTATGAGCCTGTTTTCAGCCCCTATGCCGAAACCGAATATTTCCCGTCAAGTCTTTATGATTACTCCGCAAATACACTGGAAATTTACCGAAAATGGCTGGCCGATCGCTATGAAAATATTGCCAATCTAAATAACACGTGGCAAAGTGAATATTCATCCTTTACAGCGATCAGCCCTCCCAATGACTTTAATGGTGTTGTTGGCGCAACATGGTATTTATTCAGACACGAAATGCTGAAAAATGGGGTTAATAATGTAATTCATGCGATACACCTCGCAGCTCCTGGAAGTATGGTCAGTATCAGATTTGGGTCTATATTCGATTCTTTGATGTACCGCCGCGGCACTGTATTTTTCTCTGATTTGTGCACAAAAGCGG
>MHYA01000051.1 GCA_001825675.1 Planctomycetes bacterium GWF2_42_9 | reverse complement strand
AAGCGTCGGTTTACACCGGCTTGACTATCGCAGAATATTTCCGTGATATGGGTTACAGCGTAGCACTTATGGCGGACTCCACAAGCCGATGGGCGGAAGCGATGCGTGAAATTTCTACACGACTTGAAGAAATGCCTGCGGAAGAAGGTTACCCCGCATATCTGGGCGCAAGAATCGCATCGTTCTATGAACGAGCAGGCAATATCGAATGTCTCGGCACACCTGCACGTCAAGGCGCTGTATCGATTATCGGTGCGGTAAGCCCTCCGGGCGGCGATTTGTCCGATTCGGTTGTTCAGGCAACGCTGCACGTTGTAAAAGTATTCTGGTCGTTGATGGGTAAACTCGCTTATCAGCGGCACTTCCCCGCTATCGATTGGCTCACAAGCTATTCATTTTATAAACAATATCTGCCAAGCTGCTTTAAAGATAAAGACAGAGGCGTTGAAATGATGAAACTCACGCAGGACGCGATGAGTCTGCTCGAACAAGAAGCTGGTCTTGCGGAAATCGTAAGGCTTGTCGGTTCTGATGCGATCAGCCCGGCAGATAGAATGGTGCTCCAGACGTCAAAGAGCATTCGGGAAGATTATCTGCACCAGAACGCATTCCACGAAGTTGATACATATACATCGATGGATAAACAATATGAAATGCTTAAATGTATTCTGCACTTTCATCAGAAAGGTCTTGAGGCGATCGCAAAAGGCATCGATACCGAAAATATTTTCAAACTTTCGGTTCGTTATGATATCGCGCAATCAAAATATCTGCCTGAATCACAGATGGATACGATCATCAAAGTCAGAGACAAAATAAACGAACAATTCGAAGCTCAATTTACAGGAGCAAAAAATGCTTAAAGAATACCAGACGGTAAGCAGTATAAGCGGGCCTTTGGTGCTGGTCGAACAGGTCGAAGAAGCACGATACGGCGAAATAGTTGAAATTGAAATCGGCGACGGCTCAATCCGCCATGGCCAAATTCTGCAGGTCGAAAATGATAAAGTGCTCGTGCAGATATTCGAAGGCACAGAAGGCATCGACGTCAATACCGCTACGGTAAGAATGCTTGGCAGGCCGCAGGAACTTGCAGTTTCCAAAGATATTCTCGGCAGAGTTTTTAACGGTATCGGCGCACCGAAAGACGGCGGGCCGGAAATCATCGCTGAAAAACGCCTGAATATCAACGGCAACCCGATCAATCCTTATGCTCGTGATTATCCAAACGAATTTATTCAAACCGGCATTTCAACGATCGACGGGCTTAATCCTCTTGTCCGCGGTCAGAAACTCCCGATTTTCAGCGGTTCTGGTTTGCCGCACGATGATTTAACCGCGCAG
Organism: Planctomycetes bacterium GWF2_42_9; assembly: GCA_001825675.1. Taxonomy (GTDB): domain Bacteria; phylum Planctomycetota; class Phycisphaerae; order Sedimentisphaerales; family UBA12454; genus UBA12454. The sequence continues at coordinate 4,377 of MHYA01000051.1, read as the reverse complement.
CTTGCAAGACAAGCGACGGTTCTTGGTAAAGGCGAACAATTCGCGGTGGTTTTCGCTGCGATGGGTATTACTTTTGAAGCGGCACAATTTTTCATCAACGATTTGCAAAAAACAGGCGCAATCGAAAGAGCGGTAATGTTTATCAATCTCGCAAATGACCCCGCAATCGAAAGAATCGCGACGCCGCGCGTTGCTCTTACGGCGGCGGAATATTTGGCGTTTGAGAAAGATATGCACGTATTGGTTATTCTCAACGATATGACGAATTATTGCGAAGCTCTGCGTCAGATTAGTGCGGCTAGAAAAGAAGTTCCTGGCAGAAGAGGTTATCCGGGTTATCTTTATACCGACCTTGCGACGATTTACGAACGAGCGGGCAGAATTAAAAATAAAAAAGGTTCGATCACGATGGTTCCGGTTTTGACAATGCCGGAAGATGATAAAACACACCCAGTGCCGGATTTGACGGGTTATATTACGGAAGGCCAAATCATTCTTTCACGTTCGCTGCATCGCAAAGCTATCGCCCCGCCGGTGGATGCGCTGCCAAGCCTTTCAAGATTGAAAGATAAGGGCATCGGCAAAAACAAGACTCGTGAAGATCACGCTGATTTGTATAACCAGCTTTATGCAGCTTATGCTCGCGGTAAGGAATGTCAGGAACTTGCGACGATTCTCGGCGAAGCAGCACTTTCCGATGAAGACAGGAAATATATGATCTACGCCAATGAATTCGAACGACAGTATATTTCGCAGGGTTATTCCGAAAATAGAACTATTGAACAAACGCTCGATTTGGGCTGGCAATTATTGAGTATGTTCGAAGATGCGGAATTGAAACGTATCCGCGTTGAATATCTGCAAAGATATATGCCAAAGTTCAGAAAGAAATAAACTATGCAGGCAGTTACAAGTGCGACAAGAATGGAATTGCTTTCTCTCCGCAGGCGCGTTGCGCTGGCGGCCAGAGGGCATAAACTGCTTAGTCAGAAAAGAGACGAAATTTCACGTCAGTTAATTCAGATTTCCAAAACTCTCGGCACTTTAAGAGTTGAGGTCGAGAGAGAATTGATTGAAGTTGCAAGAAAATTTACAATGGCACGCGCCACAATGGAGCCTGAAAATATTATATCCGCGACGGAAGTGCCTACCAAGAAATTCAGTCTGGCTATTAATTTTGCGGTGATTATGAGCGTTAAAGTTCCAAAATTTGTGAAGAAAATCGAAGGCGAGATAATCAGCTACGGTTATTCAAACACAAGCGGAGAACTTGATGTAGCTCTTAAGGGACTGGAAAATGTTTTCGATAAGCTGATGGAGCTTGCGGAAAAAGAAAAACAGGCTCAACTGCTTGCCGATGAACTTCAGAAAACAAGACGAAGAGTAAACGTTCTTGAGCACGTTGTCATACCTGAAATGCAGCAGATGATCCGATTCATTTACGACAAACTGGCAGAAGCTGAAAGAGACAATATCAGCAGACTTATGAAAATTGCTGAAATGATAAGGGCAGATTAGCTTGCAACTACTGCGCGAATGAAATAAGAGTTTTTGCAACGCTCTGCAAAGAAACGATTTTTTCCGCACCGCCTCTTGCGATAGCTTCTTTAGGCATTCCAAAAACCACACAAGATGCTTCATCCTGCGCTACCGTATGCGCTCCGGCATTTCTCATATTCAATAAACCAGTTGCTCCGTCATCGCCCATACCGGTTAAAATAGCGCCAATAGCGTTTGCGCCTGCGTATTTAGCGACCGAATTAAACATCAATTCTACGCTTGGTCTTTGCCTGCAAACAGGCGGGCCATCTTTAACCGCGACGTAATAATTTGCACCTGATCTTTGAAGCATCATATGAAAACCACCCGGTGCGATTAAAACCCTGCCAGGGACAACGTGATCGCCGTCTTTGGCTTCAGAAATTTCCATTTCGCATTCGCTGTTTAATCTTGCGGCAAATGAAGCGGTGAATTTCGCGGGCATATGCTGGACTACAAGCGTGCCGGGTGAATTTGCCGGCAAAGCGGATAATACCTGCGTTAGAGCTTGTACGCCGCCAGTCGATGCTCCTATAGCAAAGATTTTGTTCGTTGTTTCGGCCAAACTCAATTTTTCGACTGGTGCACTACTAACCGCAAATGCCTGTTTATTTATTTTCGCTCTTGAAGCGGCTTTTATTTTCTCAACCAATTCCGTGCACGCTTCACGAACGCTGTATGCTGGGCCGGGTTTGCTGATAACATCTATCGCGCCTGCGGACATCGCTTCAAGGGCCATTTTGCTGCCCTTTGGCGTAAGTGAACTTAATATAATTACAGGCATTGGATGATATTGCATTAATTTTCGTAAAAAAGTAATACCGTCCATTCTGGGCATTTCGACATCGAGCGTAAGGACATCGGGTTCGAGAGCAATAATTTTATCACGGGCGATAAACGGATCAGGCGCCGTTCCGACAACTTCAATTCCTCTCTGCTGCTCAAGCTGATTGGATAATATTTTGCGGACGATTGCTGAATCATCAACTATCAATACTTTTACGTTTGTTTCGAGCGTCGTTAACATATATCATTCCATTTTAAAGAGTTCTTTCAGTGCCGATTGATTTCACAATAACAGTGCCATCAATTATATCCATATATAAAGTTCGCGGTGAGCAGCCGCCGACATCTTCGGAATCGATAAACATACCGTTTTTCCAAAGGATTTTTCTGATTGCAAGATAATTACGTTTTCCAATATCGAAACTGCCGGAAACCACTTTTAATCTTTGTGCGCCCCCTGCTATTTTTACTTTTATCTGGTTCTTTTTGATTCCCAAAGCGAAAAGTTCATTCAGCAAAACCTGCATTCCGGTATCCGCGTAAATGTATGGATTTTCTTTGGCCCTTTGCGGGTTTGCGGAAGAATCCGGCAGCAGATAATGCAGCATACCGCCGGTTTGATTATCGGTGCAGTATAAACAAACACCAATACAGGAACCAAGGGAATATGTAGCAAGCACACGTTCTTTATCCGATGTAACTTTCGCATCGGCAATTTCAACCGTTATAGCTCGTTTTATCAATTCTGAATTAGCTGTTGTCATATAAAAGTCAATCCCGTTTAAACTATACTTTTTCAGCCATAGAGCTTAGTGCCTTACAAACCCAGTCTTTGTAATGCAAAAGCATATCGGGCCTTTGTTCTTCTTTAAGTTCATCAAAAGCAAACTCGGTCTCGTGAGTCAGTTCTGAAATTTCATCGACACCTACCATCGACGCTTCGCCTTTAATTTTGTGCAGAAGCCTTTTTATTGTATCTGAATTTTCTTTGCTTTTATTCCCCGATTCATACGCTAAAGTCGCTTTTTCAAGATCGTCAAGCATCGAATTTAATGAATCTTCATAATCACCGAAAAAATCTTTTATATCTTCAGGCAGGGAGATTTCATAAGGATTTGGTAAATTACTGTTTTTTCTTATACCTGTAAAATCTTTAATACTCATAAATCCACCAGAAATTAAGCTGTCTGTACAACTTCCTCAACGGATGCAAATTCTTTAACGTTTAATCTTATAGCGACCGCGTGTCCTTCGACGTTTACTACGCAAGTGTTTTTATCAGATGTAATTTCTTTCCACTGCGAAGAATCATCGCAACTGCTGCTTTTCGGAACAGTAACATCGAAAACATCCGCCGTTGAAGAAACTATCATCGGCAAGAACAATCCGCAGGTAACGTTCGATAATTCTTTAAGCGCATCAAGTGAAGATTTATCGTCAGGGCTGTCGATTGCGCCAATATTTTCAGCAAGCATTTTGCAGAAATCTTTGCCGGCCAAAATTTGAACCGTACCATTGCGCATTCCCGAAAAACCAATCTCTGCCATAAACGTCTGCTGCGGAATAATCATCTGGTCATCGATTGGCATAACGGTCATAAACGCCATTGTTTCAAGCGCTTTAGTTAATGCCTCTATAGACATATTTCCAGTTTTCTGTTCTGAAGCCGAGCATACGGTTTGTATGAGCGACTTAAACTCTTCCGGCGTGAACGGTTTATGCAGATAATCTTTAACGCCTTCGGCAAGCAGTTCCCTTATACGAGCTGTTTTAGATTCCGTTGAAATAATCACAACAGGAATGGATTTCGTATCGGGCGTAGTCTTCATTTGATGAACCATTTCCACGCCGCTCATTTCAGGCATATTCAAATCCGACAACACCAGATCGACATTGGTATTCTTGAGAATCTTGAGTGCCTCCTGCCCATTCTCCGCATCAAGGAACTCATCAACGTCCATCTGCGTCATTTCAATGACACGTCTTACGATCTTGCGAGTCAGTGCCGAGTCATCAACGATTAAAATTTTCCAAGACATTGCATATCTCCAT
>MHYA01000050.1 GCA_001825675.1 Planctomycetes bacterium GWF2_42_9 | reverse complement strand
TCTATTTTGGAACGGGAATTGAAAAAGCGAAGGAACTGGTCCGCGACGAATAAAATCGAAGCGGCGATGAGTACTCCATACATTGTTTTGTCGGACAGAAGATGCTCTTCCAAACCGAGCTGAACGAGTCCGACAAAAATAACGACGATCGTGGTAATCACATTCGTGATTATCAATATGCGTTCGAGTGTTTTATTTTTATAAACGATATCCATATCGGGATAATACCACAGGTATTTTTTAATTGCGCATTGAACGGTTCATAAGTCATTACGCCGGCTTCGCTAAGCCGCGATGTACAATCGCAGTTTTTTAATGCCGTTGGTATTAGTTTACGGTATTGTGCCCAATAAATCCACAAGAAATATGCGCATAAAAAAAGCCATCAGGGGTGAGCCTAATGGCTTTATGCTGTCAAAAATTAGTTATTTTAACCAGCTTGGTTCTGGAGTATTGCTATTTACGAGCGAAGCAACGTGGGTTTGATTTGCCGGTTTAATTTCGATGTTGCTTTGAACATTTGACTGGCAATCAAGTCGCGGGCTTGCAGCACATTCGCGTACGGTCGTAATCAAATCAGAGGCTTTTGCACCTGGCTGCTGATTGTTGACAGTAATGCAATTTTGACCTGTCGAATTAAGTTGAATCAACTGCATTGCGAATTCGGATGCTTTGTTTTCATTTTTAATATTTTTATCAATTGGAAGCGCTTGAACGGCTGCCGTTGAAATTAAAACAATACAAATAATTAAAATTATTTTATTTGCTTTGTTTACTCTGGATTTATTTTTCTTTCTGGCGATAAAGATCGTCATACCCATACCCAACAGTGCGATGGTTGCCGGTTCGGGAATCGCGCGAACTGTAACAGGAACACTGAAATGAATCTTCGAAATAGCAGCATAAGACATATCATCAAATACCTGTGCGAGCAATGTGCTGTCGATAATAACCTGTACGCTTGTTGCGCTTAAACCTGTGATATATGCAAAACCATTCCAATAGCCATCGCTTTCAGTGCTTATTGGCATAATCGGTGAAACATTTAAATTTGCAGTTGATGTACTTGAAGAACTGCTAACCATCAAATAACCTGAAGCGTCAACTTGGCCATTGCCGAATATGAAATACTCACCTGATTCTTCAACGCCGACAGATGTAATTTCATAACCCGGCAGTGCGAAGATATCGATTGTCAAACGGTCATTGCTGGAAACTATTCCGTCTAAAGATTCCGCTGAAAAGTTCAAACCTGTGAAGATAAACGTATTATCATTATCAAGCTGCGGATTGCCGAAATAACCGGAATTGCTGCTGTAACCGCTGCTATAGACGTAGTTGACTGCTTTGCTGTCGGCAGTGAAACCGAAAACACACATTACAGCGATTAACGCAATCAAGCTGAATTTTTTCTTTCTTGTGAATGGGAAAATTAAAGCGCCTAAGCCAAAAATTGCCAGCGTCGCGGGTTCGGGAATGATAATCTGCACTTTTCCAACTTCGGTTTTCTTTATAGAAGAAACCAGACCTGATGAGTTGGTCGCAAAAAGATTGTCAGACAGCGATACAGCTATGTGTGTCCAGTTGTAGCTGGAAAGATCGATATAAGCAGTACCTGTCCAGGTTCCAGATTGATATGAAATGGTTAAAGCCTGTTGTGTGCTTTCAGCGGCGTTGTCCAAATTGCGAACGTAAAGAGTTCCTATAGCTTTTACCGAGCCGGTTCCGTTGACAGCAAAAATGCCTGATTCAGCAATATCAATGCCCTTGATGCTTCCGCTTTTTGATGTAACTTCAAATTGGAGAGTGTCTCTCTTGGTAGCTGTTTTGATGGTTGCGGTAGTTTCGGCCAAAAAGTTTGAAGGCTCAAACTTAAAGGTATCTACAATACTTTCATAATTTGTTGGGTCGCCAAAAAAGCCGTTGGCGCTTCCGCCGTCGATCCAGGTGAAAAGCGAAGACTCACCTTGCGATTTTGGGCTTGACCAATAAACAACAGCACTGGATTGCGCAACAAAAATTGCAATTAATAATGCGGCGGTTAGGAATGGACTTACTCTGAATAGACTTCTCTTCTTGAACATACAATACCTCTTCTCATAAAAATAACTTCTAATACTCACAAACAGACTCCGACTCCAAATAACTTCTATTGACCATTAACTAAGGCAAGCCTTAACAATTAAAGAAAACTTCAATCAGTTCTGCGGTATGCGCAGAAAATCTATCCGTTTTCTCCGAATGAGTGGGTAAATGCAAAATAAACGCGCAAAAACCACTGTGATTAATGGTACGCGTTTTCTCGACCTTCCCTTTGAGTTTTCATCCCTCTCCAATTATCGGACTAAACTACTACCAAAGGAGTAGAATGTCAAGCAAAAAATAAAATATTTCCTATTTAAAGTATGACATTGTCTTTAACTTCTTTTGCTGTATGGTTTTGGACAAATTCTGACAATCGCGATTGAAAGGCCAAAAAATAGGAGTGTCGCAGGTTCGGGAGCGGCTTGGTAAGTGTAAATAAGTGTAATAAAGCCTTCGAAGTTGACGGGATTAACGGCGTACGACATCAATGCTAATGGGCCATAATCAACCCATTGAAGGACTGAATAGTTTATGCCGAATGAGGATGTGCCTAAAAATCCTTTTCCGATATTCCAAAAAGTTTCCCCGATAAAACCCGTTGCGGCGGCAATTTCGGGATGGCCGTTGAAAACTAAGCCATCGGGTGTCGATGAATCTAAAGCAAGACCATCGCCGTTATCAGCGGTAAGGCTGAATGATTGTTTGTGTATTGCTTTAACATTACCCAGGCAGGGGGAATATGAGGGATTCAGCAGGGCGACATCATTTGAACCGATTGAGCCGCAAGAGCCGAATTCAAAAATGCCTGATGCGGACGAGGTGCTATCATTATCGAGGATCAGTCGGCCGCCAAATGTTTCGAGGTAAAATAAAATGCTGATCGATTTTAGATGGCCGGTGGTTCTGTCGAATTGATTGAATGTTAATGTGCCGTTTGAGTTTGATGAGCCGGTAAAATATTTAGTTTGTGTCAACATCTGGGCAGCGGCAAATTGAGAAAGGGTAATTGACAGAACGCACAAAAAGAAGAAACATTTCCTAATCATAAAATCCCCGCTTCAAAAAAATAATCTTATGGCCGTAAAAACGCTTGGCAAAAAACTGTGTTCCTTCTTTTATTGCTCCTTTTCCTTAGAATATATAAGAAAAAAAATAAATCAATGGCAAAAAATTGCTGAAAGGAAGATTGATTAAATAGTCTGATAGCCGGGAAGGTGGAATCTCTGATGTGAGGATAAGAATCTAAGTAATAGGAAGTGCTATTTAAAATGATTTCTCCGCTACGCTTCGCCTTTTAGGCTCCGCTCCGGTCGAAATGACAGTGCAATGTTTTTTTGCAATCCAAGAGCGCATAAAAAAGCCCTGACGAATCAGGGCTGCAAAAGAACCGGTCAAAATTCTTTTAGCTTAACTTCTTCTTCTTTTTAGGTTTCTTTTCAAAGCCATAGCTCCAAGGGATAGCAAAGCCATTGTTGTCGGCTCTGGAATCTGGTTTGCATAATCACTTTCAGTAGCATCGGTAGAACCGCCGGGGACTCCTGCTTCATCGCCAGAAGAACTTGTTAAATTAATACTTCCCGCAACAGGTGAATAGTTTGAAGTAAAGACGAGATATACGGAATTTTTGCTGACTTCAAAAATGCCGCCGGCAAAATCAAATTGGATTACTGTGCCGCTGTTAAAAGCTGCATCAGGCGAAATGCTGGTACTGCTGCCATCAGATACTGAACCTTCCCACAGAGATGATAAAGTTGCCAAGCCGCTAGTTGTTTGTTTATAAAGCTGGAATGCGCCAATCACAGAGCTATCCGATTTGTTCACGATTTTATAAGCATAGGTGTATGTTCCTGTAGCGCTGGCCGGAACAGTTATAACATTGTCCGCTGTTTTATAAACAGCATACTCGATATAGGCATTATATCCACCAGTCTTATAGTTCTGATAGCCATGCCAAATATCGTTTGTTGTGGGCAGAATGTACGCAGCTTGTATTGCTGTCTGCAAAACTAACAGCAAAACAACAGACATACCAACCCATTTAATGGTTTTGTTTTTCATTATATTTACCTTTCCTTAAAATAGATTTTTAAAAAGTCCGTTATGTTAAATTATCGTAAATTGTTTTTTCTCTTTGACTGCACCAGCCAAGCGCCTAAACCAAGCAGAATCATAGTTGTCGGTTCAGGAGTTGGAACCGGCGGCGGAAGAGGCTCATCAGGGTTGTCAGGGTAATGCGGGTCATCATCGTCATCGTGATGACGTATTATGCCGTCGACGCCATTAGAATTTGTGTACGAATCTGAACGCGGATATAACGCTTCCGGGCCGAGACATATTTGAGGATTATCTTCCTGGAATTCGTATTCATCTCTTTCGAATACAGCGATGATAATCTTCGGGCCGTCGACAACCAGGCTTGTCCTGTTGGCGCTTGGATCGTGCACATCACCGAGCCAGCCGACGAAATGATAACCTGCTTTTGGCGCGGTTGTCAGTGTAACGTTCTGGCTGTCTTTGAAAGTGTGCATACCTACGCCGGGCGTAATAGAGCCTGAACCGGGAGGGCTTTCCTGCATAAATACGTCATAGCTGTTTTGAGCGTAAGCAGTGCAGAAAGAAAATATAACAATCGAGATTACAAAAAGTTTATAACGTAACATTTTTAATCCTTGTTTGCCGCGTGCGTTCCTGCACCGGCATTTCAATAAGAATCTTCTTCAATTAACAAACCAACTCAATAACTTCTTCTTATTGACTCATCCAAGGATTATGAAATTGTGACTAGCCTTTTCTTTTTCTTAAAATGCTCATAGCACCCAAACCTAAAATTCCCAATGTCATAGGTTCTGGTACTGAAGCTGCAACCATGGTCGAATAGCCATTGATATTGCTTTGGAAATTTGTAACATCACCATAAGGAGCGGTGAATGTAACGCCCATCAAATTTCCACTGTTTCCGAAACCGCCCTGGAGACTGCCGCCTGTTACTGTGAAAGAACAGTTACCGCTAAGAAATCCTGGGAAAGATTCGGCAAGATTGAAAGAGGTGAAAGAACCTGCTAAAAGTGTGTTGTTGCTGCCATCTTTAAAGGAGAACGAGCCTGCGCCGAAAGTAGCGCTTGCAGTACCGCTCATAGATGTATCAGAAATCATATTTACATTGAGCGAAAAAGTGCCAGTAACACTCGAATTATTTGCAGTGTACTGGATCAAACCATTGGTGCCTGTCATTGACAGAACGCCTGAAGCAAACGTTGTTACCGCATTGTTAGCGGTCATTGATGTGATGGTTACCGCGTTTGCACATGCAGCAATCATCAGAACCCCACAAATTACAGAAAACTTTTTCATTTTATTGTACCTTTCATTAACGTTTCCAAAAATAATTGAACTTTCCACGCGCAGTTTGTCTGCGTACAATAACTTTACTCCTGGAAAACGATATGCACTCCAAATGGTACTAACGTTGCTTTAAAACGCGCGAAATACCAATTCGCTGAATAACTACTTCTCCTTGATTTACCAAATACAAAAAATCCAGACGAGTTTGAAACCTGCTGAATTTAATATCCTTATATGAGTTTTCTCGATC
>MHYA01000049.1:2938-5792 GCA_001825675.1 Planctomycetes bacterium GWF2_42_9 | reverse complement strand
ATTGATATCATTGATAGCGGCTGCCGCGATACTTCAATTTATGGTTCTTAAGGGAACTAATAATACCAATCGCCGGGATTAGCGGTGATGCTTCATCTCTCTTTGCCTGCACGGTATTCAGAATCCAGCAGTTTTGCCATTCCTTCTTGTGTTGCTTTCTGCTCAGTTTTCAGGTCCTTTATTATCACGAGCAAATGTTTGTCAGGATCAGAATTTTCCAAGGCCTTTATTGCCTTGGTCACTGACTTGTATTTATCGTTGAAATTGTTGTATTTCATTGATTTAGTCGGATGTTTTAATACTCGTGCTAATGTAAGATTATATTCCTTGCTTGTTAAAGGTATGCATTGATAAGTCATTCTGTTCCTTGTAATAAAATTCTTTTAACTATTTAGAAGCCGGATTATATAAATGCATCAATGCGTAATCAAGGAAAATGGCAATTTAGTTAAGAAGTAAGATAGTTTGTAGAAATATAATTGTAAAATGAACTGCAGGAATTTTTATTGCCGTTTTTTTACTATATTACCTTTCATTAGAATTGCCACTGTCCGCCGTCTTTCAGAGATTTGCCATCAGCACATATTGGTGAAATTCCAGCGATTGGAAATAAAGAGCGGAGAGAAAAAGCATGCAGTGATTTCCGGTTTTTCTGTGAGACATCCTTTCGTGATGTGTTTTATTTGTCCCGGTCGGATGATCACCTGAGGGTAATTTTGTTTGCATTTGCAATGTCGCGAGGAAGTGATAAGATTATAAACCATTTTATTTGAACTTTATAGAAGTTATTTGGCTCGTTCGGTTTTTATTGGAATCAGGTTCACCGCCAATTAGCCAAAATTCTTTTGGCGCGAGCCTGACCAATGGGGCTGTTGTTGTTTGAATTACAGTTTCACCGATTTTTTTTGTATGCATGTCCCTGACATCTATCAAGTATATGTCTTTATGAATTTGTCCATCTGCTTTACCAACTAGGATAATACAATTTTTATTAATCGACGATCCCGCCCAGCCGTAACCTTTACATGGCAAATCCTTAAGTCTTGTCCATGCATTGTTGCTGGGATCATACCTGAAAGCGTCCTGCAATATAATTTGAGAACCACTATTAGGGTCAGTACACGTTCCGCCAAAAAGGTAAAGACGATCATTGCAGGCAACTAGAGCTGGGAAAGCTCGTTTTGGTCCTGGTAATGGCGCACATTTATTCCATTTCGTGTCAGGATGCTTTACGTTCAGTGACCACATTTCATTAGTTATTCCATGATCTGTCCAGCCGCAAGCAGCATATAGCTTACCATTGAATAATGCTGCGCTTCCGGAAGCCATCCCCATAGGCAACTGCGCACAACTTTTCCATGAACCGTGAAGGTCAGCTAAGTGATAGACGCTTTTTAAGTTGCTGATTCCATCAGTTCCTCCGGCAAGGTAAATGCCGGTATTATCCTGGGCGAACATAGTATATGCAAGTGGATGAGGCAAAGTGGGACCATTTTGCCAGCGATTGCCTGAAAAATAAATTGAATCCCCGAGCCAGAATTTTTTTGTATGGTCGGAACTCCAATCAGAGCCTCCAACAACAAAAACTTTGCCATCTACGATACCTGCAGCATGACCTCCTCTCCCCCGTGGAAGAGATGGAGCTTCATTTATACGCGGTGTCAAACACAAACATGCTTTATTCAGGCATCCTGATGTTATAAATATGAGCGAGACTAATACAAAAAGAAAAAAAAACTTCTTCATAGGTAAAAGTTCTTATTTCGGTATCTCCAAGAGGTTGCCTACAATATAGAACGGAGTGGCATCTTTAGGAAATTTCTTAGGTAATTCAGTTCGATTATTTGCATGAAAAACTACGTATACTTCACTATCTGATATTTTCGTAAAGCATGGATATCCAACTATTCCTTCAGCAGGTCTCCACGGTTTCTTTCGATCTTCATCGGTGTATCGTATATGACCGAAAAGTTTTTCATGTTCGCCTTTTGGTTCTTTCAGATGATATAAGAACCTCCATGTATTTCCATTATCATCACTTACGGCGAAACCTAAACCTGGCCCTATGCCTCCATCACGATATGCAAGCCAAAGCTGGCCTTGCTTGGTGCAGTACATAGCGGGTGAGCCGCCAATGATTTCAATCTGACGGGGCTGAGTCCATGTTTTGCCATTATCGGTTGATTTTATCTGCCAAAATCGTTTGTCATTTTCAGCAAAACCGTCAACTCTCGCAACAGCAATGATTGTGCCATCCTTACAAACCGCTGCAGCAGTTTCGTTAAAAGCAAGAGGCTTATCGTATCCTGCGGGTGGATCCTGCCAGGCACGAATTAAAGGTCCCCATGTTTTTCCGCCATCAATACTTCTTTTAAAACCATTAAGTGGTTCTTGTCCCCAATAGCCCCATGGCCAGAGCAAGTCGCCATTAGGCAATTCAATCATACCTCCTTGTGCAAAGTCATTGCGTTTATTTGGATCGCTCAACAGCATCTTTTCTGAAAACGTATAACCGCCATCGTCGGAAAAAGAATAATAACTATCGAACTTACGGCTGCCGACAAGGCTTGCCCAGTTGGGTTTTGACTGATCGGGCTCTTCCAGCCATACACCTTCCATTGTATAAAGCATCATTCTACCAAATGTCCAATTGCCATCAGGTAGGTTATAGAGGCAGGCAGAAATACCTGTAAGCGGCTTATCACTCTTGATATTCAAATATGGTTTCTGCCATGTTTTGCCTGTATCTGATGATCTGGCAAAATGCATTTCTCCACCAGGCATAATGTCACCTTTTCCAGTATCCCAGCCTGCGACAAGATCGCCGTTTGGAGCCCGTAGAACAAAGGGGGTC
>MHYA01000049.1:751-2880 GCA_001825675.1 Planctomycetes bacterium GWF2_42_9 | reverse complement strand
ACTGTGTTTTTTCACTTTTTTCTGTCGTTTTTAGTAATGTTTCGTGCTTGCGTTTGATCTCAGTAATCTTACTTTGCGAAAGCTTGGAGGCAGGTTTCAATTTTGCAGCTTCTTCGTATTTCTGAATTGCTTCCGAATAAAGATTCTGATCTTCAAACAGTTCTGCTTGCGCAATTAGTTCTTCATATGGTTTTTCTACATGAATAATCAACGAATCAACCAATTGAATTTGTTTCAATGGATATGGATCATCGGGTAATAGCTGACTTGCCCTTTGATAAAGCGCCAGTGCATTTTTATATTCCTGTCCCAAATATTCACGATCGGCATCAGCAATCATTCTTTCGTATAGTTTTTGATTCTTTGCCCTGTTTTCCTGCGATTTATTTACAAAATCGATTAATTGGTCTACATCTCCGGCCTTTTCAGGCCATGCACGCGCCGCTTCATTATAATAAGTTAAGGCCAGTTCAAACTGGTTTTTCTTTATCGAGAGATTTGCATTTTCAATGGCTTTGTAAAAATTTCGTGACCTGACCTGACGCACAGAATCCTGCTTTATCCGATCTCTTTCTACTAAAAGGGCCTTATCTGCATTTTCCTTATCAATTTGGTCGTATATGCGATCGAGTTGCTTTTTTGCATAATCCTTATCAGGTAAGACCAACAAGGCTAATTCATAATATCTTCCTGCTTTATTAAAAACACCTGCATTAAACGATTCGTCTGCTTTTTCAATATATGCTTTATATTGCTCTTCTTCAGAGAGACCCTTTTTATTAAAATGATAATCTTCCAAATCGTCAAGGTAGGCAAGGTCATGCTTTACCCGCAGAACACTGTCAATTTGGTCAACTTTATTTTCAGCATATTCATTTTTGCCAATTATTTTTAGTGCATTCAGGTAATAATTTTTGGCTTCTTCGAGTTTATTTGTCTTGAAGAAAAAATCTGCTCTTTCGATACTTGACTCAAAAGCCTTATTCACCAAAACTATTGAATCAATTTTCTGAATTTGACGGAGTGGATATATTTTAGCCGGATCCATTTCAAGGGCTTTCTGGTAATTACCTTTTGCTTCCGGGAAATTTCGGTTAGTAAAATCGAAATCTCCTTTTGAAATAAATCCCTGGTACTGATTTTCTAAACGAAGCTTTATTGATTCCGTATTTTCCTTGCTTTGCGAAGTGGCTGGTTGAAAACAAAACAATCCGGCAATGAAAAATACGACAATGAAAAAATTCCTTGAAACATGATCACCTACTATTTGATTATCACCCTTGTAATTTTCCATTTTTCATTTCTCTATCACAACACTATTGTTTTTAAAATCACATGTGTGTGAAAATATCAAATTGAAAGGAAAACTCAAACAAATGTTATACAAACATTTGGAAAATTGAAAGAATAAATAAACCGGAGCATTAAATCCGTTCAAAACATACAATTCACAGATTAATGCCCCGGTTTTTATTCCAGTTTATTTTTTTATTAAAATGTCATTCGGGGCAAAAATACCTCGTTTAAGTTCATATTTAGTATCGACAAAGATCTCACTTCCTGCTTTTCTTTTGAAAATACATTCCCTCCTTTTGCTCCAACAATGTCCTCCAATGTGAGATTCCGCTTTGCATTCGAATCGTTAAACCAGATGTTAGTGACTTTTAAAACATAGCCATGTGTTTGTTTTTCGATTTCGAAGGTTGCATTAAAAGGCATTAATAAAAACGGTTCGAGTTTCTTAAGTTTAAATCCGGTACTTGCCCAGTCGAGAGGATAATTTGTAAAAGTTCCTTTCACACCTTCTTTCATGGTCAAATTCACTTTAATGGCTTCGTTGGGTGTGTTTTTCAGTAATAACTGCTCGGCATATTTCTCCGGGCTGAAAGGCATTCCAACCTCTTTGATGTAATAGATTTTCCCGTTTTGAATCGTGAAATCGCCGATACGGGTTGGGCTATACGGATTGGGAACAAATTGTGCCATCGCCTGGACAGCCATTACTATCAGGGCAAACAGAAAAAGTTTCTTCATGACGCTAAGTTTTGATTTTTGCATAAAGTTAGTAAACCGAACGTAATTAATTAACAGGGCATGCGAAGTAATTTTTGTGAACTACCATAAATTGC
>MHYA01000049.1:0-714 GCA_001825675.1 Planctomycetes bacterium GWF2_42_9 | reverse complement strand
CAAAAATCAGAATTCAAACAATTTTCATAATATCCGATTATTAAAAAAAAGATCGAAAATGATTGACAAACTTATAATTAGCCCTTTTGCAAAATTTGCAAAGATTGAAAGTCTTAGCGGTATACTTTTATTTGTTGCAACTATTTTAGGTATTGCCATTGCCAACTCTCCATTATCTGATCAATATTTCATGTTCTGGGATTATAAGATTGGATTTGCATCGGAACATTTAGACTTGATAAAACCCCTGCATTTATGGGTAAACGACGGGTTAATGACCTTATTTTTCTTTCTGATTGGGCTTGAAATTAAACGCGAATTGTTTATTGGAGAATTGAATTCGGTTCGTAAAGCAAGCCTTCCCTTTCTGGCTGCAATTGGCGGCATCCTTCTTCCTGTTACAATTTTCATAGTAACCAATCCAAATCCGGAAACTGCCAATGCCTGGGGAATATCGATGGCAACTGATATTGCATTTTCGTTAGCAATACTGAAACTGTTGGGCAAAAGAATTCCTATCGGCCTCAAAGTTTTTTTAACAGCATTTGCCATTGCCGACGATTTGGGTGCAGTTTTGGCAATCGCAGTCTTTTATAGTTCAGGAATAAAATGGCTTTTGGTTGTTTTAGCGCTGACTCCTATCATAATCCTGTTTGCATTGTCAGCTTTTAAGTTTTATTCGAAATACTTAGTTCTCCTCATGGGGATTATTTC
>MHYA01000048.1 GCA_001825675.1 Planctomycetes bacterium GWF2_42_9 | reverse complement strand
GGATGATTATTCGTGGGGCGGAGATGTCTATGGCTACTATGATAATGTAATGATGGAAAAAATTCCTGAGCCGGCAACGATGGCATTGCTAGGCATTGGCGCGATTGGATTAATCAGACGTAAAGCATGCTAAGAGGACACGAAATGGTTTGCTTCCGGGCGGATGATAAGAGTCCGCCTGGAGGTCAGACCTGGAACAAACGCTGGCTTGGGGTGTTGGCGTGAACTAGTTTAAAAACGGAAATATGCAAATTTTATTACGGCAAATTCAGTAAGGGATGAATTATGAAAATATTAGTTGGTTATTTAAGCGTATTAATGTTTTGCTGTTGCAGCGGGCTGGTCAGCGGTGAACAAACTATTAATGTACCATTATTTGAGGACGGATTTGAAACACATGACTGCGGCGATCCTATCGATTATTTCTCTGGAACAACAGGCAAACAATGGCAACATATAGGGTCTGATTTTGATTACCATACGGTTGATTGCACATTCGCATGTACAGGAAACGCCTCACTTAAAACACAGCGGATAGTTTACGGCTATTCAGAGGGAATTACCTGGCCTTATGGCTATGCCATGAAGGGAATGACGACAGTTTTTGAGCATGATGTTTTTATCACAAAGGCAACTGGAGACCCTAACTGGGGAGGTGGTGGTTTTTCAGCGGATGTAGGCGCAGGTACAGCCCCCATGACATGGTATGTCTCGAATTATCCTGGCAGCACATGGCTTTACAGGACGGGTTCTGATAATCAATATGTAAACAGCGGAATCGCGGCTCCAAAAGGCAAGTGGGTACATATCAGAGTTGAACTATATGATGATTTGACTTACAGTTTCTGGGTCAAACCTGAAGGTTACGGCGAAACACTTATAGCCAACAAAGTCGCCTGGGCAGGCGGATGGGGACTTGGTCAGGCTTTTCGAGGCGCATACTTTCCAGAGGCAGAGAGTGTTGTTTACTGGGATAATACCGTTCAATATTGGAGAAATACTCATTCGCAAGGTTACCCCAATATAAATGAGACCACGACGAATATAATTGTTGACGGAAACGTGGATTTGGTAAATGAGTGGGCGGGTGCGGCAAAAGTAGCTTCTAAAGCGAGTGGAGAATTGGGTAATTTTATACCATGGGTGGCGGGCGGCAGATCAGTCGGGCTTTCCGACAATACCGCTGTGGATTTTTATATGACCCATGACAGCCAATACTTTTATATATCCGGTATTTCCAATAATATTGGTTCGGGCCAGTTCATCTTGACTGATAACGGTCGATTGGGCATAAGCTTTGTATTTGATTCGCCGAATCACAACAGCTACAGTTTTGAGGCATTTGCCGCAGGCGCTGATCCTTGTTCTAATCCCCAAAGTCTGGCTTTCACAAATTTTAAGGGCTATCCTGCTTTGCCACCTATGAAGGAAGTGATCGATATAAATGACTTTTATCAGGCTGGCGGAAAGTTCTGGTATACTTACAATAGCACCACAAGCGTAATGAATGTTGAGATCAAAGTTCCTTTCATCTGGATGCCTGATTTTCAAGGGATTGAGCCCGGCAAAAAAGTTGAAGTGTTTTTCTTTGTTTGTGAAACGGGACCAGGGAAGCGAGGTACTACGCATCAGATCGGTGAAATGACTCCTTATTTCCCATCGGCAATCAATAATAACGCCAGAACACCAGGGGTTGGTGTGAGTTTTCCCATTTGCGGTGATCCTCAGCATCCATATCCGGCCGGTGATATGAATCAGGATTGTACTGTAAATTTATTTGATCTAGCTATGTTCTCAAGTCACTGGCTTGAATGTGGATTCCCGAATTGCGATTCGCCGGGCACCGGATCGCTCGTTGAGGATGTATTTAGTGATACGTTTGAGAACTACGCTTTAAGCAGCAATCCTGTTCCCGGTGCCGCAGAGATAGGCAGTTGGGCTGGCAGCGGCGGAATTGTAACTGTTCAGAATGCTCACGCCAGTAGCGGTATTAAGGGGCTTGAGATCATACGTGAGATATACGGATCATTTCCAACGGTCATGGCCACGTCCGCCTCTGGCGGAAACGCTGAGGCCGGAAGCGATTTAGTTTTCAGTATGGATAGACTCCAGATCGGCGGCCGGGAAGGACAGCCTTCCTGGTACAATACAGGCGGGGTGCTATTCGGCTTTACTGACGGTGATCCTTTGCAGCTTGGCATCAGCGTCGGAGAAAATCGGTTCCCCCCAACTAATTATTACACATATCGTTCCGGAAGTTCAGTGATCAACTCTGATGTGCTGGCGATTTGCGATGTATGGACGACTTGGGAAGTTGTTATGCATTTTGTTCCCAGTGGTACCCCCGGCATTGTGAGCGGCACGTATGACGTTTACATAACAAATAAGAGCACCGGTCAAAAGTTCACTATCTGCGAAAATATCGCTATGGCACAAAATCTGCCCACTGATTCCGCTCTTAGAGCCTGGATATGGACAGACGCTGGAGATGATTATTCCTGGGGAGGCGATGTGTACGGCTATTATGACAATGTAAAGATTAAAAAATCAACTCCGCTCCAGTGTGGCCAGGATGGATATGTTTCGCCTCCTGGAGATTTCAACACTGACTGCCACGTCAACATATTTGATTTAGCGGAACTTACCGAGAACTGGCTGTTTTCGAGTATTTAGGATGTAGTTTTTAAATTAGCAGATAACTTGTTTTGTGAATGGATGAGATCAAGGCAGACTCGTCTACCAGCGAGTCTGCCTATTATAGAATACCGTGATGAAAGGTGTGACCATGAGAAAGATAGATTTCAAAAAATATTGTGCGGGACGGGGTTTTACGCTTGTGGAACTGCTTGTTGTTATTTCCATAATCGCTCTTTTGCTATCTATATTGATGCCATCACTCCAAAAAGCAAGGGAAAGCGGCAAAACCATTGTATGCAGATCTAATCTGAAGCAGGTATTCATGGCCGCGATTCTATACGGTGAAGACAACGATGGAATAATTCCTCCTCACTTTTTCGCATCAGGCGGCGAGGCTGACGATCACCATATCTGGTCATCAATGATTGCTTCGTATTTAGGCAGCCAGAAAGCGACCAAAGGAGCCAAGAGCGGATGGTGGACATCTGAAGGGGAATCTGCACTTAAGTTATTGAAGTGTCCTTCTCAGCGAGATAAATTTTATCCTTTGAACTATTACATCAGATATGGGATCAACTCATCCAATTGTTCGTCGTACGATGGTACTTATACTATTCTTACGAAATTGAAATGGGCCAAAATCAGTCGTCCAGGCATCAGGCTCTATATAGCCGATTCAATGGACGCTGGATCCAGCTACATTAAAATAGATTCCAGTATTGCGCGGTTCAGGGCTATTGGTGTGTTCGGCTATATGGGCCATTATATACTTCCATATGAAGACAGACGCGCTGGTTCAATATGGTTGGTATCCGACAGACATAATCGCAGTTCAAACAGCTTGTTCTTGGACGGGCACTCGGAACCCAAAAAGTATGAAGAATTGATGTTCAAAAAATCGGATACAGACAGTGAGCGAAAACAAAAAGAGAAAATGTGGGATTCCAGAAATTAAATTGTAAATCCAGTGGCATTATCTTGATTCCATTAAATTGAGAGTTGTTTGCTTCTTATTTGGAGTGGATTATGAAATTTCGCATGCTAGCGATAACTATATGGGTTATGTTTTTGACGTGCAGCGTTGGCGCGTATGAATATGGCGTTGGTATTAGCAGGGGGGATTCCGTAGTAACTTTTGGCCCGGAAACCGATCCTGCGACTGAGACTCCTGAAAGTATTGCTGTAATGATGAGCCGCTGGGCAGATCATGGGTATAACAGTATCCTCTGGCGGGAAATATCTTGGCTGTTCGGCGCCAAACATCATGCTCATTGGATTATGAATCCATACAGTAGGCCTCTTACCATAGGTCACCATTATGTTATGACAGATGTTGCGCAGGCGTTTGACGGCATAGCGGTCGCCAAAAGCGAAGCGCAAGCTCAAGGTATGGACTTCTGGGTATGGGAGGAGGTATGGAATGACGGTACGCCTTCAGGGCCGGAGCCATATTATTGGCCCTTGGGACTTGATTTTCTGATTAACAATCCACATTACCAGGTCGTTGACCGCAATGGCAATTATCAGTACGGTGTGCGAGAAATGGCCTGGCCACAGGCCAGACAGCAGAAGATCGATGAATTTGTTGAAGTTATCACTGACCATAATGTAAGCCAGCTAATGATCGTCTTAAGAACCGAGATGGCTCTTACAAATCCTGCTCCAAATACCGGTGACACTATGGGGTTCGGTCAACCGGTGGTAGATGATATGATAAGATTGTATGGGGTAAACATCCTAAGTGACCCCCGCTTCGATGTGACCAATCCAAGTTTTAATATTAATGATCCGATGGTGGAGAACTGGAGAGAATTACGAGGAAGCTATTTTACACAGTTCCTCCGCGAGACCAGAAGTGCTATGAATATGATCAATCCTAATATTAAGCTGGGTATATACTGTAACCAGGGAGAATATCTGGGGCCGCCTTTTGGGAATATGAAACAACAATGGCGAACCTGGGTTGATGAGGGATTGATCGATCGTATTTATACGGGTCAGGATATGGGAAGTTGTATCGGAGGTGATTGCGGAACGGGTTATCTAAGCGACAGATTAAAAGGTATTGGTGTGTTGCCTTTTTCAACGTTTAAGGCGTACATTGCCGCTAGCAGCCATCCCGAAATCAAACTGATCAAAGGTGGCTCTGGCTACAGTGCCGACACAGATGGTTCCATGGCCGATACAAGCAGCGAGGATAAAACTTTTGCTGATTCGCAAAGGCAGGCGCAGATCCAGCAGAATTTGAATATATACGGTTTTATCAACTATATAAAACAAGATTTTGATGGTTTTCAAACATATACATACGGCAGAGCAAACGGTGGCTGTGGTGACAGCAGGTATTATCCCAGTCTGAATGCTTCCCCCGGCTGGTGGGAGAGATTCGGCGGAGCGAATGACCCGTACTGCTTTATACAGAATACCATCGTCCACGGTGACTCAGGCAACGCAGCAAAGGTGATGTGCGGCCATGGCGATCTCTCGGCCAGGCGGACCGTCAGCCCCGGCTATTCCGTAGATTTTGCCATGAGTAACGGCTATGCCACATTTGAATCATGGATTTATCGTGACAGCAGGGATAGCGATATCCTAATAAGCTTCAGAAATTTCAACCAGCCTTATAATGAAGTAGTTCTTTGGATACGCTACGCATCTGGCCGAGTGAGTGTAAAATCAACCGAAGGCTGGCGTGACACAGGTTATAATTTGGTTGATAAGAAATGGCATAAACTGTTCCTCAAGCTTAATCTCGACTCAAAACTATATTCGGTCTATACCGGTGACAATGGTGATATAGAGCTTACAACAGGAGCGGCATGGGCGAATACGACCTATTTTGATTATATCGAGTATCATCCGCAGAACACAACCGGCAGCGCAACCTATGTTGATGATGTGGTAATTCGCTGGAACCCGGACCAAATACCGGTTCCTCCCGGCTGCGGTGATCCCGAACATCCGTATCCAGCCGGCGATATGAATAATGATTGTGTTGTAAATCTGCAAGACCTCGCTGAGTTCGCAAATTACTGGCTGCAATGTTCAATCCCTGAATGCAATCCAACAAGTAATGTTCTGCCGGCGACGGTTGTGTTTCAGGACACATTTGAGAACCACGCTTTAGGCAGTAATCCTGTGCCTGGTGCTGCC
>MHYA01000047.1 GCA_001825675.1 Planctomycetes bacterium GWF2_42_9 | reverse complement strand
CCACGTTGCTGCCACCATAGCGCCTTCACGCTGGTCCTTCGAGGCAAAATAACGCTGGCTAGTCCATGCATCGTAAGGCTGTGCAAATCCCTGAAGTACCATTGAAATCATCCAAAAAATAACCAGCACGCCCAGGAATTGCATGTTTTCGTATCCGGCGGGCATATGTACCGCCCATGTAGTGGGAAATAAGGTCAACCAGTCGGATGGCGCATTGACCGCGCTATAATATACAGGAGTTGCGATAGTCATTGCCTTATATCCCACATACCCCATTGCAGTGAGGACAAACCCGCTTTGAATGAGGTCCAAATAGACCACACTGTTGAATCCTCCCAAAGAGGTGTATATCGTTACCACGGTAAAGAAGAGCAACGCGCACATCGTCGGACTCATCGGCAGATACAGCGAGAGAAATTTACCTGTGCCGATGAAAAAGTAACCCACAAAAACAATCGCCATCACCAGCGTCGATACAGCACACAACAATCGTGCCATCTCACCTTGCCGGCCTCTACCGAAGCGGAATTGCATCCATTCCGCGATAGTCATTACCTCGCTGCGGCGCATCCACTTGGCCATAAAGATCATCAGGAACGCCAGCGAAAGAGCGACTGCTCCGCGATAAGCAACCCAGTAGCCTTTTACGCCTATCATATAGAAAAATGAGGATTGCAGCATTGTGCCGGAAATATCGACGTATGCCGCTACCCCAGAAATCGCCAGCAGATACCACGGCAGGCTGCGACCGCCGAGAAAATAATCTTCGGCGGAATGGGATGCCATCCTTCGAGAAATATAAATGCCAACCACTGTTACAAACACAAAATACAAACAAATTATCGCAACATCAATATGCGGCATTTTAAACTCCTAAACATCTCTTCTAATTGTTTAATTTGACTTTAATTTCATCATTGACAATGCTGAATCGTAAACTTTACCGCAAAGCAGAATACTATGATCGGTACTGCAAACGTATCTGCTGCCTGCCCTGCCGCACTAAATTTTTTAGTATCTGTTCCGGCATTATGTGACATAAACCAAATCACCCAGCTCTGATTGAAGAATATTAAATTGCGGATAACTAAAACCAAGGTGTTGACGGAAGCCCTCTGCGTACTCCATATTGACTAAGCCGCCTTTTTTCTTCGCAAATGCTTTCATCATCAAGACATATTCATCCACTTTTGATATTTCAAACAGCCAATTACGCTGACTCGCATGACAGCACAACATCTTTTCCTTGATGTCAATGACCGAACTGATATCCACCAAAATACCA
The DNA here is from genome assembly GCA_001825675.1 of Planctomycetes bacterium GWF2_42_9. GTDB lineage: Bacteria > Planctomycetota > Phycisphaerae > Sedimentisphaerales > UBA12454 > UBA12454. The sequence continues at coordinate 32,254 of MHYA01000047.1, read as the reverse complement.
GAATTAATTTCTCGACCGAATATATCAGTGCCCTGCATGGGATCTAAATAATAAAGATGCGGTATATAGCTGTAAGGATCGGTACCCACGATTTTAATATTTGGTATTCCCGCTGCCAAACAGGCAGTCTGAGCAGCCTGGCCAGCAACTTCATGATCAATCATATAATCTGACGGACTGGCCGCCAACACTATCAGAGGGCGTACCTTTCGAATAAGCGCAATTGTTTTGAGCAATGTTTCACGATCATACATGATAAACACATCATCACATTCAAGACAATGATAGGTGCCCTTCAACAAAGCCGCCGCATTTGCAGCTTCACCTCGTCTAACCCTACTGATTTCTTCGCGATTCAACTTGACCGAACCAGCATCTCCCGGCGTCATCGTAGCGATATGAATATCCCATCCTTTTTGGGCTAACAATGCCAACGTACCAGCACACTGAAATTCAGCATCATCGGGATGAGCAACAATACATAAAGCCGTTTTCTTATCCGCCATTGTAATTTCCGTTATACTTATATCTCTATATCAAAAATAACAGACGATATCAGGTTGACTCAACGTTCCAGGCGTGCTTCTGCCCAGACAACCGGAAAATTCCAAGACCCATCCTCGGTTTTGTCCGCACGAATCGTAAGCATTTTTGTGCCGGTAACATCAACCTCTATGTGGCAAGGCTGGTCACCGTTTTTTAGTACCGATGAATGATAAAGTTCCTTGCCATCTGCTTCCACAATAAAAATGGCTTTACGAACGGCAGTTTGCGATGACTTAGGTTCGTAAGAAAGGTCAAGCATCCCCATATCCACAACAAAACGACGGAACTTGCCATCAATATCAAATTTAGCAGAACCCGGAGAATGGAAACTCACTCCCTTTTCATAGACCTTGTCGCCGATACGTAGGGCTGGGTAACCTGGCAAACAAGCACGGTCCCAACTGAACTGAGCCCAGGTAACCCCCATCTCTATGCATCTGCCAGCCATATCAGAAAGAAAAACAGTTTGACTGCCTGGAATAGGAGATAAACTGATCTCCATCTCATAATTTTCAAGCAAGGGTTTCATTCTGCGATCCTGGTTGGCGGCAAAAACAGGGAACAAGTTTTTATAGTCAGCAACTTTTTTCGATGTCTCGTGACCTTTGAGGTCATAATTAACTATCAGCCAGACACTAATAAAAATTTTAGGTGCTGTCCCGCCATTAAGAACAAGCTCGAATTTATGATCACCTGGCGTTAAGTCAATTAGTACCCAATTCTGTTGAATGTTGCCCGATCTTTCATGGTACTGAATTTTGGCTTTTTGGCCATCGACTAAAACGACAGGCTTACTGATTCGAGCGGATTGACGAGGGTCAAGCATAACCTGTGCCTGGCCATTCGAGGCAGCCTGCGGAATAGTTATGTTTCCGGTGAGACAAGTCTTGTCCCCTTGTTTTTCAGGTATGAGTTTGCCGATTATCTTGCTGTCAAGAGCCGATTCATCGTAGATCTGCACTTGACCAGCGTTGTTTACACTCCAACGTGTACCAGGTTCGATTCCTTTGAATTGCTGTGATTTAGTTCGAACCTCCAGTAACACAACTTGATAATCCTGAAGCTGCACATCAACTGTTTCATTAAACTTAACCGGCTTGAATGTCTTGCGGTAAGGATAAACAATGTTTACATAAATTTTCTTATCAGAAGGTTGGAATCCAAGGGATTCACCAACCTTCAAAGGAAAGGTTTTAGTGGTTATATCAGGATTACGCAGAGCAATTATGGTACGTCCCTGACCATCACAATGGCTGTAGCCATATGTCTGACGTTTGCTGGGCTCGCCGCCGATAAGATGGAAATCTCGATAAATGGTTTGGTTGGCCCTGGTCCAGTTGGCTACTTCTCCGAGGAACTTTAGCCCGCTTTTTGTTTTGTCAAGTGTATCCAAATCACAGCACAATACACTGGTTGCTATAGCACCTCGGCCTGGCAAAGCCATTACATATTCGTCTTCCCATCGTTCAGCAGTTGATTCACCGTTGAATATAACTCCATCGATAAGATAATCTCTGCGTACCTGTGTACCGTAAAGATCCTCGGCCCACAACGGAAATTGGTATTCAGATTCTCTGTGTTCTTTAAAAACTTGAAGATCCCTGCCCGTAATTAGCTCGTCGCGAGCCCAAGGAGATGGTATATGAGCAATAACGGTATCTGACTCTACGGTATGAACTCCGTCAACCTCAAGCAGCCACCAAGGGCTTGACCATTCGTTACAAACAAACAAATCAAGAATAATTTCAGGATTAATCTGTCGCAGACTATGAAATATCTCCATCTCATTTTCGATAACCCGCTCCAGAGAATAAACGCCGACTTCGCTGCCGGTACCCGTCATATGACCATGACCGGCCTCATTACAGCCAAATCCTCGTCCCCAATACATACCATCAAAGTTGATCGAACCCATTTGATATGTGCGGACAATATTTTCAAGACGTTTTTTGATAGCGGCGAAATAATTCGGCCCTGCCAGACAATAACAATGCTCATCCTGAAGTTCATAGCCTTGCGTTTTTCCCCATTCATGTGTATACGTGTCGTAGCTTGGTGGAAAGCTGCACCAGAATCCAAGCGGAATGCCAAGAGGTTTGAGCTTTTCATAGGTCTTATCCCACAAATCCTCTTCATTGGCTTTGAGTTTGAACAGAGCATCCGGACGATACGTATTAAAACCAGCATCATATGTCCAGGCGTCAAGAGTAAATCCTGTTTCTTCCTTGAGTTTTCGGGCACAGTTTATCATTGCCAACCCCTTGCTCAATCTATCAGGGGGCGTGATCGCACGAAACCCGTTCCAATAAAGACTCATTTGTGGAGCCTTTTGACGCGGCGGAAGAGTAGTTACATAATCCATAAAAGCATTTTTCACCTTGCCTGCGGCAGCGGCTCCCATAATCGCTTTTTTAGTCAGATAGCTCTGGCCCGTTGCAAGCTCAATGCCGGGGTGATGACGAAGAAATATGAAACCATCCGCAGTTACGCTGGAACGCGTGGCGACAAACTCTACGCCAAGCCAGAGTGATTCCATATAGACCGGCTGGCCCCAATCTGCTAGCTTTGGAAAATTTGGATCAACTTCGTAAGTAATTTTTTCATTCTTTATTTTTAAATGTTCCAACTCAACCGTGCGGAGTAAAAAAGGGGTGGACCCTATATTAATGAATTTAATCTGTTTATAAAGCCATGGCTGATCAGACGCGGCATTGTATGTGATTTCCGCCTGAAGGCCTTGCGTTTTTGCTTCTAATGTAGCGATTAAGCTTTTGGTGCTTGACTTTAATGCTGTCACCAAAAAATCATCGCTCGTTAATACTTTTCCCTCTCCATAAGTCAGCACAAACTCGGGACCATCGGTCGCAAGCATTCGGTTAATTATCTTGTTTTTCACTTCCACCGTTCGCAACCGACCATCAACTGAAGCTAGCACCCGCTGCAATTGAGAATTGCAAACAATTATTTTTTTCTGTGCCGCCAGGCCAGAACCACAGCAGAAGAAAAAATTTAAAATCAACGCCCAAGCAACTTTTTTCATTGAAAATACCTTCCTAATTGTATCTTAGTTAATTTTTTGAGGGTGCCTTGCCTGCTGCATCTATTACAAATTCAAGTATCTGTCTGGTATCCTCATAATTCGTATCATGTCCTGTTTCGGGTCGGTTAATCAGACATACCTCTTTACCCAACTTTTTTAAAACGTTTGCAAAACGCACTGCACTTTGCGGCGGTACGACCGTATCTTTGCCGCCAACGCTTATTCCAACGGGCGAATTAATTCTTTCAGGCCAATATTCCGCACTGCGTTTCTTGTATTCGCTGGGAATTTCCGTTTTCATCCCGCCAAAAGATTTTACAATTACATCTTGGAAGCCGTCATATTCTAAATGATTTGCCATAGGATTCATTGCCGCAACACCGGCAATCATGTCAGGGTGCAATACTGCAAAGGTCAGGGCAGATGAGCCTCCCATCGAACCACCACAGAGAAAAACTCTATCGATCTTAAAACGTGTCTTGATCTCCTTAATAATTTGTATAACATCCGCCTCTGCGGCAGGGCCCATCCATGATGTCTTAGCCCTGTAATCAGGCGCCACAAATACCATGTTCCGTTCTGCTGCGACATCTCTGGTAGCTATGCACTGCGGGCGATTACTATCGGCGAATTGCATCCTGTCCGAGCCATGCCCGTGAAGTGCAATCAGCAGGTCGTGAGTCATAGAGTTCTTAAAATTCATCGGCAATCGCAAGATGTATCGTTCTATGGATTGGTCATAGTCAGCTTTAAATGAAATATCCTGACTTTTATTTAATTCCGATGCCATCATTTGAAAAACCCACAACAGGTTTACCAGAACGACAAGAGATAACAGTTTAAAACTATTCATACTTGAGTTGTAACCGTAGAATTAAAAATCTTTTCCCAAAATGACGGTCGATTCCACAAAATTTATTTTGGGCCTGTCAGCTTGCCAGCGGCCGATTCAGCAAATCACCAGAACCACCAATACAGGAACAACCAGATCACCGCATAAAGAGAAAACCATAGCGTAAGGCTTTGATACCATGGGCGTTTGACCCCGTCGTCATAGTTTGCCAGCAGGGACGGCCGCCACCAGAATGGCTGCCATTTACTGTCCTCGGGCGGCGCGGTACTCAACGCAACAATTACCATGCCAATCATAATCATAATTTCAGCAATAAACGCCAGATAGAACCAGTGGAGATGAGATGAAAACAGCTGATCCATAAACACAACGAGCAATTGTATTATAATACCGCCGATCAAGCCAAATACCGCGCTGGCATAGTTGGCCCTCTTCCATATAATGCCGATAATAATAACTGAGATGATTGGCGTAGATAGATAAGTAACTCCACGCTGAAAATACATGAAAATGCCGCCAAAATGCGAAACAACCGGCGCAAGCAGGCCAGCAATCGTTAAAGCAAGAAACGAAACCATGCGACCAGTCCGGACCATTTGCTTATCAGTGGCATCTTTTTTAATTCTTTTATAGATGTCTAATGAAAATATTGTAGCAGTTGAGTTTGCCAAGGCACTTGTGGCAGACATTACTGCCGCCAGGAAACCAGCCAATATAATGCCCTTCAATCCCCATGTCCCAGCAAATGCCTTCAGTGCAAATGGAAAAGTTGTATCGGGATTTGCCAAAGGCTCGGCCATTTTCATAACATGGATGAAATGGTACACAATCAGGCCAAGAAAACAGGTTACCAACGGACGAAATAAATTAATAAAGCCGGCAAAAATAATACCCATAATACCGTCCCACATCGAGCGGGCGGCAAGAACGCGCTGAATCATCACTTGGTTGGTAGCCTGATAAAAAATGAATAATCCCACTGTCCCTGAAAGCAATCCTAAAAATGGTGCGATTGGGTCTTCAGGCGGATGGTAGAGATGAAATCGCTCAGGATTCGCTGCCTGCATCGCACTCCACCCGCCGGGAATGTTCTTTAATGCTAAGAAATAGAGCAATATGCCACCGCCCAATAACATAATGCATTGCACCGCATCAGTGTACATAACCGAAATTAAGCCGCCCTTGACAGTGTAAAGAGCAATGAAAATAATTGTCGCCCACAGGATGATATAAAAATTTACTCCCGTCAGTTCTGAAAAAGCCAGGCTTCCGCCGTATAAAATCGGGACCATGAAGATAAAAACATACGCGAAAAGCATCGTCCAGCTGTAAATATCACCGCATAATTGGCCAAACCGTCGAGTAAGCAGTTCGGGAACGGTTGCTATACGATTTTTCAAGTAAATTGGAATGAAAAATACTATCAGCAATGTATAACATGGTAACGCCCACCATTCCCAGTTTGCTATACCCATTCCGTTCGTGTAGGCAGCACCAACGGTCCCGACAATCTGCTCACTGGAAACGCTTGTTGAAACGAACGCGGCGCCGATAATCCACCATCTCAGTTTACCGGAAGCAAGAAAATAGCCGCGCGCAGTTTTATCCTGTTTATGAGTTGCCAGTAATCCAACCGTAACTACTATTAGTACTGAGCCGACAATGATTAACGTGTCGATCAGTGAAAGGTCAAACTTCATTCGCTCTCCTCATCTACTATTAAGTATATTATACGTGATGTGTACTATGCAACACTGTTTTACTCAAACAATCTTTACTATATACCTCATTTTTTATACACCAGCATTCGATATGCACACTTTCTTTACCAGGATACACTGTCTGCATCGTGCCCAATGTCTCCAATTCCGCAAAATCATGACAAGTATAGATTTCAACATTACAGCCATTATCAGGATAAAGGCTTTCCGGCAATGGAAAATCATAGTGCTTAACAAAGATACTCTCTTTCAGAGACAGCACCATAAATCCCCGATCACTGTAAATCCCAATTTTGCTTTTTTCACCATTTGGCTCAACAACGACCGCATCTCGTGTCATGCGCCAAAGTGAACTATTGACACAACGTTCAAAATCACCAATACTTGCCCAGTAATTTATTTTATTGATACGCCACTGTTCCGTTCCTGAACCCCAGGGTACTATAATGGCTCCCTCAGGCCGCACCGCAGTAAGCGCCCAAGCGGCCCCATGCCATAACACATCCCCGACATTTCGCAAGATATGACGCAATTCAAATCCACCACATTGTGCACATGGCCGGATTTCCAAAGTCCGCTGTATTTTATGACGCCCGACCGGGCTACTAATCCGCAGTGATTGTTCGCCAGATATTACAGCACATGGCGCGTTATCTGGCTCATATGTATCGGTCGTTTCAGGAGCAACTGTAAAGCGATGACCGCCATAAAGTTTGAAATCGCCAGACGTCCAGCCGGTTGTATCTTCAAACAAAATGTTTTCGCCATCGATATGCCGAAAACAGAGTACACGCGGCCCAATCTCCGTGACCACAATCAACTCAACTGAATTGCGTACACAACGATAAGCCGTGTTCCAATCATTGTAACTAATCTTCTCAATCTGCATCACGATACTGGCTATGCCTCAACAGAAATCCATTTTCCCGTTTGTGCGCTTTGCATAATTGCTTCGATGACCGCCACCGCATTATGTCCGTCATCAAAGGTCGAGAAGTCAACTCCTCCGCTTGGGTCGTCTATATATCTATATACGTTTCTGCAAAAATTCTTTACACAGCTGGGATATCCCTCGTTGTGTCCAGCAGGATAATGCGCATAATCTGCAATTTCTTTGTGTAATAATATGGAATCTTTCAACATATGCCTGTTCAACTCATTACGTAACCCAAGCATCAATTCATTGGGACGCTCTTGATCCCACCATACACTTTTTTCTGTTCCATTCAATTCAAAAACAATATGATTCTTACGGCCTGCCGATACCTGTGAAACACAAACCATTCCCTTTGTACCATTTGCAAATTCAATAAGTATCTGGCCGTAATCCTCCGTATCGATCTTCACCGGAATACACTCTGAAGCATTTAATGTCTTGCCAGCAAATGTCTCAACCTGCTTGACGGGCTTTTTGCGATATTCATGTACAGTCAGCAAATCAGCAAATACCCTCTTTATTCGCTGACCGAGCACAAACTGAATCATATCGAACCAATGCGACCCGATATCCGCCATGGCTCGGCTCTTACCGGCGAATTGCGGTTCAAGCCGCCAATTCCAATCTGTATCATATAACAGCCAATCCTGCATATAACACCCCTGGACAGCAAAAATACGGCCGCATTCGTTATTTCGTGCCATCATTGCCGCATGCTGTACAAGCGGGTAATAACGATAATTGAAATTAACGGCATGGACAACACCTTTACTTCGGACTCGCCGAACTAAATCCGCTGACTCAGCCACCGTTGTGGCCAGTGGTTTTTCACTCACAACGTGTTTGCCGGCATCGATAATGGCGCAATTGATCTCATAATGCAGGTGGTTGGGCGTGCAGTTGTGAACAACATCAATCTCCTCATCATTGATGAGTTCTTTATATGTGCCGTATGATTTGGGAACACCAAGCTCACGTGCCTTCTTTTTAGCGATTTCTTTCGTTGCTTCAGCTATTGCGACCACTTCGACATTGCCCAGTCTGCGAAGAGCTTCAATATGTGCCGGGCCAATATAACCAGTTCCAATTATCCCTGCCTTAAATTTCTTCATAATACCTTTACCACTTCCTGATGCGTCGCGATACTTATAAACTATTTATACTCTGATTCACTTGCTTAACAAATGACTCATTATTAAAAGATCCAATTCCTCATAATCACGCTCGGAAATCAGCCTCTCTGCTTTAGCATCGTCCAGACTCCGAACAAGGTCCAGTAGCCGCAGAAAAATCATCCGACTATTACTCAAATGCTTTGCCGCAACTTCGTCTTTCTGCGTCCGCATCGCTTTGACGTCAAGCCCAACCCATTCCCCATTTTGGCCATAATTATATTTATCAAGGATTCTGACCTGATTGAATGCCCTGCGTAAATCCACTGAACCAAACGTTTTGTCTTGATCGAACTTCAGGCCATTCTGGTCATTTAGATGAACCGACCAAAGTTTTTTATGTGCTAGCGCATAGCCCATCTCATCGGATGGATCGAGGCCCGCTAGTATCGCATGGGCGCTTTCAATAACGCAGCCTACACGAGAAACATCACTGGTCAGCATTCCAATACCAATTGCATGACCAATAGTAGGAATATAAGTATGATCCATCGGCTCATTCGGTTTAGCTTCGATTGCTATTTTAATGCATGAATTGTAATCCAGCATCGTGTTAAGTGCCTGAGCAAGCCTGTCAATTGCAATCTTGCTATCCTTAGCCTCTCTTATGTATGTTCCTTCACGAGCAAGCCAGAGAACAATAAGATTTGTTCCAAGAGCATCTGCGATATCTATTGCCCTTTTGCTCCTTTCGATCGCATAATTCCTGCACTGGGGATCATTGCTGGTATAGCCGCCATCAATAGTCCTGCTGTCTTCCCAAAGTCGGGGCGCTACAAATTCAGCTATTAAACCTTCACCATCAAGAGTTTTCTTTAATACTTTAGCTTCATTCACAATCTGCGCAGCCGATAAATCATTCATTTTCGGCACAGCATCATCATCATGAAACTGAACACCATCAAAACCGAGTTTTTTGTAACCCTTAAGCTTTTTACCAAGTTCGACCGTATTCCTGACAGTAGGCCCAAAAGGATCTGCACCCTCATGAATGTTCCATGGTCCAAATGTAAACTTAAATGCACCTGCCATCTGCTAGCTCCTTAGCTCAAATATTTAAGTGTTTTCTTCAGTGATTTCACATGGTCATATTTTGGAAAATATTCCAAGCCGAAACACCCGGTGTAACCGAGTTGATCTATTTTTTTTATGATCGCGGGATAGTTGACTTCCGTATCAAAGGGCTCTGCCCTGCCGGGAACGCCCGCTGAATGGAAATGCCCAATTATATCAATGTTGTTTTCGATAAAATCGAGAATGTTACCCTGCATAATTTGCATGTGATAGACATCATAAAGAAGTTTGAGGTTCGGGCTGTTAATCTCATTAATCATTTTTACAGCTTCATCAGTACCGTCAAAAAAAAATCCTGCATGGTCAACAAGGCTATTTAACGGCTCAACTACAAGTGTAATTTTCGCTATTTTAGCCATTTCAACAGCTTTGGCATAAGCTTTGCCCAAATTGCCAATCATCTTGTCTTTTGATATGCCCTTTTGGGTAAGGCCTGAAAGAACAATCCCTTTTTTACAGCCGATGGCATTCGCAAAATCTAGCATCTTTTGAATCTGTTCAAAATATTTGTGATGGTCTTTTTCATTTGTAGGATTGCCACCAATCGAACCGTCCCAAGCACTAAATGCAAAATCATTTATTGTAACACCACTGTCTTTGGCCGCTTTTTTTAATATTTTTGCATCTTTAAATTTCGAAAAATCGACTTCTTTGCCATTAAATGTGCCTTCAGGATGCCAAAATTCAATATATTTATATCCAAGAGCCCCTATTTTTTTTATCCTTTGTTCAAAGGGCAAATCCGTAAAAAAGCACTCTGCGCAAACACTTATTTTGGCCATACTGCATTCCTTTATTTGAGGTAAACACTCAATACCTTGTTTATTGCGGTCGAAATCTTGTTGCAATCGTCATCGCTTAGATTGTAATCGATATCTATAAGTACCGCTTTCGACAGCAACTCAAGCGACCTTGGGCACATATCCTTTTTATATTTTGGGAGTTCGTTTTGGGGAACGCCGCTCCATGGAAGCTTATCATTTGAAACTGATTTATATTGAAGAATATGCTCCCAATAATTATAGGTGTGCCAGTCTCTTACTTTTGCATCATAAATACCCCCGCAGGGAACACCTTCAGCCTTAAGTGCAGGCAATAATTTCTTAGTCATTTCAGCGTCTGGTAAAAAAATAACCAGACATATGCCAACATCACCGGCCTCATCCGCAAGTCGTCTAAAGCTCAGACCAGGAAAACTTTGAATCGCGTCTTTGATTTTTTTCTTGGCGGCTCTGTGCTTGGAAACAATAACACCAGCCTTTCGAATCTGAGCAAGTGCAACTGCACCTTCAAGCTCGCTCATGCGATAATTTTCACCACAGAAAAGGTCTTCATTTTCTTTTTCAGGACCAAATCGGTCAGGTCGCCAGCATGCTGCGCAGTCATGCCAATTCAACGCCCTTGTGTGAAGTCTTTCGTTGTTGGTAGTATAAAATCCGCCTTCACCACTCACTATTACCTTATAATAGTCAAAGCTGAAACAGCCGATTTGGCCGATGCTGCCGAGCGGTTTGCCCTTAAACGAACCACCTGCCGCCTGTGCAACATCTTCTATAACAGGAATACCGTATTTATTGGCAACATCTATTATTGCATCCATCTGCGCAGGAGCTCCTCGCATATGAACGGGAACAATAGCTTTTGTTCGCTTTGTGATTGCTTTCTCTACTGATTTTGGATCCAAACAAAGAGTTTCATCAACATCGGCAATAACCGGTATCGCATTTGACGCTACAACAGTTGCCGATGTAGCGAAAAAGGTATAAGCAGGCACAATAACCTCATCACCCATACCTATTCCGAGTGAACGATACGCCGCTACCAGCGCAGACGTGCAGGAATTGGTAGCCATACAGTACTTCGTACCAATAAGGTCTTTCATGGCTTTTTCTGCTGCCGCAACTTTGCTAGGACGTGGATTGTAATACCTGAAAAGATGAGGTCCTTTAAAATTATTTTCATTTTCAATAATCGACCTTATTTTCAGTGTGTTCTCCGGCGACATTTGCCAGAGATCAAGAACTTCCAAAAGCTCCTCTTTTCCAATTTTTGATGGAAATGGACCAATAGTATTTACGGCCTTCGCACCACCATCAATTGCCAATTTTTCCGCCATTTTCTCTTGCCCTATAATAGATGGAATTAAATTATTCGCCACCGAACCGCCCTTAAACGTCAATTTATTTAACATTTTTATCCTGTCCATTAATTACTGTTGTCTTGCTGGATAATATACCGTGATTAGCCTGATTGGTGATTCATCTAAATTTGTCAAACGATGCTTCTGATTAGCCGGTATATAAAAAGAATCATCTTGCGCTAACAGCCATTCACCAAGTCCCTCAACTTCGAGGCAAGCTCGCCTACCGGAAAGCATGACGCCTCCCACATCGAAATCATGAACTTCCCATGCGATTTGTTTCTTTGTTGAGAAAATTGTTTCCATAATTATCTCAAATTTGATGTCATGTTTTCGCTGAAATACCAATACATACGTCCTGTTGCCATCACTTATCTTCTGCATCGCTTCAGATGCAAAGACAGGCGCACTTCCTGCTTCCTGATCGGAGGAAAAAAAATCCATAAAGTTAGTATCCAGAGCACTCAGTATCCTTTGCAAAGTGGCCAGTGTTGGGCTGCTTTTTTGTCTTTCGATAGCAGATATGGCCGCTGGAGACATTTCTGCAATTCTGGCCAACTCCCTTATACCAAGGCCTGCTTTCTTTCTACAGTGCCGGATGCGTACTCCCAATTCGTTTGTTTCCATAAATAACCTGCAATTAAAGAAAAACTGCTCACGTGTTCATTATAGTGTACGCATACATTAAAGTCAATTTACAAATAGCTTTTTTATTATAATATCTAACTACAATGCATTGCACCGTATTGAACAGGATCTTTAAACTTCTTTTATGACCATTTATTGAACTATTCTCGAGCAAACCTTTTGTTTTACAACGATTTTTCTCTGTTAAAAGAATATCTTCTCATTTAGTGATCATGTATACTTTATAATATTTTGTTCAGATAATACATTTTTATATTGACTCATGATTCGTTTATTGGTATATTGAAATTGTAATTTATGATAGTTGAGGATAACTCGATTCCAAGAAAGTTATCGAAAGGAGGGCACGACAAACAGACATCAATTTTGTATTAGCGTAAAAAAATGTGTGAAATTCTTAAATTCTAATTGTCTTTGGAGGAAGAGAACGATGTTTAACGCAAGTAAATTGGTTATTGTGGTATGTGTTTTGACATTGGCTGGTAATGCCTTCGCATTAAACCCAAATGCTTTTACGGGCACTATTAATGATGATTGGGCTACCGGCGGCAACTGGACAAGTGGCGTAGCGCCGATCACGGAAGATGTAAGCATTAGAGCCGCCGCTGTTATTGCACAAAGCACCACAGCTTCCGCTAATATTCTTCGCGTTGGTAACAGCGCTTATGGACCAACGGAGGTGGGAAGCATAGTAATAGATGGTTCGCTGACTACCCTTTATGATATAAGAATCGCTGAAGGAACTGGCGTGAATGGTACAATTACTGTAAATGCCGGTGCGATTCTTGATAATAGGACAAGCGCCGCGGTCGGCGAATTGGCTGTCGGCTATGGCGGCACCGGCACGCTGAATGTGTACGGCACTGTTTACACAAAGTCAATGGATATAACCAACTGGGGATCACCAACTAGCAGTACCGGTATAGTAAATGTGTTTGCGGGCGGTATTGTGGTGGATTCAGGTAGGTTAACGGTAGGCGCGTGGGGTGGTAATGGATCGCTGGTTATTTATGAAGGTGGTTCATTTAGCTGTGGCGACAACTGGAGTGGCCAACTGCAGAACTTCATAGATAATGGATATATACGTGCCGCAACCGGTGCAACCCTTGTTGTAACAAACCACACTTTGGATGCGGGCAAAACTTTCACCGCGGTTCCAGAACCTGCTACTATGCTTCTTGTTGGAGTTGGCAGCATGCTTTTACGTCGACGTAAATAATTTCAGTAAAAGTAACTTAAACAAAAGGGCAGGTTATTGAACCGGCCCTTTTTTCCAGCTGAATTCTACGCTTCATCTACTTTTTGCATCAATTGAATTTGGAATTAGTTTTTCTTCTACTTTATTTTTTCTAACTCTGCTTCGTGAACAGATTTGACTAATCTGCCGCAATACTTCCTTGTCAAAAACTACATATGCTGCGGCCTCATTTAATTTACAAATTTAGAAAGGGAAATAAATGCGGAATTTAGATGTACGAATGATTTCTATTTGCGTGGTAACCGTATTTTTTATCGGCTTTACTGCAGAGGCGGGCACGACAAATTGGTATTCGCCCGTGTCGGTTTCAAATATCAGCGGCCACGCTTACGCTAATCCTGCTAATGGCGGACCAACACACACGCCTATTTGTATAACTTGGTATTGCGGGAATGATGCTGTAGATGAATCTATCTCGTGGGCTGTCGGCGATTTTTCCGGATATTATCCTGCATCCCCTTTGACGCAATACCAGCGAGGAATAGATAATACCTGGTATGGCAGTTGCGCTGTGCAGATGAAGGATGATTATGCAGGATTCCAACTGCATGGCTACTCAGCCAGCCAACCTCCAAATCTTGATTTAAGGTCTATGTACTATCAGTATAACTTTACTGCACAAGACCAACTTTACCCATGGGGGCAAGGAGGATATTTCCGGTATAGCGCTTATATTCAGGTTCCGGCTAAGTATTTTCAGGGCTCCGGTGCATGTGGCTATTTTGATTTTATAATGCATCTAACTGATACAAGTACTGGAAATGGTGTATGGATCGTTGTTGCTGCTTATGATAGCAGAGGTTCATCGGCCTTGTATGAAGGGGCTTCTTGGGATTCTGGAACAAATACTGCAATGGTGGTCAGCTATTTCGGTTCCGGACGAAGATATTTAACATTAGGAGACAGTTCGTATTCCTTTACCGGAACTACGTGGTCAGGATTGCGGTATTATGCTTACAAAATGTACGGACAAGATGTGACTGACTGGGCTACAGATCTTAATAATACCTATGGGACAAATTTTTCTACAACTCCTTCGCATTATAGGCTTAACGGGTTCAATCTCGGTCCCGAAATTTATGTACCATCAGGAACTAATGGATGGATGAGTTGTTCATTAAGAGATGTGCATCTATTGAGTAATTACTAATCTGATGCCGTAATCAATTCACAAGAGCAGAGGTTGATGCAAACTACCCTAAACCGTGGAGATTACAGCTGGTCAAGCAGCAAGGACAAGTTCAAGAGCTTGTCCTTGCTTTTAGGAACCAGAGATGCCATTTGGGGTTTAGTTTTGGCTATCAGTATCTTCCAGGAATATCGGCAAATGTTTCTAGTTGACCTAAGTTGGTATTAATAATTTATCTAGACATGATGATTTGTGATTTGATTAAAAAGTGAATAACAATACAATCAGCAGTATTGAAAAAAAAATTTCGACAAACATTATTAATTTCAGCAGTTTATTAGAATACAGATTAGCACGTTAATTTAGTTTTCTGCCCACGTTCAGGCAATAGCCAAAAAAGGCGGTCTGAATAGAACAGCAATGTTGAAACATTTTGGTGAATTAAATATCGCAACCTGAAGCCGTAACGGCACAAATAGAACTTATTTAAAAAGAGTGGACAATGAAATCATTGCGTTATGTTACCTTAGTGTCGTTAGTCATCCTCTTTAACACTGGTGTTTATGGTGTAGACAACCTTAATCAGCGACGGGGCAAAAGCCCCCAACTGCTTTCCGGGAAACTGGTAAATGTTGCTTTACCTGATTGGGGTACTCAAATAGAAGCTACAAGCAGCTTTTCCCAAACCTACTCTCCTTTAAATCTCGTCGATAGAAAATATGTCGAAGGCAAGAACTGCTGGTTCAGCAGTGACGGAGCCAAGTTGCCCCAGATTGTGACTTTTACATTTGAAAAGCCGCGTAAACTCCATTGCCTAAAAATCTTTCAAGCGGACTGGATAAAGGACCAATATCGCACTAAGGATTTTGACATTGAAGTATCTTCCGATGGCCAGTCGTGGATGAAAATTGCTGATGGCACTTTGAAAAGCCAAAACCCTGGAGAATTCGCACAGCCACAATTTGCTCCTGTAATGGCCAAGGCTTTGCGAATTGTAATCACCTCATCTTACGATCCTATGCTGTCGCGCCCCGCCGGGCTTGGGGAGGTAGAGATCTATGCCATGGTGCAAAACGGCGAAAAGGCCCCCTATGAAGGTGCCACGCCAGTCATTCACTGGGTTTCGTTCAATCGTTTTTTTACATTGGACCTGGGACTTGATCCGGCACCATTGTCACTGTGGCGGCCGACTCCTGATAATACCGAAACGAATCAGTTTTGGAATGCTGGCCCCTATCGCCTTGAGATGAGCTTTGAGAAAATCTCCGATAAGTGCGGTGTTATGCATTACAAGGTTAATAGACCTGATGGAAAACCTTTCCGCATGTCAACAAACAATATCGAGGTCAAATCCAGCTATGCCAGCATTTATAAGATATTTCACCCTGGGCACATGCGGCAGCAAACGTATAAAATTGATCTGCCATTCGGACTTGATGGTGTGGCCAGAGCTGAAGAATCCACTCCCGTAATCTGGACGCAGGATACATCCGGACATAACACTTTTACCATCGGAATGCTAAACCAAGTTCCGGTTACTCGTTTTGATGGTTCAACGTATGATATCGGAAATGGTGGAGAGGCCCAGGGCATTGCCAACAGTTATGTGCGAATAGGCTTTAAACGAAGCTGGTCGCCAAATTCCACTACAACATCGTTTAGTGACGGCATCTACATCAACGCTGACCCGAATGTTTTGTGGTATGAGGCTTTAGCAAATTATACCCAAGTTGTCGATGTTAACAGAGATTATAAACCTTTCCCAGTCAGTTCAATAGCGTTCACCCCAATGTGGCATACATGGTATGCTCATGCAGCTGATATAAATCAGGGCCAAATCCTTTCCGATGCAAAGCAAGCCGTATCCCTGGGATTTCGAACAGTCGAGATTGATGGAGGATGGAATTTTCCGAAGTCGGAAGGCGGTCGCTACAGCTTCACCTATGAAGGAGATTATGATTTCAATAGGGAGCGATTTCCAGACGCTAACGCAATGATAAGCCAAATGCATGATTTGGGACTCAAGGTGGTATTGCATGTCGCTCCGCTTGTTATAGGTGAAGGCTCCAAAGCACATGCACAAATGGCAGACGCATTAGTCAAAGTGAATGGCAAACCACTCACATATTTGGATCCAAGACTCCGAAAAACCCAAGAATATCTATTTAAGTCATGGACGAGACTACTGGTTAACTACAAAATGGACGGGCTGTGGTACGATTTCCTTGAAAATATCCCTGAAAATGTCGATCCGCCTTCCAAAGGAATGGGAATCATAAACTCGGATATGCATGAGGCTTACACCATGCTCATGAAGTCTTTACTTCAAAAAACCAAAGAATTAAATGCCGATGCGATCATTATCATGCGTCGAGACGCAGCCAATCTCAATGCCAAACAATTCTGCACACATGTTTGGCCCATGGACGTTCCGCAGGACTACAGCATGAATCGGCGTGATGTGGTATATATGAAAACTTTCGGAGATGGCGTATTGACGCATGCATGCTGCACCAGCTGGACGATCAGCGAAACAAATGAGAATGTGGCAAGACAAATGGCAAGCATAACACTGGCTGGTGTCCCAGCGGTTTCTGTCAAACTGGCACAATCGCCAGAACGGCACAATGATATTATTCGTGCATGGCTTAAGTTTTATAATGCCAATGACCGAGATCTGATGATGGGCAATATGGTTCCTCTGCTGCCAACCCCCCCTTCCGCCGCTATTCGGATAGAAAGCGATAAGCAGGCTTTCTTTGGTTTCTTCGAAGCGGTTCCCGGGTTGGTTCACGTAAGTAAGCCATTCAAAAAAGTTACTCTCATAAATGCATTCTCCGATCGACTTGCTACGAGGCTGGAAGGAATGAATGGCGAATTTCAAATTGATGTCTTTGATCGCTTATGGAAACCCAAATCGACCGGCATTGTCAAAACAGACAAAAATGGTCTAAACCTAAATATCGAAGATAAATCGGGATGCTTTGCTGTTGTTTTGACCCAGAAAGAACAGGATTAAATGCGCGCGTGATTAGCATACATTTGAATGACATTGTCGTTATTAAGATCTCTCATCTGTCACAAATTACGTCTAATGACAGAAAGATTATTGATGGGCATAATAAAAGGAATATCCCAAAGATGCTTGTTCTTGTTTCTCATAAACGTTAATTTTAATGTCTATGCTGGAACAGCAACTTTGCGCGGATCTGGCATAGAACTGCAAATCCGTTACGAACCGAATGGGATCTACGAAAGGATAATATCTCTCAATAATTCCAAGATTGATGCACTGGAGGGAGCCGCATGGATGGTCACTTCTGGCGAGCGGAATCTTAAGCATGAAGGAGAAATTGAATCGGTCGCCTCAAACCTAGAGCAAGTTGTTATTAAAGGCAAAACTCCTGAGTTTAAATGGGAACTGAATTACAAGCTGGATTCCCCTACAAGGACTACCAAAACTCTTTATCTTACACCGTTGAAAGATATTGGGATAGATAAAATATTTTTGTTTGATATGAGTTCTTCGATTACTCCCATTATTGCGAAAACAGAGCTGCAGGATATCGCGGCAATTTACTATTTCCAAGATAATGGTTTTTTTGCCTCTCTGAACTTCCCAGCTTCTTTTATTAGATCCCATGGTAGCATCACTCGAATATTTTATCCACCTTATACTACGCTTCGAGCTGGACAACTGTATCAGTGCCATTCCCTCACCATTGGAAGTGCAAAATTGCAAAAACACGCCACTTATACCTACGATGACGGCATGGTAGATGCTGTCGACTCTTACGTTCAACAACAATTTGCCCCTCGTTTCAACCGACCCTTAGTCTTGAGCACCTCCATTAACAATCGTTATACTCAACCGCAGCAGAGCAGTATATTTTATACTATGAAGGATCACCCAACACTAAATTATAACACTGATCTGCTTAAACGTGAAATTGAAGTCATCGGTAAGCTGGGTGTGGAATATTACCAAGTTTGGCCTGGAGTATTTGATTGGAGTTCGGGAGAACAGGATCCGAATTTTATATGTCAATTTGTTGATTTTGCTAAAGCAAAGCGAGTAAAAGTTGGTGGATATTCTGGCACAAATTTACTATTTTGCCCGCATTATAATTTTTGTAATATTTCTCTAAACAAACCCGAATGGCAAATGGTCCGGAGGGACGGAAAAAATAGTGGCGGTTTCTGTTTTGGGAATCCGGAATTTGTAAAATACTATGAAGAAGCAGTAGTCAATGAGGCCAAAAAGTTCAATTTCGAAATACACTGCTTGGATTTCCTAAACATCGGACTTTGTTTTGCTGAAAATCATGGACATCCTGCTGGTGAATATAGCATTTATCATCAGATTAAGGGATTAATCAATCTGATGGACAGAATCAATCAGGTTTCTCCGGAGATGCTTATCTGGCCTAATTCGGGCAACTGGAAAGAATTTCTGCCCAAATTGGCATGGTGGGCGCCAAACCTTTACTTGACTGATCCTTTCATAGCTTCGCCTTGGCAAGGATTGAATATGACCCGCCTCCTTGATGACTCCCGCAGACAGCAAATGGTCGATCTTCATTACACCTATTTTTTACCTTACCGTTTTTTCTGCAATGCACAATATTTTTGTTGCCGAAATTCTATCGTTCCAGACATACGGAATTATCAATATGGCGCATTATCCACATGGGCTGTTTGTCCCAATATTTGCCTCGGCGAGGTGAGACCTTGGATTGACGAGTTGAATCCTGAACGTCAGAAAGAGGTGTTCGCGTTTTACAGTAAGTGGATCAAATTCATAAAACAGAACTATAACCTTTGGACAACGACATATCATACCGGCGACAATCCCGGGATGGGCGGCGTTGAAGTTTACAGCCATACCAAATCAGATTCAGGTTTTATATTTGTGGTTAACCCGCAATACTGGAATAAGTTGGTTGATATACCTTTGAATGAGCAACTGGGCCTTTCTGGGACCGACCTATGTGAAATCAAAGAACTTTATCCTGTTGAAAGACTCCGGCTAACTCCGAATGGCCCATTTATTAAACTCGGCGAAACTCTGAGGGTTGAAGTTGCGGCTCAACAAGTCTTGGTTCTTGAAATCGTAAAGGCTCCACTGACAATTACAGCTCCAAGAATGTATGGCCTGCCTGGAACGGTGGAAAAGATAAAAGGCAATTATGTAATCAAGACCTCAATGCCTCAGGGTACAACCGAACTCTGCGAGATTCATTTTCCAGCGAATATTAAAGTGCCGAATTTTGTAGCGGTTGATGCCAACTATCCGAAGCAGCCACCGCGGCAGTTTTATGCTACAGACACAAAGCTCATCAGTGCAAAAGCCAGCCATCTGGTATTTCAATGTACTTTCCGGCGAGAACTAGCGCCTACCCAGCTCAGAAAATGGTATGTTAGAGATGCGAACTATTCTGAAGGCATTAACAAAAATTATATTCTAGGCTGGAAAGATTCGCCGCAGTATGACTTCCCATTGTTCGAAGGAGACCAAAACATTAAAATGCCGCTTTGGCCAAATAATTTCAAGCAGACTTCTTTGGGACCGCTTTCGAATTTCTGCGGCAGTTATATTGAGAATGCCTTTAGTGAGCAGCAACCGACACTGATCCATCTAAAATCTAAAAATTCGTCATCGGTTGTTTCACAAGATGTTGATTATTCCAATCCCGGTCAAATTTCAACTTCATTGCCTGAAATTGCGAAAAGTAAGAAATCAGAATGGTGGTTAAGCTCAGAGTTTTATCTTCCATTTATAACCTATGGCTATGGAATGGATCCATTCTTCGACGACCATGCTTTCTTGGTCGTTCCGGTTATAGACATCTCGAAAATAATGACAATCAGAGCATGGATAAATGGCAGCCCTATTGAGATCAGGGCATATCGCTATCCAAGAAACAAAGGACTAAACTGCTTATACTCAGATCTGCATGACAGCGGCGTTCGTGGCGGTTCTAAAAACACATTAGTGATTTACTTTTCGTCAAACTAGTATTATTTTTTTTATTGGAGATAGATTATGAAAACTAAAGGTATTTGCTGTTTTTGTGTTTTGATAATTTTTTTTGTATGCCCGCAGTTGCTTGCCGAAGTGAAACTGGCCGGTATCTTTGGCAGCAACATGGTTCTTCAGCAGCAAAGCCATGTTAAAATTTGGGGAATCGCCGAGCCAGGAGAGAAGATCTCAATTCATGTGGATTGGAAAGCTGATAGCAACTCGTTGCCAGCCAATCAAACTGTTGCAGATAAGTCAGGCAAATGGCTGCTGCGAGTAAGAACGCCAGAAGCTGGCGGTCCCTATCAAATTAGGATTAAGGGCAACAATGAACTTTTTATTAACAATGTTTTAATCGGAGAAGTCTGGCTTTGTTCCGGCCAATCTAATATGGAAATGCCGATGCAAGGGTTTGATAAACTGCAGCAAGTTCAGGGTAGCGATGAAGAAATAGCAAACTCACATAATAAGAGTATACGCATATTCATTATTTCGCGAAATGCATCAGAAAAACCTCTTAAAGACATCTCCGGCCAATGGGCAATTTGCACGCCCGAGAGCGTAAAACACTTTAGTGCAGTTGGGTATTATTTCGGAAAAGAAATTAATAAAAAAACTGGTTATCCCACGGGCCTTATCATGTGTGCATACGGCGGGAGTTTAGCTCAAGCATGGACCAGGATAGAATATCTCCAAAACGATGATGAATTGCATTCGGTTATTGACGTATATGCCCGAATATATAACTCCTGGTTGAATGATTGTAATCAAGCAGAGAAAAACCATACTGAAAAACCGGCTGTTCCTTGGAAAGCCAGAGATATGGACAGACCCGCCGCTCTCTATAATGCTATGATAGCTCCAATTCTGCCCTTCCAAATCAGGGGGGTTATATGGTACCAGGGCGAATCAAATGCCGACTCTACTTATCAGTATAGAAAACTCTTTCCAGTAATGATAAATAATTGGAGATGTGATTTCGAACAGTTTGACATGCCGTTTTACTTTGTTCAACTCGCAAGTTTTGTAGATCATAATCCTGGTCAAAAAGTTGAAATATACAAAGGTGAACCGCGAGATAATGTCTGGTGGGCAAATTTGAGAGAGGCCCAGTTGATGACTTGCGGTTTAAAAAACACCGCTATGGCGGTGACCATTGACCTCGGCGAAGCAAATAATATTCACCCCGCCAACAAAAAGGATGTGGGACACAGGCTTGCACTGTGTGCATTGGCAAACACTTATGGCCACAAGATTGAATATTCTGGCCCATTATATTCAGGGTATCAGGTAGAAGGTCAAAAAATAAAAGTCTTCTTCAACCACGCTGCTCCATGCCTAATTGCGAAAGGTGAAACACCAACCGGGTTTGCAATTGCCGGTAAAGATAAAAAATTTGTTTGGGCAAATGCCATTATAGAGGGCATAGCTATTGTGGTATCCAGTCCTTTGGTTGCCGAGCCTGCAGCCGTGAGATACGCATGGGATACCTTTCCAAACGGAAATATTTACAATATGGCAGGTCTCCCTGCGTCACCTTTTAGAACGGATGACTGGAATGGTCATACCAATGCGGCACAGTGAGTGACGTCTTCATAAAAGCTGGTTCGAAATTATCGAACTCGCCATATTTATAGCCGGATGCTGTTCATCGGTGTATGGCAGAAATTCTCTCGCATTGATCGCTTCAACTACCCGGCCATGGCGAAAGACTTGCCACTTACAAAATAGCCTATAGGTTAGCTGGCAACCATTCGCTAAGGAAGAACCGCTTTCAGGCCTAAGTTACGAACTTGAATTTCGCCGCGATAGTGGGCTATAGGGACTTCCCATCCCATGTTTATTCCTGAAATACAGAAATCACTCATATTCGAGTTAGCTGGAATACCACCAGTAGATTTGAAATAATTGAATGCCTCAATAACTCTCGGCAGTATATTGCCATCAAATACGACCCAGTTGCCATCATGGATTTTCCCAGAGGCAAACCCAGCCTGCGGCATCTGGCACAGCATCATACCAGAACCAGCATCATACTGGTAATACATAGTCGTTGACAGGTATTGGTTGGGATATCTATTGTCATATAAAGCAATACCAAACCAGTAGAATTTCCCGTAACCACTTGATGCAGTGTTTCGATTCTGGATGATGATGTAAACTAAGAACTGACCTACCGCACCAGGATCATAAAGATTGGCAGAATTCAAAATGGCCTCGACATGAAAATCCAATCCGCTCAACTGTGAGAGAAAATATGTTCTGCTGGATAAATCCTGCTCTGTCAGAAGATGTGGCCACGATACTCCAGGCACCGTTGTCTCTAAACGAGTATCAACCATAAAGATCAGATCCGCATCCGAGGAGTTGATTGGACCCATTACTACCCTTTTGGTCGCATTGGCAAATTCAACCGAACCTGAAGGCAGTTGTACCGGAACAGCATTAACTATGGAGTAAGAAGTATTCCACTGACCAAGTGACCAGACCGGATTCCCATTTGTACTATCCCATTGCATAGTTCCTTGAACAACCCAGGCTCCGGGTGTCGGATCACCTACATTGAATCCTCGCTGAAAATCAGGATCGACAAGCAACTCAACTGCATCACGAGAATCATACGCAAAAGCCCAGACATCGCCTTTGTGAACAACACCTAAGGAATCCATTTCATCAACACGCCAGTAATAGGTAGTGTTATTTACAAGAGTTCCAGGCTGATAGGTGGCATTTTGAAGATAACCTTTGAATAAACCATCGCCTGTTTTTCCCCAATCGATTGCCATTACAACAAAGTCTGCTAAATCAACTTTTGGAACACCGGTAATATCCGCAGAACCTCCGGAGACTGCGGGAGTCGTCAGCCATTGACCAGCCATTATTAAGATATCCTTAAAATTAACTTGATC
Source organism: Planctomycetes bacterium GWF2_42_9 (assembly GCA_001825675.1). GTDB lineage: Bacteria > Planctomycetota > Phycisphaerae > Sedimentisphaerales > UBA12454 > UBA12454. Next base: position 8,805 of record MHYA01000047.1, on the reverse strand, counting down.
ATCGCCATTTATATCACCAGTCCTTCGAGCTGCATTTGCTACCGCAGATAAATTGGTACCAAAGTAGATTTCATGAGAAACCGCATCACTGCCCGCTGTCCAGCTAAGAGTAGGAGTTATGGAATTAATGGTATTGCCAGCGGTTGGGTTCGGACTTAAAGCTTTCTTTGGCAGTTCAACAGCGGTAAACGTTTTACCGACATCCGCAGTGTGAGCAGTTACGACAAGCCGGCAACCGGCTGCAGCTCTGATAGCACCGCGATCGATCCAGCTCTGCAGCTTATTACTCCAATTGTCGCCACACGAAAAAGAACCACCTGGATAAATGACCAGAGAACCATTGCCGCCCCACGACTCTGCGCCGCCGACAGTCAATCTGCCTGCATCCACAACAACACCGCCTGGAAATACGTTTACTGTACCGGTACTCGTACCCGGCAAACTCCAGTTGGTAATATCCATTGAATCTGTATAAACGGTGCCGTACACATTTAGCGTGCCGGTGCCGCCCATGCCGATAGCAAATTCACCGCTTGAACTGCTTGATCTGTTATCAAAAGTCGCGCCAGCATTTACGGTAATTGTACCATTTACACCAATTCCTTCAGCGATTCTTGTATCCCAATAAGTAGTCAAAGTGCCGTTTACCACTATGCTCCCCACCTCGATCGACCCGTAAGCACTCCAAGCAACACGAAGAATATTCGCTTTGGCTGCATTACTTGCTGAAATAACAGCGGCAGCTCTAATCACTACATCATCGCCACTGAATGGTACTACCCCACCGGTCCAGTTGCCCGCGGTTGCCCAATCGGTGTTAATGGCATTCGTGAATGCTCTTGAGGTTGCGAATACATTGCTGCCAAACAATAAAACTAAAGCAAAAACCATTACTCTTTTCTTCACGGTATATCCTTTTCTACCCAATAATATTATCCTGCACATATCACATCAAGGATGAGCGGTAAATGTAACACCGGGATCGACGCCCGTGTGCCATGTTGTCACAAGCGTTGCGCCTGGTGCGGCACGGATAGCACCGCGATTGATCCAGCTCTGAAGTTGGCCACTAAAATTATCTCCACAGATGACTGTACCGCCTGGAGAAATGATCAGATTTCCAACACCGCCCCACGACTCTGAGCCGCCGACGGTTAAGGCACCCGTAATATGGACAATACCTCCAGCAAGCACATTGACGGTACCTGCGCCAGCAAACCAGTTGGGAATATCCATACGTTTGGAAATTACAGTGCCAAAGACATTCAGCACGCCAGTACCGCCTGCACCAACAGTAACAGCGCCTGGGCCGGCAACATTATGCGTATCGGGATTAATACTGCTACTCAGGGCATCAAGAGTCGCGCCGGCATTGACCGTAATTGTGCCATTAGCACCACTTCCCACACCGATTGCTGTGCTTTCGCCGAGGGTGAGGGTACCATTTATGGTAAGACCTACTGACGTCGTAGCAGGCCAACCATTGTAACCGACAGGAACCCACCCGGCTTGAACTGTGGTGTCGGAAGCAATCGTTGCGCTATTCCAAAGATAAACGTTATTCATTAAGGTCGGTAGCGCCGTAGCAGGCATCATCGCACTGAGTGGACGGTATTCCCAGTTGGCAAGGGTACCCCAGTCAGAACCTTTTGTTAAGTGCAGAAGCGTGGTTGCGGTTTGGGGTTCAGGTGGTTGGCTGGTACCGTCAACTACCTTTAGGCTCCAGTTGCGAAGCTGGAATTCACATTTGACCCGTTCACTGCTTTCCCAGCCCGGGCCAAAGCTCGTTATCTTGAAATTCGCTGGATCAGCATACGGCAGCAAACCAGCCTCCCATGCCGTCTGCATAGCGTGATAGATCTTTGGAAGCAGGTCGCAGCTAAAGCGAACCCACTTGCCGGCAAACAGGTCGCTACTGGGGTCAGGATTGATATTGGGGTCGGTAGAATATTCTGTACCTATATCGTACAACAGCTTATTGCGGCTTGGCCAGCTGATAGCACCGTACCTGTCATCGGTAGGAAAGCCGATTCTACTATCGTAACCAGCAAAAACAAGCCAGAAAAAATCACCGTATCCAGGCGAGGCGGTATTCATATCCTGTACCCAAAGGGCCGTCTTAAAAAGCGTACAAATACCGTTATTCTGTGGGGCGAAATACTCATTGTGCAGCAGGCGAATATCCATAGTGAACCGTAGTTGCGACATCTCTGTCAGCTGCGGGCATCTCGAAGCAATATTTAGGTTCATATCAACGCTCGGCCATTGATTCCCGTCAATTATTTCACCCCGTGTATCGATCATTGTCCTGAAATCAGCGTCAGTTGAGTTCACAGGGCCTATAACCACACTTCTGGATGCATTTTCAAACTTGTACGAACCGGAAGGCAGCAGTTGCGCGACAGCGCCAGTCAAATCATCTCTGCCAAAAGTCTGCATAAACGGCCAATCCGGCAATTGCCAGCTGTCATTCCATTTAAGAATACCCTCAAAAGCACTGGGGCCGGGTATTAATTGCGAATAAACCTTAAGGCCGTGCTGGAAATAAGGGTCTTTGATTAATTCGGTCATGTGCGTTGTGCCGCAGCTAAAACGCCAGACTTCACCGATACGAATATGTTTGTTGGCATCACTCATATCTACTCTCCAGTAGTAGGTCAGTCCGACGGTAAGCGGTGAAGAAATTGAGTATGTTTTAGCCGTCTGATTGCCTTTATATTCCACGCCAGCGGCGGCCTGCCAATTACCAGCGAGGCGTGCAAAATCATTCATATCCACATTGCCACTGGCATCGAAATCTGCAGAGAAAATACCGGCAGCAGGTGCAGTGAGCCACTGTTCGAAAAAGGTTGACAGGTCAGTCAGATTCACCGTGCGGTCATTATTGAAATCACCAGCCAGACGGCGAGCGTTTACAATCTTATTTATATCAGTGCCGAAATACACATCATAAGAGCCGACGGTGCCGCCTTTCCAACTCAGCGTTGGGGTCGTACAGGTAATTACTTCGTTTTCGGCTGGATAAGGATCCGACGTGCTTGTTTGTATAATAGCGGTAAATGTTTTACCGGAATCAGTTGTGTGATTTTCAACTATAAGTGCTGCTCCGTCTGTGGCACGAATCCTGCCATCGGCAACAGCGGCATCCAGATCACCCCAGTTAGCTGCACAACTAAACGAACCGCCTACGGAAATGATAAGGGCTGCGGTGCCGGGGCTTCCGGGCACCCTGTCACCTAATGTTAACCTGCTTGTACTCACGACACTACCGCCGGGAAGTACATTTATTGTGCCCGAGCCCGCATTCGCCACGAGTATATCTACTGCTCCAGCGTTAACAGTGCCGGAGACATTAAGAACGCCTATGCCACCCTCACCAACATACAAGTCGTTTCCGGCAAGATTAAGAACTCCACCAGTATTTACATTAACCACACCAGTTCCGGAACCGTAACCGATCGACATCCTTTGACCGCTGGTATAACTGCCATTGATGATGAGAGTTACCCCTCCACCAATTGGATTCCAGGCCGCGAACGCATTGGTACCAGAGGCAATCGTTGGGTTCGATACCGAATAGCCATAAACCTCATCCGCTATGGTCGGCACATGAGCGGGGTTCCAGTTGCCAGTAGTACCCCAATCAGAGCTAAAGGTTCCGTTAAACCACATTCCAAATGCACTGCCGGCACATACTAACACTAAACCCAAAACTGATAGTTTTGTTTTCATTATTGTACACTATCTTTAAGGCACAACAGCTCTAAAGCTCAGGTTCCGGATCTGCAATTCGACCCTTGACCGGTAAGAACTTTCCCAGCCGGGACCAAAGGACGTAAGCTTAAAATTACTGGCGCTGTGTGAATTAACCAAGTATCCATTGAGCCAGGCCTTATTCAATGCATCCTGCAGCAAGGGTTTTAAATCACCATGAAAATTAACCCATTCACCACCCTGCAATGTCGCGTTAGAGGCAGTAAAGTGTGTCGAACCAGCTTGATAGATAAATTTGCCCTGCCCGCCATCAGGCCCCACATCACCATTGATAGTAAAATCATACGTATCGAGACGGCTAGGAGTAACATTGCGGTAGACTCCAAGAGATATCCACAGCATATCCCCATAGCCCGGAGAAGTTGGGTTCAAATCCTGAAAAATACCCCCTATCTTAAAGAATGTCTGTCCCTGAGTACTCGGATCATTCCAATGCTGGTCTGAGAGCATCCGCACATCAAGATTAAACCACAACGCCGACATATCGTTGAACCACGGGCACTGAATGGAAAGGTTCTGACCAAAATCTATCGCGGGCCACCAGAGGTCCGCCATCAGTTCCTGTCTTGTATCGATCATAGTAGTAATATCGGAATCGGTAGAATTCACAGGCCCCATTATCACATATTTTGAAGTATTTTCCCATTTATAGGAACATGAAGGTAACAGTACCGCTTCCACACCATTTATATCATGCATACTACCAAGCTGACTAAAGCCCCACGAGGGCTTCTGCCAACCATCATTCCATTTTAAAATCCCTTCAGGGGCCGTTGCCCCCGGCGTGGGATTATAAACTTGAAGGCCATGCTGGAAATAAGGGTCCTTAAACAATTCAACCATATGCTGGGTGCTGCAATTGAAGCGCCAGACCTCGCCGATGTGAAGCTGATTGTCGGTATCGATCATATCTACTCTCCAATAGTAGGTCGGCCCGACAGTGAGCGATGAAGCAATTGCGTATGTTTTGCCAGCCTGATTGCCCTTATATTCCGCACCAGCAATCGTCTGCCAATTACTGGCCAGCCGTGCGAAATCATTAATTTCAACGATACCGCTAGCATCGAAATCTGCTGATAGAACACCAGCATCAGGAGCAGTCAGCCACTGCTGGGCAAAGGTTGACAGATCAGTCAGATTTACCTGTCCATCGCCATTAAAATCGCCGGTCAGACAACGGGCGTTTACAAGTTTATTTATATCAGTGCCGAAATAAATGTCGTAAGAGCCAGTGTTACCACCTGTCCAGCTAAGTGTGGGGGTCGTGCTGGTAATAACTTCATTCTCGGCAGGATAAGGATTCCATGCCGTTGTCGGCATAACAGCGGTAAAGGTTTTTCCGGCATCACTGCCGTGATCTGTTACCACAAGCAATGCGCCGGGTTCGGCTCTGATAGCACCACGAGCGATCCAGCTTTGCAACTTACTACTCCAATTATCGCCCGCCGAAAACGAGCCACCTGCATAAATAACTAGAGAGCCATTGCCGCCCCACGACTCTGGTCCGCCTACCGTTAGCCTCCCTGCATCCACCACAACACCGCCCGCAAACACATTTACTGTACCAGTACTGCTGGTAGGTGATCCCCAGTTGGTTATATCCATTGAATCAGTGTAAACAGTGCCATACACATTCAGTGTGCCGGTGCCGCCATAGCCAATAGCGAACTCACCAGTGGAACTGCTAGTCCTATTATCAAGAACTGCGCCGGCATTTACAGTGATCGTGCCAGTAGAGCCCGCTCCTTCGCCAACCCTTATGTCATGACCGGTAGATAAGCTGCCGCCACCATCTATAATCAAAGTCGCTGTCTTTTGTGGCAAAGAACTCCAGCCGACACGAAGGATATTCGCATAAGCTGTGGTGCCTGAAAAAACAAAAGCGCCCGCCTGAAGTGCTGCATCAACTCCAATAACTGGAACAACAGCAGGATTCCAGTTGCCAGCCGTAGCCCAATTATTATTTATTGTACCGTTAAATGTGGCACCATATGCTCCACCGGCAAAAATAAACATCGACACCAGAAACAATACTTCTTTTTTCATCTCTCCCTCAGTTATTCTCACCCATCAGCTTTTTCACCATCGGCTCAATTTTTTCAGCCTCCACATGGTAGCCACTAGCGCCAGGATGCAAAAGATCGGGCATCAAATCTACTAACAATGCGCCATTCTCATCAAGGAATTGGTCATTGATATCCATATAGTAGATCCATTGGTTATCGGCGACAACCGAAGCACGCTTACTCGCTTCGGCATTTATTTCACGCATGGCCGCAGATGAAGGAGCGCCTGTTTGCGTGTCAAAACGCGGAAAAATCGCGAGTATCAGGATTTTAGTCTGCGGCAATTTATTACGCAGCACTTTGCATATTGCGATAATACCCTCGCTGGTTTCTATCGCGGTATTCCACCCGTATGCATTGTTTGTACCTATCATGATGATAGCAAGTTTCGGCGATATGCCCATGATCTCACCATTGTTCAGACGCCAAAGCACATGCTGAGTACGGTCGCCATTAAATCCCATATTTACGGCGTTGCGGTCAGCATAGTATTGCTGCCAGACATCAACACCGCTGACATCCCAGCCATGTGTAATCGAATCACCGATAAAGATCAAATCAACATTACCCTGCCCAACACGATTAAGTATGGCTTGATGTCGTGCACTCCACCAATCAAGAATTAACCCCGATGCTGGCGTTACAGCTGAGTGCGCATTGGGAGCTATGTAATACGCATCTAATGCGATCTTCGGATTCATACCATTATAAATAAAGCTCCAGATATCTCCGATAATGACGTCTCCAAAATTTGAAATCTCATCTACTCGCCAGTAATACGTCTCACCTGGAGTTAGTTCCTGGCTAACTATATAACCGGTATCCGTCTGATTGCTCTTAGATTCCGAATCAGCAGACGCCTGCCAGTTGCCCGCAAGCCGCGCAAAATCATTAAAATCAACATCGCCGCTGGCATCGAAATCTGCAGAGAGAACACCAGCAGTAGGAGCCGCCAACCACTGTTCTAAAAAAATTGACAGGTCCGTAATATTCACAGTGCGGTCATTATTGAAATCGCCAGCCAAACGATGGGCAGTTGCAATTTTATTTATATCAGTACCGAAATATATGTCGTGTGAAATAGCGTTTATACCTGCTTTCCAGCTAAGAACAGGCATCGAATCATTAATCATTACCGAGATAGCCGGAGATGGTTCCGATGCAATTTGTGGAATAACCTTAGCGGTAAAAGTTTTACCAGGATTACCTGAATTATTTGTAACAATAAGCAATGCCCCGGGTATAGTTCTGATAGCGCCACGATCAATCCAACTCTGCAGTTTACTATTCCAGTTATCACCGCACGAAAACGAACCCCCCGGATAAATAACCAGGGATCCGTTGCCGCCCCATGACTCTGAGCCTCCTACCGTTAACCTGCCTTGATCAACCACAACACCGCCCGCAAACACATTTACGGTACCAATGCTTGTCCCCGGCGAGTACCAGTTGGTTATGTCCATTGATTTTGTGTAAACAATGCCATACACATTCAGCGTCCCGGTGCCGCCATAGCCGACACCAAATTCACCGACCGCGGCGCTTGTTCGATTATCAAGAATCGCACCGGCATTTACAGTAACTGTACCATTCACGCCAGGCTGTTCGGCGATTCTTATATCATAACGGGTAGTCAGTGAACCATTTATTACTATACTCCCCACCTCCGATGCCCCATAAACTCCGTTACCAACACGAAGGATGTTAGAGAAAGCTGCCGTGCTTGGCGCAATAACAGCTGCTGCTCTAATACTTACATCTTCTGTGGTCGGGGCTGCGCCGTTTGTCCAGTTGCCGCCGGTAGCCCAATCACTATCAATAGTGCCCATAAAAGCATTCGGGCTTAAGGCAAACGCACTGCCGCTAACTGTTAACACCAACATAAAAGCCACTACGCTTTTCACGGGTAATCCTTTGCTACTGAATAATGTTAACTCTTATATAATCACATCAAGGAAGAATCGCCTTTAGGCTCAAATTGCGTATCTGGAATTCACCCTTATACCTCTCCGAAGACTCCCAGCCTGGACCGAAATTCGTTATTTTAAAATTCGAGTAATTATGCGAATTCGTCAGTTTATTTCTGCGCCATGCCTCATTGATCGCCTCATACATCAGAGGAAGTAAATCAGCGCTGAACGTCTCCCAATTGCCACTATGAAGAGTAACGCCAGGAGCGGTAAAGTGCTCCATTCCCCAACTGTAAATCATTTTACCTAATCCGCCTGGCCCGGTATCCTCACCTATAATTTCAGTCTCGAATGTTGTCCTGTCGCTTCTATACATATTTATACCGAAAAACAGTAAATCTCCATAGCCTGGCGAACTTACATTCTGATCCTGAAGAATAAAACCGGTCTTGAAATATGTCGGTGCGCCAGGGGCCGGATTAAACCGTTGTTGAGACAGCATCTTCGCTTCAAGATGAAACTCAAGCGCAGTCATGTCCGTCAATCGAGGACACCTGTCAGTGATGGTCTGGAAAACATCAGAACTGGGCCAATCGTATGCAGGATAACCCGGGTAATCATATTCTGGCCTGGTGTCCAGCATAATCACCATATCAGCATCTGTCGAATAGATCGGCCCCATAATCAGTGCCTTGGCCACATTTCCAATCTTATATGAACCAGAAGGCAGCAACTGAGGAACCGCACCGTAGAGTGTGTACATACTGCCAAATTGCGATACACCCCAAGCTGGATAAGGCTGTGTGGTATCCCATTGAATTATTCCCTGTAAAACCCAGGCGCTGTGAGCCGGATCCCATACTTCAACGCCTTGCTGAAAATCAGGATCTTGAAGTAACTCAACTATGTGGCGAGAATCGTATGTAAAAGCCCATACATCGCCTTTGTGAATAACGCCCAAAGAATCCATTTCATCAACACGCCAGTAATAATTATTTTTATTTACAAGGGTTCCGGGCTGATACGTGGAATTCTGAAGAGACTTATACCCTTTG